>JALEJI010000062.1 GCA_022769825.1 Prevotella sp. | reverse complement strand
ACAGCTTTCCTTGCTCGCCAAGGTAGCTGTCCTTGAACCCAAGGAAATAAAGTATGCCGTCTATTCCCATCGTGTTGATGCTCTGCTTGGCGTTTGCCACCACGCGAGGCTTGGCGTGGAAGGCTATGCCCAGTCCGGCCTCCCCAATCATCGGCAGGTCGTTGGCGCCATCACCCACGGCTATGGTCTGGGCAAGGTTCACCCTTTCCACCTGCGCTATGAGCTTCAGAAGCTCCGCCTTGCGTTGCCCGTCCACTATATCGCCGACATAGCGGCCCGTCAACTTGCCGTCGTCGCCAATCTCCAACTCGTTGGCGTAAACGTAGTCGATGCCGTATTTCTTCCGCAAGTATTCACCGAAATAGGTGAATCCTCCGCTCAGGATGGCAATCTTGTATCCGCAAGTCTTCAGCACGCTCATCAGCCTGTCTGTGCCTTCCGTGATGGGCATGTTTTCGGCTATGTCTTTCATCACGCTCGCGTCGAGACCCTTCAACAGCGCCACGCGCTCCTTGAAGCTCTCCTTGAAGTCTATCTCCCCATGCATGGCGCGCGCCGTTATCTCACTCACCTTGTCGCCGACCCCGGCGCGCTTTGCCAGTTCATCTATGCACTCGGTCTGTATGAGCGTGGAATCCATGTCGAAACAAATCAGTCTCCTCATCCTGCGATACATGTCGTCATGCTGGAACGAGAAGTCCACGGCCATCTCCTGCGACATGTTCATCAGCTCCTTCTGCATGGCCGCCGTGTCGGCCGGATTGCCTCGCAGCGAGAACTCTATGCATGCCCTCACGTTACGCTCCGGATGCTTGATGCTCATCCTGCCCGTGAGACGCAATATTGAGTCGATGTTCAAGCCTTGCTCGGCTATTATCTTCGTGGTGGCCTCTATCTGGCGCGCCGAGAGCGAACGGCCTATAAGGGTGAGTATGTAGCGGTTCTTGCCCTGATGGTTCACCCAGCTCTCATACTCATCGTCGCTGATGGGGGAGAAATCTATGTTCACGCCCAGCTCCGTGGCCTTGAACAGCAATTCCTTCATCACTTGCCACGAGTGCATGCCGTCGAGACGCATGAGAATGCCGAGCGACAAGGTGGAATGGATGTCCGCCTGGCCAATGTCGAGCACTTGTGCGCCATATTTAGCCAAGATGGCCATGACAGACGCCGTGAGACCGGGCCTGTCCTGACCTGTTATGCTTATTAATATCTGTTCCTCCTTTTCTGCTGTTTTGTCCATTTGCTGAATATTGTTACCGTGGCAATATGCTTGTTATTTGCAAAGTTAGTTATTTTTGGCGGAAACGTTCATGTTTCCTTACCCACATTTCAAATGTGTAATCTACATGAATGTGGAAAACAAGCTATCTCTTCATGTAATATCTTGAAAGACAGCACACTCTGAATACATTATACAGAAAGAGGCTGGGATTGTCGCCCATAAGCCTGCGCCTTACCGCAACGTTTGTCAACCGAGTTATCCACACTGTTATCCACAATAGATGATGGCGTCGCAGGCGGTCCACAAGGTGGAGTAGGGCGGAATAGCCTTCCAGCTCGTTCCTGTAAGCGTAGAGCGTGCGCATGGCCTCTTCGGTCTTTTCCAGGAAACGCGCGTTGCTCTCGAACCTCACGAACAACAATGGGTTGTCGATGTGCAAGACGCTTACGTTGTTGTCGGCCAAGCCTTTGCCGAAGAGCGTGTCCTCATAGCCGTAGGTCTTTATCTCCTCACGGAAAGGGTTGTCTGTCACCACATGCCTTTCAGCCATGAAGTTGCCTGAATGGAAATTCGCGTATGGTCGCTCATTGCTCTTGCTGACAGAATAGCCTCGCTCCGCCTTCATCTCGTTTCTGCACCTCAGGCTCGACAAGTCGACACTGCCTTTCGCCACCTTCAAGCTGCCTACCACGACATCGGCCAGGCCCATGTTCCTGGCGTAAGCGTCGATAAAGCCCTCAGAGGGCATCATTCCTGCGTCTATATATAATAATGTGTCGAACCGTGCCTCACGCGCGAGAAAGTTTCTTATGGCCGCCCTGCCGACGTTCTCGCGCCGCTTGACAAGCCTGCAACCGCCAATCGAGCTTATCTCGTCGTTCAAGGCATCGTAAGGCGAGGGTGAGCCGTCGTCCGCCACCACTATTTCCCATTGCATCTCCAAGCCCTGGCATTGGCGCCGCAATACCAAAGCCTGTGCCACGCATGAGTCTTTGTATACGGGTATAAGAATAGACAGTCCTTGCATGGATGCAAAGTTAACCATTTTCCACAACCTTATTATTATTATCTATTCTATTTTAAAATTTAAAAGAAAAATAATAGTATGATGATTGCCTGTTGATATGTTGATACTTTATTGCCGGAATATTTGCGTCTTAAATTATTAACCGTGTAGCAATGATTATCTACATGCTGGTGTAATATGAAAAGTCTTGCTAATAGGCCATTACGTTGTTTTCCACAAAATGGTGGAAATGTTGATAAGTATAAGTTGAATAACTTTTGCTTGTGATAAACTGTTGAAAATGCCTTGAAAAGGTTTTTACAACCATGTTGATATCCCCACGGATTGGGCTTAAACAATAAGGCTGTGGAAATCGCAATCGTTTTCCACAGCCTTATCCACAGTGTTATCCACTGTTTTTATTTCATAAGTTGTTCTCTATTTTCTGTATTATGTCGGATGGCTCTATTTGTCTTAGGCAGGCGTAATCTCCCCTTCGGCATGGCTTGTTGCCGAAGATGGAGCATGGCCGGCAAGGCAGGGTCACCTGCACGGCGTTTTCCTCTTTTTGGTTCCATCCCATGAATCCGGCGTAGGGATGCGTGGCTCCCCACACGCTCACCACCGTGGTGCCTACAAGCGAGGCAAGGTGCATGTTGGCCGAGTCCATGCTCACCATCACGTCGAGGTTGCTCATGAGTATGAGTTCCTCTCGCAGGCCGTGTAGCAGTCCTGGCACCACCGTGCAGCATTTATGCCTTTCCGCCACGCCTTTCAACAGTTCGGCCTCGCGGCTTCCGCCACCGAAGAGGAAGAAGCGTGCCGAGGGATGCCTGTCGACGATGCCGTCGACTACCATCTCCATTTTGTCGAGAGGGTAAGCCTTGCCCTCATGTGCCGCGAAAGGCGCTATGCCTATCCATTGCTGGAAGTCTTTTTTCTCGCCTATCTCCGCGGGCAGCAATCTCAACGGGCCCTTGGAAGTGAATACCGACTTGAAGTCGATGCTCTTTATTGGATAGCCCAACCTGGCGAACACGTCTTTATAGTTGTCGAACGCCGTCGGTATGGGCTCCATCACCTTGTCTTTCACGGCGGTGAGCTGTTTCCTCAGGTCGCGGTGCTTGTCGAGATGCGCCACGTTGTTTTGGCTGAGGTTGAATCTCATCCTCAAGTAGCTGGACCTCAACACGTTGTGCAAGTCGGCTATCGCCGTGAATTGCTTTGCCACCAATCTCCTGTAAAGTGAGTTTAGCCCTTTTATGCCCTTGTATTCCTCTTTTATGTCGGCCTCCATGAAGCTGACATTAGGCGCGAGGTCCTCGAACAGAGGTCTGGCGAAGGGTTGCGAGAGCATTGTTATCCGCAGGTTGGGATATTCCTTGGCGAGGGCATACACCACGGGCACCGTCATGGCCACGTCGCCCATGGCGGAGAAGCGCATTATGAGTATATGGTCGGTCTTCACTTCTTTTGGTAGAGTATGGGATTGGTGCTCGGGTCGTTGTACATCTTCATTTGCCTATACACCTTCATGTATTTCTTTCCCTCCTTGATGTCGTCGAGCAACTGGTCGATGGCGAGCGACAGGTCTTTCTGCTGCTCCAACAGCACGTTGAGCTTTCCGTTGCACAGCTCACGGTGCTGCTGAGTGGCGTCCTGGCGATTGGCCTGCTCCCTCATGTGGTAAATCTTCAGCGCGAGTATGGACAGCCTGTCCACAGCCCAGGCGGGGCTTTCGGTGTTCAGGCGCGCATCTGGCCTTGGCGTGACGTCGGAGAAATGCTGCCTGAACCACGAGTCGATTTGCTCCACGAGGTCAGTGCGATCCTGGTTGGAGCGGTCTATGCGGTGCTTGAGCTGCATGCCCTCTTGCGGGTCGATGTGCGGGTCACGGATGATGTCCTCCATATGCCATTGCACGCTATCAATCCAACATTTCAGGTACAGGCGGTTCTCTATCGTGTCGTGCCCGTAAGGGTTGCTGATAGGGGTGTCAATGTCGTTTTTCACGTGGTAATCCTCAATGGCTTTATTGAAGATTTCGTTACATTTCTGGGTAAATGACATACTTGAATTAATTGTCTTTGGATTTCTGCAAAATTAATAACTTATTTCGAACTATACAACCTTTTCACAGATTAAATTAGTGGGCCAATGATGATATATATCAATCGAAAAGGCAACATAAATGCACAATATGCTATCTATTGTGCATCATTACTTCATTTTTTCAACGTTTTATTTGCGTAATTGCCAAAAAGTTAGTTACTTTGCAAAAGTTTTTGAGAAAAAATGTTTTGAATTTTCATTTATTAATTAATAAAATAAAAAGACTACAATTATGTCAGAAATTGAATCAAAGGTTAAGGCAATCATCGTAGATAAGCTTGGTGTTGACGAGGCAGACGTTAAGCCTGAGGCAAGTTTCACCAACGATCTTGGCGCAGACTCTCTCGACACTGTCGAGCTCATCATGGAGTTTGAGAAGGAGTTTGGCATCTCTATCCCTGACGACAAGGCTGAGACTATCCAGACTGTCCAGGATGCCATCAACTACATCAACGAGAACGCTAAATAATTAAGTTTGGCGTCATACCCAGCGTTTAATGATTGCCATTAAACGCTTTTTTTGTATTAACGAAAGTTTATCAAATGGAATTGAACAGAGTAGTAGTAACAGGACTTGGCGCTCTCACTCCGCTTGGCAACAGTGTCGAGGAGACATGGAAAAACATCCTTGAAGGCAAGAGCGGCGCGGCTCCTATTACGCTTTTTGACCCTTCCAAGTTCAGAACTCAGTTCGCTTGTGAAGTCAAGGGATTTAAGGCAGCCGATTACATCGACCGCAAGGATGCCCGCAAGATGGACCGTTGCACCCAACTTGGCGTCGCGGCGGCTGTTCAGGCTGTGGCCGACTCAAAGATTGACCTGGACACAGTTGACAAGAACCGCGTTGGCGTTGTCTATGGCATTGGCATCGGCGGCATACAGACTTTCCAGGAGGAGGTGATGTACTATGGCCAGCATTTGGCTGATGGCCCTAAGTTCAGCCCGTTCTTTATCCCCAAAATGATTTCCGACATCACGGCAGGCCAGATCAGTATCCATTTCGGGTTCCATGGTCCTAACTATGTGACGACAAGCGCTTGCGCATCTTCTTCCCATGCCCTTGCCGACGCATTCAACCTGTTGCGTCTTGGAAAGGCGGATATCATCTTGGCTGGAGGCGCTGAGGCGGCTATCACGGAGTGTGGACTTGGTGGTTTCTGCTCCATGAAGGCCTTGTCAGCGCGCAACGACGATCCTGAGCACGCCAGCCGCCCATTCAGCGGCAGCCGCGACGGTTTCGTCATGGGCGAGGGCTCTGCTTGCCTCATTCTCGAGACCCTGGAGCATGCCAAGAAGCGTGGAGCGCACATCTACGCTGAGATGGCGGGCGAGGGAATGAGCGCCGACGCTTACCACATCACGGCTTCGCACCCTGAGGGACTCGGTGCTAAGCTCGTCATGCAGGAGGCTTTGAAAGACGCCGGACTGTCAACATCCGACATCGACTACATCAACGTGCACGGCACGTCGACCCACGTGGGCGACTTGTCGGAGGCAAAGGCCATCAAGGACCTCTTCGGAGACGACGCTTACAAGCTGAACATCTCTTCCACGAAGTCGATGACGGGCCACATGCTCGGTGCTGCCGGTGCAGCTGAGGCCATGTTCAGCGTGCTGAGCGTGGTCAACGACGTGGTGCCTCCTACAATCAACCATGAGGAAGGCGACGACGACCCAGAGCTCGACTATAAGCTGAACTTCACGTTCAACAAGCCACAGAAGCGCGAGGTGCGTGCCGCACTTTCCAACACGTTTGGTTTTGGCGGACACAACGCTTGTGTCATCTTCAAGAAATTTGCTGAATAACTTTTTATGTTAGTCAACATAATAGATCGCATAAAGCTCCCTTTCCGGAAGGAGAAGGAGCTTTATGCTTCGTTGTATTCAATCATAGGCGTATATCCTCACAACATTTCTTATTACAAGATAGCGCTGATGCACAAGAGCGTCAGGCATCGCAACAATAAGGGTAAGCCTGTCAACAACGAGCGACTGGAATTTCTTGGCGACGCGGTGCTCGATTGCGCCGTGGGCGACATCGTGTTCCGCCATTTCCCCGGAAAGCGTGAGGGATTCCTCACCAACACGCGCTCGAAACTCGTGCAGCGGGAAACGCTCAACAAGTTGGCAAAGGAAATGGGTATATGCAACCTCATTCTCTCCAGCAGCCGCTCCAACACCCACAACAGCTATCTCGGGGGCAACGCCTTCGAGGCTCTCGTAGGGGCGTTATACCTTGACAGGGGATACGACGCTTGCATGACGTTCATCAAGAAGCGCATCTTGTCTAACATGATAAACATAGACAAGGTGGCTTACAAGGAGGTGAACTTCAAGTCGAAGCTCATCGAGTGGACGCAGAAAAACAAGGTGCAGCTCGACTTCAAGCTCCTGAGCAGTGGCAAAGACAATGACGGCAACCCCGTTTTCAGCTATCAGATATTGCTTGAGGGCGTTGAGGGTTGCAAGGGCGACGGCTTCTCAAAGAAGGAGAGCCAGCAAAAGGCTTCGAAAGACACCCTGGAGCGTCTGAAGCGTGAGCCACAGTTCATAGATGCCGTGTTCAAGGCAAAGAGTGAGCGCACCAAGATGGAGGAAGAACCCGTTAACCCTCTGCCGAACCTCGACTCCACGCAGGCCTTCATGGACACCACGGCCACTGAAGACGACTCCACGAAGCACGAGACGGCTTTCCGCGAGCGTGTATATTCAGAGCGTGAGAGCGCGCTGGGAGAGGAGCGTGAGACCATTCTTTCAGAGAAGGAAGGCGAGCGCGAGGACATCATCGCCGCGGCTGAGAAAGCCGCCTTTGAGGAAATCCAGGCAGACAATTGATTTTATCAGCGTCAGTACCACGGCGTGGTACTGCGAATACCAAAGCGTGGTACTGACAATACCACGGCGTGGTACTGCGAATACCACGGTGTGGTACTGCGAATACCACGGTGTGGTACAGACAATACCACGCCGTGGTATTTTTTTGGTATTACTAATAGGCATATTATGCTTAATAGGCCCATTGGGCATATTGGGCCCATTCTGCCCAAGGCGTAAGGCATAAAATGTCAAGCCCATATAAAAAATCAAATCCCCAGCTCTGCGCTCAGAGTTGGGGATTTGTGTTAACCTAAAAACCAATCTTAATTTATTTACCAAAAACTAACTAAGACCTAATGAAAACCTAAAAACTAACTTTAAACCTAAAAACTAAAAACCTATATGAAACAATCTACTAATCTTCAAATGTTATGCGTCTTTTTCAGGAATGACCTTCTCGCGAGGGTTGAACTCCTTGTCGGAAGTTCCTTTTTCCTTTTGACACTGCAAAGGTAGGCAGAATTACGATAGCCCCAAATTATTTTCAGCGTTTTATTCGTTTTTCTGCCTTATTTTTGATATATGTCAAAAATATGTGTGCGCACACAAAACGGCGACGCGTTCTTCTTAACCTCTTATAAACAGGCTGATAGATATTTTTAAGGTTGTTATGATTATAAACGAGTGTTAACTATTATGTGCTTGTGTTTACAGTATTGACTAAAGTCAAACGAAATTGGAAAAAATACATAAACCCTTTGAAAATATTTGGTGCGTATTCCTATTCTGCCTAATTTTGCAGCGTCGAACGGACAATGGCCTTCGTGAGAAGGTCATCTTATTAGATTTTATTTCATATACACAGTTTAGGTTAGTAGATTGTTTCATATAGGTTTTAAGTTTTTAGGTTTAAAAGTTAGTTTTTTAGGTTAACACAAATCCCCAACTCAGAGCGCTGAGTCGGGGATTTGCCGTTTTTATGTGATATTATTTCTATGTAGTATCAAGACATGTCTTATTACTTTATCTTCTCGTACACATACACCTCGTGTATCTCTTCGGTGTAGCCCTCTTCGGCGAACGGGCCCTGGCTCATGCCGAGGATGATTTGCGTGCCACGGTTGTTGAGCACCAGGAGGTCGTCGGTCAATGGGTCAACGGTGAGGCCCTCGATCTCGCCGCAGCGGCGGAAGTCCTTCATCTCGCGGAACAATGTGAGGGGGCGTGCGAAAGCGCCGCCTGCGATGAGGCCAGTGCGCTTCACCACCTTGCCGTTCTCGTCGGTCTTCACGTTCCATGGGTCAGCCTTCACGGGCTCTGTGCCTTGCTTCAAGCCATAGTAAGGAGCGCCGGCGATGTCGGCAATGTAGAGGTTGTCGGAAATGTTGTAAGTAGACTCACCGTCGTCGGCAGAGAAGAGCATCTTGCCGTCTGCGATGTAGATGCCTTGGCACCAGTAAGGCTCAGGGCGGCACTGCATCTTGGTGTAGTATTTCTTAGTGTCGAGGCTGTAAGCGTAAACATAGCGGCTGTCCACCCAGTCTGACATCCAGATGAGTCCGCTCTCACGGTCAACGGCGAGGCCGGAGCACTCCACCTGTCCCGACTCGGGGCTCCATGGAATGTCCTCAATCCACTTCAAGGTCTTGGCGTCGTAGACGGAGATGGCGATGTTCTCGCCACGGCCGAGGTTGAAGTGCTCGTTGCCAGTGTAAATCTTGCCGTCGTACACGTCGATGTCGCCAAAATGGTTTGCCTTCTCAGGATGCGGGAACAAGGGGTCGCTCTTCGATTGCACCCTCTTCTGCACGAGGTTCCAGTTGTGGTCATACTTATACAGTCCGCGCGTGTCGGAGAGGTAGAAATAGTCCTTGTCGGCGGCGATGCCCTGACGTGCCGGAACGCGTATCACTTTCTTCAAGCGGTATTCAGTGCCCAGGTGCTGAGCGTAGACGCTTGTGCCGATGATGCTGGCGAGCAAGAGGAAAAACAGTTTTTTCATAGGTAGAAAAAAAATTAAAGTTAATTTATCGGTTATGGAGTATCGTTAATTGTCAAGCGTCAGAACGCGAAGCGGCCCATCAGCTGTATCTGGTTGTTGCCGTCGTATCCAATGGCGTCCTTTGCCTCCTTGTCGTAGAAGAAGTGGTGGTAGTTGAACTGTATGGTGACGTTCTTGAAAAGCTGGTAGTTCAAGCCCACGAGAATGCGGTTGTAGTTGTTTGTCGTGGTCTCGCGGCTCAGCAGCTTGTCGCCTTCATAATACTTGCTGTGGTCCTTGTACATGTCCCAGCGCACCATTGGCAACCATTTGCCGAGGTGGTAGGCCGCGAGGAAGTAAGCGCCTTGCTCGTCGACTAACTTCACGTTGTCCACCTTCGATGTCATCACGCCATACTCAGCGCGCAGGTCGATGCCGTTGGGGTCGTTGTACCATGCGCCCACCACGAAGCGGTTGAGCGGATTATACTTGCCAGAGCCCACGCCGGTGCCTCCTGCCAAGGAGTTGCTTGAGTATTTGCCATAGTTGTATGTGGCCTTCACGTTGAAGAACTTTGTGGGGCGCACCGTCACGCTGGCATACACGTCCTTTGAGCTGTTTTGGTCGTCCTTGCAAGGCAGTCCGCCATTGGTCAGCGCCAAGTCGTAGTGCAGGTAGCGGAAACCCTTGCCGCTGTCGAAGGCGTCCCAATGATCATCACGCCGAGGTCACGTCCGTAGTCCACGAGGTTGTATTCGTATGGGTTGCGGCACGCCATGCGGTAAACGATGTTGGAGAAGTCAACGGTCTCCAGGGTCTTCGGAGAGATGTCGTAGTTCTCGTAGCCTAAAGGCGTATAGAATTGTCCGGCACGAATCTTGAACTCAGGCAACAGTTTCAATGTTGCGAAAGCGTCCATCACCTGGATGTTCTTCTGTTTGTTGCCGTTGGTAGAGCCCGCGATGCCGTTGAAGGCCTCTATCTGCAGGCGGAAGTCAACCTTCTCGCCAACGTTGCCATCCATTATCAAGCGCAGACGCTTGGCCTGGAACGACGATGATGAGCGCGCGCCGTCAGCGGTGGTCTTGCTGTAGTTCCAGCCAGTCTGAAGGTAGCCGGAAAACTTGGGCATGTGGCTGAGTATGCTCTCCCATTTCGACTCTTGCTTGGCTGATTGCTGCTCATTGTCGACTGTTGAGATTTCTGTCGCGTCGTTGGATTCACTTGCAGGAGTGTTTTCCGGCGCCGCGTTTAATTGCATGGCCATGGCTGCTGACACGATGAATAGCAATTGTTTTTTCATAAATGAAAGTTTTTGGTTTAGAAATAATAATTAGCTCTTGGAAATTCCTTTTCAAAGGAAAAAACAAGTTTTATGTCGCAAAAATATGAAATATATTTGAAAAATAAATGAAATAATCGTTTTTAACTTAAATTATTTCATTATCTAATAAAATAAATGGCATTAAAAAATCCACAATACCCGCGAGTATTGTGGATATGAAAATGTAATGTTTTCTACTTGGCCGTTTTCTTATTTCTTATTGCCCGTGTGCTTGTCTTTTTCGTTTTTCATGGTATTGGCGAGCGTGAAGTCGAGTTGCCGTTTCTCCACGTTGGCCCTTGCCACCTTTATGCGTATTGGGTCGCCAAGCTGATACTTGTGATGATGCCTTCGCCCTCGCAGCAAGAAGTTTTTTTCGTCAAACTCGTAGTAGTCGTCGTCGAGGTCGCGCATGGGTACCATTCCCTCGCAGTGGTTCTCGTCTATCTCGGCGTATATGCCATACGACGTGATGCCTGAGATGTGGGCGTCGTATTCGTTGCCGATCTTGTCGCCCATGAACTCCACCATCTTGAACTTTATGGAGTCCCTCTCGGCGTTCTGTGCCAGTTGCTCCATGTCGGAGCTGTGCTCGCACAAGTCCTCGTAGTGCTTCTCGTTGGCCGAGCGTCCGCCGTTTTGGTATTTCGTGAGCAATCGGTGCACCATGGTGTCGGGATAGCGGCGAATGGGCGATGTGAAGTGGGTGTAATAGTCGAACCCGAGCCCGAAGTGTCCAATGTTGTGAGTGGTATACTTGGCCTTCATCATCGCCCTCAGCGTCACGGTCTGCACCACCTTGGCCTCGCGTTGCCCTCCCACGTCGGTCATGAGCTTGTTGATGCTCTTTATCATGGCCTTGCGCGTGCCGTCGGTCTTTACCTTCAAGCCAAACGGGGCAATGAACTTCCTTAGGGTCTCCATCTTCTCAGGGTCAGGGTTGTCGTGCACACGGTAAGGGAACACCTTTGGCTTCTTGCCTTTCGGCACGCGCCCCACGCTCTCAGCCACGGTGCGGTTGGCGAGGAGCATGAACTCCTCGATGAGCTTGTTGGCGTCCTTTGAGCGCTTGAAATAGCAGCGTATGGGGTGTCCCTTCTCGTCGATGTCGAAGTGCAGCTCCTCGGTGTCGAACATCACCGAGCCATCCTTGAACCTCTTCTTGCGCAAGAGTTTGGCAAGCCTGTCGAGCGTGCATATCTCCCAGCCATACTCGTCCTTGTAGCCTTCCTTGCCGGGGTTGGCTGGTTTCCCGGTGCCGTCGACCACACCGTTGTCTTCCAGCACCTGCTGCGCCTCCTCGTAAGCGTATCGGCGGTTGGAGCGTATGATGGTGTGCACTATTCGCGAGGCCCTTATCTCCGCGTTGTCGTCGAGGTCGAAGATGGCGCTGTAGCAGAGCTTTTCCTCGTTTGGGCGGAGCGAGCACACGAAGTTGCAGAGGTGCTCGGGCAGCATCGGTATGGTGCGGTCGACAAGGTAGACCGACGTGGCGCGTTTCACCGCCTCGCGGTCTATTATAGACCCCTCGGTGACGTAGTGGCTCACGTCGGCTATGTGCACGCCGACTTGGTAAAGCCCGTTGTCGAGCTTCTTTATAGACAGCGCGTCGTCGAAGTCCTTGGCGTCTTTCGGGTCTATGGTGCAAGTCCACGTGTCGCGGAAGTCCTCGCGCTCGGCCACGTCCTGTTCGGTTATCTCACCAGTGATCTTCTCGGCTGCCGCCTCCACGTTCTTCGGGTATTTGTATGGAAGTCCGTATTGCGCGAGTATGGTGTTCATCTCCACGTCGTTGTCGCCGGTCTTACCCAGCACGTCGACCACCTCGCCAATGATGCTCTTGTGCTCGCTGTCGGGCCATGCCGTGACTTTCACCACGGCCTTGTCGTCGCTCTTTCCGCCTTTGAGCTTGTTTTTCGGTATGAGGATGTTTTGCGCCATGGTGTTCTCCGCCGTCACGAGGAACGCTATGTACTTGTCTACCCTCAGCCTGCCCACGAACTGGTCTTTCGCCCTTTGCAGTATTTCTATCACCTGCGCCTCCTTGATGTGGTTGCGTCGGCGAGCCATCATCGACACCCTTACGCGGTCGCCCGTGAGTGCCGACATGGAGTTGCGCTCCGACACGAAGATGGGCTTGTCGCTCCCGTCGGGGATAAACGAGTTCTTGCCGTTCGACTTTCTCACGAAGCGGCCCTCCTGCACTTGCCCATTGGTGTTGAGCTTATACGAGTTGTCGCTGACCTTGGTTATGGCGTCGTCCCACGACATCTCATCCATGATGTCCATGGCGAGCATCTTCAATGGATGCGTGTTAAGGCGAAGCGAGTGGAATATTTCTTTAAGGGTCAGGGTCTTGTCTGGTTGCGAACTGAAAAATGCCTCAAGAACCTTGGCAAGCTGATTCTTTGTCATGCGCTTGCCGCCTCGACGTTCTTTCTTGGATTGATGGTCCTTCTTTCCCATAGTATAAAAAGGTTTGAATTATATTTACCTGCAAATTAACGAAAAACTTTCCAACAATCCTAATTAAATCACATTATTTTGCAAAATATTCTGATTTAAGTATTAACTTTGTAACCTGTTTGATTATGAAGATATTAATAACCGGTGCCAGCGGCTTTATTGGCAGTTTTATTGTAGAGGAGGCGTTGCGACGCGGCTTTGAGACGTGGGCGGGTGTGAGGAGCACCAGCTCGCGGCGGTATCTGCAAGACGGGCGCATCCATTTCCTGGACCTTGACTTCTCTTCAGAGAGTGCGCTCACCGACGCGCTCCGCGGTCACGACTTCGACTATGTGGTGCACGCGGCGGGTGTCACCAAGTGTCTGCACAGGGACGATTTCATGAAGGTGAACTATGAGGGCACCAAGAACCTTGTCAACGCCATCCTGAAGCTCCACATGCCCATAAAGCGCTTTGTCTACATGAGCAGCCTGAGCGTTTTCGGCGCCATAAAGGAGAAACAGCCTTACCAGGAGATAGACGAGAACGACACGCCGCGGCCAAACACGGCTTACGGAAAGAGCAAGCTCATGGCAGAGCGGTTTCTCGACTCGATAGGCAACGATTTCAATTACATAGTGCTTCGCCCCACGGGTGTCTACGGGCCACGCGAGAAAGACTATTTCGTGATGGCGAAAAGCATACGCGACCATCTGGATTTCGCGGTGGGCTATCGCCGTCAGGACATTACCTTCATCTACGTGGAGGATCTCGTGCAGGCGGTGTTTCTCGCCCTTGACCACGGCATGTCGGGAAGAAAGTATTTCCTGTCGGATGGCGACGTGTACCAGAGCACCACTTTCAGCGACTACATACACGAGGAGCTGGGCAAGCCTTGGTGGATAAGGATTACCGCCCCGGTATGGGTGTTGAGGCTTGTCACGCTCGTGGGAGAGTATGTGGGCAGGGCCACCGGAAAGCTGATAGTGCTCAACAACGACAAGTTTAACATCCTCAGACAGCGCAACTGGCGGTGCGACATCGAGCCGGCGTGCGACGAGTTGGGTTTCTCCCCGCGCTTCAAGCTTCGCGATGGTGTGAGGAGAGCTATCGGGTGGTACAAGGATAACCATTGGCTTTAGACGTTTTATAGATAGTCAACCTTGAAGTTAAAAGATTTATTCACGATAGATGAGAGGCCGCGCAAGGGCCTTTTGGCACTCGAATGGGTGATACTCGCTTACGCGGCTGTCACGCTTTTGGTGGTGCTGTTTTGTTTCACCAAGATAGACAATCCCCAAGCCATGATTTGGGGACGCGTGCGTGTGGCCGCCATCACCATGGGCCTGTGGGCGGTATACAGGTTCATGCCGTGCAAGATGACCAGCTTCCTCCGTGTCATCATTCAAATGTCGCTATTGGCATGGTGGTATCAAGACACGTGCGACATCAACTCGCTTTTCCCTAACCTCGACCACGTGTTCGCGGCATGGGACCAGGAAATCTTCGGCTTCCAGCCGGCACTCGTCTTCGCCGAGAGATGCGCGCAACCGCTGTTGAGCGAGTTTCTCGAGCTGTCATACGTGTCTTATTATCCCATTATCATGATGGTGAGCTTCTTCTATTTCTTCGCGAGAAACAAGGAGTTTGAGAAGTGCTGCTTCATCATCTTGGCCACGTTTTTCACCTATTTCCTGATATTCGACTTCATACCCGTGGCCGGACCAATGTATTATTATCCCGCCATAGGCATGGAGAACGTGGTGAAGGGCGTGTTCCCTGTATTGGGCGACAAGATGGCCGGACAGTGGCATATAATGAGGCCCCCAGGGTGGACCGACGGCTTTGGCTACCAGTTCATAGCCGACGTGCACGAGAACGAGCGTCCCACGGGAGCCTTCCCCAGCTCGCACATAGGTGTTGCCGTGGTGTGCTTCTTGCTTGCCCTGCGCACGCGCAACAAGGCACTCGTGCTCACGCTGCTGCCATTATGCGTCGGCATATTCTTCGCCACGGTCTACATTCGCGCCCATTATGCCGTGGACGCCTTCGCCGGACTGATAACAGGAATACTCTTCTACGTGCTTTGGGCAGGCATTGCCAAATGGAAGGCGGTTTAGCCCGCGCGATACTAATAATATATTAACATCAATATATTCACATCAACGAACAACACAATGAAGAAATTATATATAGAAACTTATGGTTGCCAGATGAATGTCGCCGACTCGGAGGTGGTGGCATCGGTAATGAAGATGGCGGGCTATGAGCCTGCCGACAACGAGGCTGAAGCCGACGCGATATTCCTCAACACCTGCTCGATAAGGGAAAACGCCGAGAACAAGATATACCAGCGGCTAGACCAGCTCTTCGCCGACAAGAAGAAAAAGGGTGCGAAGACGGTGCTCGGAGTGCTTGGATGCATGGCTGAGCGCGTGAGAGACGACCTCGTGAAGAACCATCACGCCAACATCGTGTGTGGCCCTGACGCCTACTTGAGCTTGCCGGAGATGATGGCGTCTGCAGAGCAAGGCCTGCCCGCCGTCGACGTGAAGCTATCCACCACGGAGACTTATCGCGACGTGCTGCCAACACGCATTGGCGGAAACCACGTGAGCGGCTTCGTCAGCATAATGCGCGGCTGCAACAACTTCTGCCACTATTGCATCGTGCCTTACACTCGTGGAAGGGAGCGTTCGCGCGACGTGGAGAGCATTCTCGCCGAGGTGCGCGACTTGCACGACCGTGGCTTCAAGGAGGTGACATTGCTTGGACAGAACGTCAACAGCTACGGACTCTTGCCAAACGGCAAGCGACCGGAGAATGGCATCATCATAGAGGAAGAGGGAGGCAAGGAGCTTTACGTGTGCTCTTTCGCCGAACTGCTGCGCAAGGTGGCTGAGGCCGTGCCCGACATGCGTGTGCGCTTCACGACGAGCAACCCGGAGGACATGACTGAGGACATACTCCATGCCATTGCCGACGAGCCAAACCTCTGCAGCCACATACACTTCCCGGCACAGAGCGGCAGCTCAAAGGTGCTGCGCGACATGAACAGGAAATACACGCGTGAGGAATACCTCGCCAAGGTTGACGCCATAAGAAGGATAATACCCGATTGCGGACTTACGACCGACATATTCGTGGGCTATCACGACGAGACGGAGGAAGACTTCCAGCAGACGCTGTCTTTGATGAAGACAGTGAGGTTCGACTCTGCCTTCATGTTCAAGTATTCAGAGCGTCCTGGCACCTATGCCGCCAAGCACTTGCCCGATAACGTGAGCGAGGAGGAGAAGATACGCCGTCTCAACGAGCTGATAAGCCTACAGACGCAAATCTCGGCCGAGCGAAACAAGGAAGACGAGGGCAAGGAGTTTGACATCCTCATAGAGCGATTCTCAAAGCGCAGCCATGACCAGCTCATGGGACGCACGCCGCAAAACAAGGCCGTGGTGATACCAAAGGGAAACCACCATATAGGCGAAACGGTAAGAGTGAGAATCACGGGCAGCTCGTCGGCAACGCTGATGGGCGAGCTTCTGTCTTAAACAAATCCATCAAGGGCATATACATGAAAGAGTTCCTGATAGTGTTGAGGCGGTTCTTGCCGCCATACAAGAAATACCTGTTCTTCTCGGTGTTCTTCAATGTGCTTTCGGCATTGCTCAACATCTTCTCCTTCGCGGCGCTCATACCAATCCTGCAAATCCTTTTCCAGGTTGACGGTGGCTTGCGCGCCAACGAACTCTTGCCGTGGGCGCTCAGTAAGGAGGTGCTGCAGAACAACCTGTCGTATTACGTGCAGGAGCTCATCATAAGCACTTCAGCCACCACGACATTGCTGATAATAGGCATCTTCCTCGCGTTCACCACTTTCCTGAAGACCATGGCCTATTTCCTGTCGTCGGCAACGGTCATGCCGATACGCACGGGCGTGGTGAGAGACATCAGGAACATGCTCTACAACAAGATAACGTCTTTGTCTTTGTCGTTCTTCAGCGAGGAGCGCAAGGGAGACATCATCGCCAGGATGAGCGGCGACGTGCAAGAGGTGGAGAACAGCATCATGTCGTCGCTCGACATGCTTTTCAAGAACCCTATCCTCATAGTGGCCTATCTGGTTACGTTGATAGTCATATCGTGGCAGCTCACTATTTTCACGATTATCTTCGCGCCCATCTTCACATGGTTCATGGGCTTCGTGGGAAGGAAGCTCAAGGCCAAGAGCATTCTCGCACAGAGTCTGTGGAGCGATACCATGAGCCAAGTGGAGGAAACGTTGGGCGGACTCAGGATAATAAAGGCGTTCAACGCCGAGGAGAAGATGAACGCAAGGTTCGACAAGGTGAACTCCTCTTACCGCAACCAGTTGTTGAAAGTAACCGTAAGGCAGCAGATGGCCCATCCCATGTCCGAGTTTCTTGGCACGGTGATGATCATCGTGGTGCTGTGGGTAGGAGGCATATTGGTGCTCAACAAGTCGTTGCTCGATGGCCCAACGTTCATCTATTACCTTGTCATGCTTTACAGCATCATCAACCCGCTGAAAGACTTCTCCAGGGCAAGCTACAACATTCCGAAGGGTCTCGCCTCCATGGAGCGCATAGACAAGATATTGAAGGCCGAGATAGATATCAAGGACAACGACAATCCTGTGCATATCAAGTCGTTTGAGCACCAGATAGAGTTCAGGCACGTGTCGTTCGCTTATACCGACACGCATACCGACGAGTTGCAGTATGTGTTGAAAGACATCAACCTTGTCATACCCAAGGGCAAGACCGTCGCGCTGGTGGGGCAGAGCGGTAGCGGAAAGTCGACCTTGCTCGACCTCATACCGCGTTATTACGACGTGCAAGAAGGCGAGGTGCTCATCGATGGGGTCAATGTCAAGGACCTTGGCATACACGACTTGCGCTCGCTCATAGGCAACGTCAACCAAGAGGCCATCCTATTCAACGACACCATAAAGAACAACATAAAATTTGGCAAGGACGACGCTACCGATGAGGAGATAACGCGCGCGGCCAAGATAGCCAATGCCTACGACTTCATAATGGAGACGGAAAACGGTTTCGACACCAACATAGGTGACCGTGGCGGCCGTCTCTCTGGTGGACAAAGGCAGCGCATCAGCATTGCGCGTGCCATCTTGAAGAATCCACCAATCCTTATCCTCGACGAGGCGACATCCGCCCTTGACACCGAGAGCGAGCGACTGGTGCAAGACGCGCTCTACCGCTTGATGAAGACGCGTACCACCGTTGCCGTGGCGCATAGGCTGTCAACAATCAAGAACAGCGACGAGATATGCGTCATACACGAGGGCAGGATAGTGGAGAGAGGAACGCACGATGAGCTTATGGCCAAAGACGGCTACTACCACAAGCTGCACGACATGCAGCAATGATATAAATCGGGTGATTATTCCCTGAAAACGAATCAAGGGAATAATCACCCGAAAAAGCAAATGTCCTTTTGTTGTTTGCCAATCTTGCGTGTATCGCAAGATTAGAGCTTCTTGAACTCTTCCAATATCTTGTCGGCAGTGTCTTTCATCTCTTCCTCGCTCAGCTTCACGTGCTTGTGGAAGTCAACGTCTGCCTCAGAGTCGATGGGGATGAGGTGAATGTGGGCGTGGTTCACCTCAAGGCCAAGCACCACTTGCGCCACCTTCTTGCATGGGAACGCCTTGCGGATGGAGATGGCCACCTTTTTGGCGAACACCTCGAAGGCCGCGATGTCGTTGTCGTCCATGTCGAAAATGTAGTCAACCTCCTTGCGAGGCACCACCAGGGTGTGGGCTTTCTTCACGGGGTTGATGTCGAGGAAAGCGTAGAACTTGTCGTCCTCGGCGCATTTGTAACTGGGTATCTCCCCTGCGGCTATCTTACTGAAAATCGTAGACATATATTCCCTCCTGTTTTTTTTTATTTGTTGGTTTTTCCAGTCTTATTTATTGGCGACGCTGATTATTCGGCGATGCTTATCTCGTCGATGCGCACTTTTATGGTGCCGCGCGGAATCTTAATCTCAACCACTTCGCCAACCTTCTTGTTGAGCAGGCCTTGCGCGATAGGTGTCTTGATGGAAATCTTGCCTTGCTTGAGGTTTGCCTCGCTCTCCGACACGATGGTGTAGGTCATCGACTTGTTGTTTTGCAGGTTGGTAATCTTCACCTTCGACAATATCTGCACCTCGTCGGTCTTCAGGCGACTTGTGTCCACGATCTTAGCGTGGGCAATGGTGAGCTTCATCTCGTTGATCTTTGCCTCGAGATGGGCCTGGGCCTCTTTTGCCGCGTCATATTCTGAGTTCTCGCTTAAATCTCCCTTGTCGGCTGCCTCGGCAATGGCCGCAGAAGCCTTAGGGCGCTCCACAGACTCAAGTCTGCGTACTTCTGCTACGAGCTTGTCGTAGCCTTCCTGTGACATGTATGCCATGATAAAAACAGTATTAAATAATTAGTTAAAATGGTTATTATCACTTATTGAAACAGACATACGAAAAAGAATTCCGACATTCTTTTTGGAATGTCGGAATTCCTTCTCTTACATGTGTCTTGTTGTCCTATCTTTTGCAAAGTTAGCCTTTTATGTTGATATTGGCAAACTTTTGCGTGTCAATTTGCTTTTTATTTTTCAGAAAGGAGCCCTTTTAGTGAATGTCATGTCCTTTCCTGTCGTCGGGTGTCTAAAGCTGATTGCCTCGGCATGCAGGTATAGTCGGTCGCTTTGGGTACCGTAGAGCGTGTCGCCCTTTATGGGGTCGTCCAGCCCGAGCTTGTGGGCGCAATGCAGGCGTAGCTGATGTGTTCGCCCTGTCCTTGGCCAAAGCCAAAGGCGGTTTGAGCCTACTTGTTTATAATATGTCAGGGCCTCCCTGCCGTGCTCCTTGTCAACGATCTGTCGTGGCCTGTCGTCGAGGTCAGGCCTGATGGACAGCGACACGCGGCCTTCCTTTGGCGTGTCATCGGGCAGTGGACGGCTCAATACCGCCACGTAGCGTTTTCTTATCTCATGGTTGGCGAACTGCCGTTGCAAGTCGTGGTAGGCTTGCATGGTCTTGGCTATTATCATTAGTCCGCTTGTCGCCATGTCGAGCCTGTGCACTATAAGCGGCGACGGGCTGTCGGGGAACCTGCGCCTCATGGCCGTGAGCACGCTCGCGCGTCCGCTCTTTCCCGGCACGGAGAGCAGTCCGGCTGGTTTGCACACTATGCAGACGTCGTCGTCCTCGTAGACGGTTTGCAGTTGAGCCGTCAAGCCCTCGTCGCCTTTCTCGCTCTCCAAGGGGTTGTCGTCGACATCCATGCCTTGAAGCATCCATTTCAGTATAGGCTTGCACTTGCCATTGCAAGCCGGGTAGAAATGGAGATGATGCCGCACCTCCCCTTTTGGGCTCTCGCCCTACCAGAACATGGCCATGGCCTTCGGGCGCAAGCCGTGCAGAAAGGCATATTGCAGCAATCGTGGCTCACAACACTCGCCACTGCCCGCTGGCGGTATGTCACCACCGCGTATCTCTATCAAGTCTTTGCTCTCGCCCTTTGAGTTGAGCATGCGGAACTGGCGGAAGAGCCATCGTTGCAGGTCATCGCTCTTTTGCCGTCGCAGGGTCTTCAGCTGTGCCAGGCGGTCTTTTTCTTTCACGACGCTTTCCTCGGCTTCCCTTTGCCTGAGTTTCCACCTGTGCAGTTCCGCGTTCTCAAACTGTCGCCTGCTCACGTAGTCGTCGTCGCTCTCGCCCTCGCGTTTTCCTTTCGCGAAGGTAGGGCGCTTGTCGGCGGCGCGTTCACGCCGTTTGGCCGAATCAGCGTCTATTACATGTAATGATTGCGCTTTTATGTCTTTGTTCAGTTGGGTTATTTCCGCTTCATGCCGCTTGAAATAACCATCAGGTCGCAGGTAGTCGAACACGGCAGGCACGAACCCGCCCCAATCTGCCCGGCCGCATATCTGGCCGCTGTAGCCCGCGACGTATTTCACCTTTTTCCCTTTTGTCAGGTCATTGTCGCCATCCACTATCAGCACCCCGAACATCTTTCCCTTGTCTATCTCCTTCTTGAAACTTTCGTCCACACGCGTGTCGCTGAATGGCGACGGCTTGCCTTCAAGCCAATCGGTCAGCTCCTTGGCCGCCGCAAGACAGTCCGGTGACGGTGAATAATAGAAAGGGTTATTCATGTGGCGCGAGTGTTCACATGAAGAGCATGATGAGCATTTGCGCTATCACGACCCTTATAAACATTCCTATCGGGTAAACCGACGCGTAGGATATGCTTGCCGCGTCGCCCTTGCTGTTCTCGTTGGCGTATCCCAACGCCATTGGGTTTGCCATCGATCCGCACAGTATGCCGCATATCGTGCCGAAGTCGTATTTATGAGTATGCAGGGCTATGATGCCGATTATGAGCACCGGTATCACGGTTATGAGGAAGCCTATGCCTACCCATGCCAAGCCTTCCGGTCGCAGGATGGTGGTTACGAAGTCCTTGCCTGAGTCGAGGCCGAGGCAAGCGAGGTAGAGCGCGAGGCCGAGCCTGCGCAGCATGAGCGAGGCCGACCGCGTGGTATAGGAGATGATGTGGCTCTTGGGTCCCAACGCTCCCACTATGATACCCATTATTATAGGTCCGCCGGCAATGCCGAGACGCAGGCTGCTGTCCATGCCGGGTATGGCTATTGGAATGGTTCCGAGGGCGAGACCGAGTATTATGCCGAAGAATATGCTGCCTATGTTAGGTTCCTCAAGGGTCTTCACGGAGTTGCCGAAGAAGTGTTCGGCGTTGTCGAGGTCTTCGTGCTTGCCCACTATGGTCACCCTGTCGCCGTATTGCAGGCGCAGGTCATCGCTGGCAAGGAGCTTGATGTCGCCACGCACCACGCGGCTCACGTTGACGCCATATCCGGCCCTCATGTGTATGTCTTTCAGTCGCTTGCCGTTGAGCCCGGATCGCGTCACCACGCAGATGCGGCTCTCCACGTTGGCGTCGATGGCGTTCCAGTTCACGTTGCTCTTGTTCCAGTCGTGGTCTTCTCGCTTTCCGAAGAGCAGTTCCAGCGACTTCTCGTCGTTCTTGTTGGTCACCACGAGCATGGAGTCGTTGACATGTATCACGGTGCTTGCCATTGGTACGATGACCTCGTGTCCTCGCCAAATGCGCGATATTATGAACTTCAGCTTCGTGGTGTGCGCCACGTCGGAGATGGTCTTTCCCACGATGGCCGGGTTGATGGCGAGAAACTGCGCTATGTATGTCTGGTCATCGTCCGACAGTGGCTTAGCCTCCATGTCTTGTGGCTTCACGAAGACCTTCCTCATTATTATCATGGCTATTATCACGCCCACCACGCCGAGCGGGTATGTCACGGCTGTGGCGAGAGCCACGCTGTTGCTTGGCAGTCCGAGGTGTGAGAGGGCTTGCGTGGCCGCGCCCAGCGCGGGCGTGTTGGTCGTGGCGCCGCAGAGCAAGCCTACCATGTCGGGTAGGCTGACGTTGGTAAGCGGGATAAGCACGAGCGAGAATATCGTGCCGAATATTATCACGGCGAGGCTCCACATGTTCAACGTCAAGCCTTCGGAGCGAAGCGACCCGAAGAAGTTGGGGCCGACGTGCAGTCCGAGGCAATAGACGAACATCGACAGTCCGAATGTCTCAATGTAGTCGAGGATGTTGCTGTCTATCGACAGTCTCAGTTCTCCGGCCAGGATGCCGATGAAGAACACCCAGGCTATGCCGAGCGATATGCCCTTGACCTTGACCTTGCCGAGCGCGAGTCCCACGGTGATGATGAGCGACACTATCACCACCGTTTGTATTGACGAATGGATGGTAAAAAGGGATGAGAAATAGTTCATAGCCTTTTGCTGATTGCCTTTTACAGGATGTAGAGATAGCTCTCCACAGGTATTCCGGCGTTCTTGTCCTTGTTGTCCTTGTTGCGGTCTATTAGCGTGTAGACCGCGTCCATGGCCTTCCTCACCGATGGTTTCAGCTCCATGCCGTCGAGCAGATGGCCTATGAGCACGGCTGAGAAGATGTCGCCTGTGCCTGGGAAACGCACGGGAATCTCGGTGTAACCCAGCAGGAAGTGCTCGCCCGTCATGTGGTTGAATCCCGCCACGCTGTGTTGTCCGTCCACCGTGATAGAGGTTATGAGCACCGACTTGGCGCCGTGCGCGTGCAGGTTGTCGAGCAACTGGAAGGCCGTTTCCCTGTCAACCCCCTCTGGGTCGTATTGAGTCCCCGTGAGGTAGCACGCCTCGGTATAGTTGGGATATATGAGGTCGGCGCAGGCTATCATCTCTTCCATGCTCTGTATCGTCGAGGGCGTGACCCCGTTGTAGAGCTTTCCCTCGTCGCCCATGATGGGGTCCACGAAGATTGGCGTGCCCAGCTTCTCTTGCTCTTGACAGTAGGCGGAGATTATCCGTGCCTGTCGCTCAGACGATATGAAGCCAGTGGCGATGGCGTCGAAGCGGAAGCCGAGCTCTTTCCACACGGGAAAGACGCCCGTGATGTAGTCGGTGGTGTCGAGCAGGTTGAACTTGCCGTATTCGAGGTTGTTGGACACCAATGCGGTGGGCAAGCTGTAGGTGATGTGTCCCATGTATGATAGTATGGGAAGCATCGCGGCCGAAGCCACCTTGCCATAACCACACATGTCATTTATAAGAAGAATCTTTTTCTTAGCCATGAATTGTATTGGGCTTAAATGATGTCATAAAGCTTTATGAGTGCAAAATTACAACAAAATCTTGTATGGAGTTGGGTTTACGCCAAAAAAACACAGAAGAGGAAGAATCTTGCCTTTTTATGATGAATACTATGTAAAATCGTGGCAAATATACGAAAAATCCCTCAATGAGGGAAAAATGCCATTATGAACCATTATGTACTTGATAGTTTTGATTTGCACAATCCATTGGAACAGGCAAGGCTATTTGGAATTCCCAAATGGCCTTGCCTTTCTTTGTATATGTTGAATCCTTGGTAAAAGTTGAACGAAATGTGTTTATACGGATTCTTTGTCCAGCAAGAAATCAAACACGTCCATGAATACGATGCCGGCATCATTTTGATATTTCTTGATGATGTCGCCTGTTATCACGTACTTCATAAAGCTATCGTCTATACGCAATAGAGAGGCAAGTTCTTGTTGCATCTTCTCCTTGTCGAGTAACCTGAGAGCCGACTGGATGTAACAGCGCTTGTAGCTACGGTTGCAAACGAAGTCAACTTCGAGCATTCGTCTCGCTTTGGTTCCTTTTTCGTCCACGCCATTGATTTCCACGTTGCCAATGTCCACACTATACCCACGATAGCGAAGTTCATTATAGATAGCATTCTCCATAAGGTGGGTTTTCTCCTGTTGGCGGAAGCCGAGAAGCGCGTTGCGGATACCTAAGTCGGAGAAATAATATTTCAGCGGTGTTCCGATGTACTTGCGCCCTTTCACGTCATAGCGATTGCATGGCTCAAGCAAGAAAGCATCTGCAAGATATTCGATGTATTTCTTGATGGTCGCGGAACTTATGGAGACATTTTTAACAGATTGGAATGTATTGGCAAGGCGTTGTGGATTGGTAAGCCCGCCAATTCCCGAAGCAAGAATCTTGAATAAATCGTTGAGCTCCGCGTCATTCTTTATCTTGTTTCTATTGATGACATCTATCATGTAAGTCTCTGTCAGAAGACTGTTTAGAAGCTTTACTTTCTCTTCTTCAGTCTTTTGCAGGACAACAGGAGGCAGTCCTCCATAAAGTAGATATTCGTTCCATCCATTCTGCTTGTCACCATCATATACAGTCATAAATTCAGCGAAGCTGAGCGGTGATACGTGTATTTGGTCTCCCCGCCCACGAAACTCAGTTATGATGTCTTTCGACAAGAAGCGTGCATTGCTTCCCGTCACATACACATCGGCGTTGTCGATGTGCAGCAATCCGTTTAATACATCCTCAAACTCATCGAGCATCTGTACCTCGTCAAGCAGAATGTAATAAGGTTGGTCATCAGTAATCTTCTCTTTTACATATTTATAAAACTTGTCGGGATTGCGAAACTCCTTGAAGGCATAGTCATCGAATGCCATTTCAATGATGTGGTCGGGCATTACTCCATCGTCTTCAAGAAAACGCTTGAAGAGACGAAACAGCAAAAAGGATTTTCCGCAACGGCGCATACCGGTAATGATTTTTACCAGTCCATTATGCCGAGAGCTAACCAACTCTTGTAGATATTTTTCTCTTTTTATAATCATAATGCAAAAGATTTTTGCGGATTCCCGCATTTTTCTTTTGTAAAGTTAGTGCTTTTTGCCTAAATCGCAAAAGATTTTTGCGGATTTCCGCATTTTTCTTTCGCAGCTTACGCCTCATGCTGCATTTGCGTAGGTAGCTTTGCAGGGGTGGGTAGGGATGGTTAGGGCCAAAAGAGTGGAGAGTGAAGAGTTGTGGACCGGCCTTTGCAAGCACACAATGCACGACATTTTTATAAGATAATAATAATTTACAAATGGTCGTCTGAGAATCGATTTTTTTCAACCAAGCAGTCGCTTGGCTCGAAATGACGCGATTATGAGGCGTTTTGATAAATAGTTGATTATCAAGAGATTGTGTTTTAGACGGTTTTTCGGTGTCGCAAATTCGCTAAAAAGGCGTCGCCGTGCCACTGTAATCGCGTTGCCGTTACACTGTAATCGCGTCGCCGTTACGGTGCAATCGCGTTGCCATTACGGTGTAACGGCGACGCGATTGCACCGTAACGGCAACAAAACATGGCCGAAAAGCCGCTGACGGTGCTGAAAAGGGGCACCTCGAAACCTTTTTCCCGCTCTAAATGCACCAGTTGTCAAGTGTTAAATTTTGGCAATAATATTTTACATTTCAGCGTGGGAGCATGTTGCCGTTCATGCGGTTTTACCGTTTGCGTTGCCGTGGGAGAGACCATAAAGTCTTGGCTCCCGTTTCATGTTGGACGTTGCCATATCAGTGGTCTTCAAGCAGGCTTGACAGGCGGATATATCAAAGGATAAAGAAAACTTAAAATAAGGAAAAGGTGTAACAATTCTTTTGTGGAGTCGTTTTTTATATGTAGCTTTGAACAAAACAATCAAAATCTCTACTTTATGACGTCATTCTCAGACAACAAATATTGTCTTATCCTTGCTGGCGGAAGAGGCCAGCGCCTATGGCCATGCAGCCGTGAGAGCCGCCCGAAGCAGTTTCTCGACTTCTTCGGTACGGGCAGGACACAGGTGCAGCAGACCTGGGACAGGATGGCAAAGATAATATCACCCGACCATATCTTGCTCAGCACAAACGCCCAATATCTTGACATCGTGAGGCAGCAACTGCCCCAATTGCCAAGCGAGAACATCCTTGTGGAGCCTATATTGCGCAACACCGCGCCCAGCGTGGCGTGGGCATGCCACCATGTGGCAAAGCACGACAAGGACGCGGTGCTGATAGTGGTGCCCAGCGACCAGCTCATACTCAACGACGACGCTTTCAGCAAGAACGTAAAGACGGCAATGGGCTTCGCGGCCTCGCACGACACCTTCATGTCGATGGGAGTGAAACCCACCAGGCCAGAGCCGGGCTATGGTTACATACAGACCGACAAGGCGGTGAAGGCAAACATCTTCGACGTGAGGAGCTTCACCGAGAAGCCCAATCGCGAGTTTGCCAAGATGTTCATGGACAGCGGCGAGTTCTTGTGGAACACCGGCATCTTCGTCTCCAATGCCAAGACCATCAAGAAGATGTTTTCCAAGTTCCTGCCCACCGTGCTCACCGCTTTCGACAAGCAGAACCCAGACGCCACGTTTGAGCAGGAGGCGGCCTACATGTCGGAGAGTTTCACCTCCTATCCCAATATATCCATCGAGGCAGGCGTGCTCGACAAGCTCGACAACGTGTGCGTGATGAGTTGCGACTTCGGTTGGGCCGACTTGGGCACATGGCACGGCATCTACGAGGCCTTGCCCAAGAACAACGACGACAACGTGGTGGTGGATTCCGACGTGTACATGGAGAACAGCCACCACAACGTGGTGAAGTTGCCAAAGGGCATCTTGGGCATCATCAGCGGTCTCGAGGGGTTCATCGTGGCGGAGGAAGACAACGTGTTGCTCATCTGCAAGAAGGAAGATTCGTCAGCTTTGGTTCGTAAATATGTAAACGAGGTGCAGTTGAAGAATGGCGACAACTATATTTAATAATGTAAGGCATCCACGCATAGGGCTTATGCCCCTTTTCGCCATTGTTGCCGCGTTGCTGCTGTCGGCATGCTCGGGCATGCATTCCTATAAATACAAGGTAGGAGTGTCGCAGTGTGTTGGCGGCAAGTGGAGGGAGAAGGTCAACGACGAGATGCTCTCGGCCCAACACCTCTATGGCAACGAGGTCAAGGTGAGCATCAAGAACGCCAACGACGACTCCCGCTTGCAAGCTAAGCAGATCGACTCGCTTGTGGCCTCGGGCGTCGACCTTGTGGTGGTGGCGCCCAACGACATGACCATTGCCCCGGCCATAGCCCGTGCGAGGGAGAAAGGCGTTCCGGTGGTGTTTTTCGATCGCAAGGTGAATAGCGACGACTACACGGCCTACATTGGTGGCGACAACGTGGAGGCCGGGCGCGCCATGGGCCGTTATGCCTTGTCGCTATTGCGCGAGCGGGTGTCGGACCGTGTGCCTCGGGTGCTGGAGCTGACCGGAGGCACGAGCTCATCGCCGGCCATAGACCGACACAAGGGCTTCGCCTCGGCGATGAGAGGCAGGAAGGACATTGATTATAGTTTCGTGAACACCGATTGGTCCACCGAGTTCACCTACAAGGCCATGGCCGACTGGCTCGAGCGCCATCCCGTGCCTGATGTCGTGTTCTGCCATAGCGACCTCGCCGCGAGCGCGGCTTACAAGGCCGCGAGTGACAAGGGCGTGGCCGGGAAGATAATGTTTCTCGGCATCGACGGGTTGCCGGGCAAGGGCGAGGGCATAGAGGCCGTGGAAAAAGGAATGTTGGCCGGCACTTACATCTATCCCACCCATGGCGAGGACATAGTGAGACTGGCGCTCGACATCCTGCAAGGCAAGAAGTTCAGGCGCGAGAACATCATGAAGAGCGTCGTGGTGACGTCCTACAACGCCCAGCTGATACAGCAAACCAGCATGGAGATGCTCAGACAGAGCCACGACCTGCTCATATTGCACGACCTGCTCGAAAACTATCTCGGCCTCTACAACACGCAGCGCACCATAACCATAGTGAGCGTCACGGCTGTGGCATTGCTCATAATAGTAATCGTGCTCGTATGGCGCATGGTGGTCATCACGAGGAGGATAAACCGGCGGGAGAAGAAGATAAACCGTGAACAGACGCTTTTCTACAACAACGCGCGCCACCAGCTGCGCACGCCGCTGACCCTCATCGACGGGCCTATAAAGAAGCTCGCCGACAGCACCTCGCTGCAGGCCGATGACCGCACCTTGGTGGACATATTGAAACGCAACGTGGAGCAGCTCGCCCACATTGCCTACGACGTGCTCAACTTCAAGCCGGATGCCGTGCAAGAGCCAGCGACCGCCGACACGGAGGAAGAGAAAGCCGACATGGTGTCGGATGCCAACGCGCTGACGCGGCTTCTCGAGAAGAAAGCCATGGAGAACGGTGATGAGGCCGACAGCGGCGCCGACGGCCTTTCCACCATACTCATCGTGGACGACAACGCCGACATGCGCACCTATCTCAAGACCCTGCTCGCCGACAAGTATTATGTGGTGGAGGCCGCTGACGGCGAGAGCGGCTTGAAGGTGGCACAGGAGACCGTGCCCGACCTCATAGTGAGCGACGTGATGATGCCGGTGATGGATGGCTTGAGCTTTTGCCGCAAGATAAAAGACAATGCCATGACATCGCACATCCCCGTCATACTCCTCACGGCGCGCAGCACGGAGAGCCAGCAGGTGGAGGGCCTGGGTTGCGGCGCCGACGCCTACATGACCAAGCCTTTCAGCGCCAACCTCCTCGTGGCCCGCATAGGCAACTTGCTGAAGAGCCGCGCCCAGCTGCGTCACCTCTTCGACGGCAACAAGCAGGAATGCAAGGCCGAGAAGACGCGGATGGCCTCTTCCGACCGCGAGTTCGTGAACCGCCTGATGGACGTGATAAACCGCCACATGGCGGAAAGCAATCTCAAGATGGACGACATAGGCGCGGAGATGGGCATAAGCCGCGTGCAGCTCTACCGCAAGGTAAAGGCATTGACAAACATGTCGCCAGTGGAATTTCTCAAGCAGATGCGCCTTGAAAAGGCCATGGCGATGCTTATGGATACAAGCGATACGGTTTCCGTCATAGCCTACGACACGGGCTTCAGTTCGCCGGCTTATTTCTCCACTTGCTTCAAAAAGCAGTTTGGCAAATACCCCACCGAGTACAGGGAAGGCAAGGCCAACAGGAAATGACGATGTTGTAGAGCATGTCGATGCCCATGTGCGCCATGTAGCTGTCAGATAAGGACTTCCATCGTTTATAATAATCGTTCAAATTACTGCAAAATTGTTTCATGTAACAATTTTGCAGTAATTTGAACGATTTTTTTATGCCTCGCTTTGCCCGATGAGCTAATTTTGCGGCGTTACTTAAAAACAAAATAATCGATAAAACAACTTTAAAAACTATTGGCGATGAGGCTACATTCTATTCATCACAGACTTCTGTTGCCATTATTGTTGGCTTTCGCGTTTTCGGTTTCGCTCTTCGCGCAAAACAACATTACCGTCACTGGTACGGTGACAGACAACACGGGTGAGCCCATTCTTGGCGCATCCATCATTCAAAAAGGTACAAGCAACGGTGTAGTGTCCGACCTCGACGGTCATTTCACGCTTACCGTGCCCCAGGGCACAACCCTCAGCATCTCTTACATTGGCTTTACCTCACAGGAGGTGAAGGCCGCTCCAAATCTTCAAATCAAACTTAAAGAATCGGCAAACGACCTCAACGAGGTCGTGGTTACAGGTTATCAGGTACAACGCAAGGCCGACTTGACAGGTGCGGTGTCTGTCGTGAAGACAAGCGCGCTCACCACATCACCAGACGCTGACCCAATGAAGTCGTTGCAAGGCAAGGTCGCCGGCATGACAATCACCGACACGGGCTCGCCAAGTGGCACCGCGACAGTGAGAATCAGGGGCGTGGGATCGTTCAACTCGTCACAAGACCCACTCTACATCGTGGACGGCGTGCCAATGACCTCAGGGCTCAACACGCTCAACAACAACGACATTGAGAGCATGCAGGTGTTGAAAGACGCTGCCTCTGCTTCCATTTACGGTAGCCGCGCGGCAAATGGCGTGATCATCATCACCACGAAGCACGGCAAGAACAACGACAAGGTGAATGTCGACTTCACGACAAACCTTACCGCGCAGTTCTACACAAGCCAGTCGAAGATGAAGCTCCTCGACACCAAGGGCTATGCCACGGCCATGGCGCAAGCCGCGCTCAACGACGGACTCGACCCGGTGGCCTACGCGAGCAACTACGGGATTAACCTCAAGGCAAAGCAAGGCATAGGCATCAACGTGTGGAACCCAACGACAGGACAGTATCAGGACTTCACTGTCAACGGGCTCTATGATGGCTACATCAACAGCAAGCGCACCATGGCATTCTCCGACACTGATTGGGTGGATGCCATCTCACAAACAGGATTCTCACAAAACTACAACGTGGCCCTCTCGAAGGCCAACGACAAGAGCTCGCAGCTCTTCTCATTGGGCTACAAGAACAACAAGGGCATATTGAAGTATACCAATTTCGAGAGCCTCTCTGCACGTATGAACACTTCGTTCAACGTCAGCAAGATGGTGACCGTGGGCGAGAACTTCACGCTGTCTTACACCAAGCAGGTGGACTCGGCACCAATGGAGAACGCCCTGAAGATGTCGCCTACGGTGCCAGTGTATGAGACAGACGGCACCACGTTCGCCGGACCAGTCGGTGGCATGAGCGACCGCCAGAACCCCCTGCGTGAGCTTTACCATAACAAGGACAACCACCTCGACTATTGGCGATTGTTCGGAAACGCCTACATCGACATCAAGCCTTTCAAGGGCCTCGTGTTCCGTTCCAACTTCGGTATCGACTACACCACCTCGTTCATCAATGCCATGACACACACCTTCAAGTCGGACATCGTGAACAACAACATAGCCAAGACAGACCTCGGACAGACCAACAACACCAACTACACATGGTCTAACACGCTCAACTATCTCTTCGACATAAAGAAGAACCATCATTTCAACGTGCTCGTGGGCTCGGAAATCAACAAGCAGAGCGTCGTCGACTTCCATGCCCTCTCTGAAAGATATTCCATAGAGTCAACCGACTATATGTGGCCCAATGCCGCCACTGGAGCCATGAGAAGCACCGGCGCCAAGGTAGGCTATCGCCTGGCGTCGTTCTTCGGCAAGGCCGACTACAACTACAACGACCTCCTGCTAGCCTCGTTCACCATCCGTCACGACGGCAGCTCCCGCTTCGGAAAGAACCATCGTTGGGGCAACTTCCCCGCAGCCTCGCTGGGTTTCCGCTTCTCGCAACTGCTGCACGAGAAATGGCTCGACGATGCCAAGCTGCGCCTCTCGTGGGGTAAGACCGGTAACCAGGGCATCGACAACAACGCACATTATGGCCTGTACGTGACCGACTACGGTTTGGACCGTGTCACGTCGACAGCCTACGACATCTTCCTGCAAGGCTCCGGAACGTTCCCCTCAGGCTATCGCGCCACGCAGACGGCCAACGACGACTTGAAGTGGGAGACCACCACACAATATAATATAGGTCTCGACTATACCATGTTCAACGGCAGCCTGTACGGCACGGTGGACGCCTACATCAAGAACATTGACGACATGCTCATCAACCCGGCTTTCATTGCAGTGATGGGCGAGGGCGGAAACCGCTGGTCTAACGGTCCTTCGCTCCGCGACTGGGGTATGGAGTTCACCGTCGGCTATCGCAAGACCCTGGCTTGCGGCCTTGGCCTTGACCTCAACGGCAACCTCGACTTCTACCGCAACCGCGTCACGAGCCTGCCTTCTTCGACAACAGGCTCTTACGCCCACACCGTGAAACAAAACCTCGTGGAGGCTCGTAAGCCTTATGGATCAATAGTGGGATACGTGGCCGACGGACTCTTCCAAACCAAGGAGGAAGCAAAAGCCTCTGGACAACCAAACGCCCGCGTGGGCGGCATCAAGTATGCTGACCTTGACGACAACGGCATCATCAACGAGAAAGACCAGACCTGGATCTACGACCCCGTGCCAGCCTTCTCTTACGGTCTCAACATCGACCTCACGTTCAAGGGCTTCGACCTGACAATGTTCTGGCAAGGCGTGGCAGGCGTGGACGTGTACAACAACCAGAAGTTCCAGACCGACTTCTGGAGCTGCACCGACGCCGGATCCAACAAGGGCAGCCGCCTGCTTGGCGCATGGACCACGGGCAACACGAGTTCTACCATCCCCGCGCTTACCACCAACAACACCGCCGACGAGGGACGCACGTCTTCCTATTTCGTGGAGAACGGCTCTTATCTCAAGCTCCGCACGCTGCAGCTCGGTTACAACTTGCCGGCCTCGCTGCTCAAGAAACTGTTGATGTCGAAGGCACGTGTCTACGTGTCTGGCCAGAACTTGCTCACCATAAAGAGCAGTGGCCTGACATGCTCTGACCCGGAGAACCCCAACTGGAACTATCCTTTGCCGACATCAGTGTCGTTTGGTTTGCAAATTGGTTTCTGAACAATCAACAAAAACATCCATTATCAATTATGAAAACTATTCATGTCAATATAAAGAGCATTGCAAAATCAGCCGTCGTGCTTTGCTTGTCTTCGCTGACACTTGCCTCATGCAATGATTTCCTCGGCTATACGCCCACTGCTGTCGTTGACGAGAACAAGGCGTATTCCGACCCCGACGGCATGGTGACAAGCGCATACGCCATGCTTGGCGATTGCTGGTACACTTATCCGTTCAATCTTTGGCCTTATGGCGACCTCGCGTCCGACGACTGCTTGAAAGGCGGCTCCGGCACGACCGACACCGATTATCACTCGGTGGAGATATTCTCGACCCTCACGCCGACCCTTGGCCATCTCGACGAGCTTTGGTACCGCCTCTATTGCGCCATATCGCGCTGCAACCGCGCGTTGGTATCGCTTGACGAGTACGGCGAGAGCAAGCTTGGCGCGGCCACTACAAAGCAACGCATAGCCGAGGTGAAGTTCCTGCGTGCCCACTTCTACTATAAGCTCTTCATGGTGTTCAACAAGATTCCTTGGATCGACGAGGAGGTCTACAAGAACAACCTGCAGGAGAAGACCCGCAACGACGCCCTGACACATGAGCAGCTGTGGGACAAGATAATCGGTGATTTCGAGACGGCCTACAACGACCTACCCGAGCAGCCTTCCGACGGTGGCGGCAGGGCCAACAAGGTGGCGGCGGCGGCCTATCTCGCCAAGTGCTACCTTCAGCGCGCCTGGGGCAACGGATATGAGGACAGCACGGGCGTGAACTTCATAAACAAGGACTACATGCAGAAGGTTGTCGACTACACCGACGTGGTGGCCAAGTCAAGATACGGCTATCTTGAGGATTATGGCGACATATTCCTTCCTGAGTATGACAACAGCAAGGAGAGCGTCTTCGCGGTCCAGGCAAGCGACTACGCCGACGACCACACCACGTTCGGACGCGGCAACTGGTCGAACGTCCTCAATGGCGCATGGAAGATGTGGTCGTGCGGTTGGGACTTCCAGAAGCCTTCACAGGACTTTGTCAACGCTTTCAAGACAGACAACGGACTGCCCGAGTTTGACGATTACTCCAAGACCAACGACCACCCAGTCAACGGCAAGCCGACAGCGCAGAAGTGGGACCCACGCTTGTTCCACACCGTGGGCATGCCCACGTTCCCTTACAAGTATGAGAAGAATTTTACCTTGACCACCGACAACTCGCGCACTCCAAACACTTACGGCTACTACACCACGCTGAAGTGCGTGCCACAACGCGGCAAGGGCGAGACCTACAATGGCTCTTGGCAGGCTTTCGCCATGAACGACTACGTGATACGCTACACCGACGTCATGCTCGACCGTGCCGAGGCTCTCATCGAGCTGGGACGACTGGAGGAGGCCCGCACTATCATCAACGACATTCGCCAGCGTGCGGCCAACTCAGTGAGCAAGCACATAGAATACGCTGCCGACCAATGCAAGATAAGCCTCTATCCCGACACTTACTTCAAGGACAAGGAAACGGCACGCAAATGCCTCAGGTGGGAACGCCGACTTGAGACCGGACAGGAGCATGAGCGCTTCTTCGACCTGCGTCGTTGGGGAATGTTGTCGTCAACGCTGAACTCTTACTTCACTCGCGAGGTTAACGACTCTTACGACGGGCAAGTGTACGCGCAGTATTACAAGGACGCGCACTTCACGAAAGGCAAAAACGAGTTCTTCCCTGTGCCATACAACCAGATTTACTACATCCCAGGGCTCTATACCCAGAACAAGGGATATTGATCGGAACGTGATGACTTGAACAGGCTCTTCAAGTCCAACGGCCAGCATAGTCTTTCCACCATGGGCATTCCCACAAGATGCCCATGGCGACGTAAAGGCCAGGACACGGAAGAGAATCTGAAACTAACTACACTTCAGTCTTAAATTACATTATCAGAACATTATATGACTATCCTACATAGATTTGCCTTTGTCTGCCTCGCGGCGCTTTTCAGCTTCAATGTCTCCGCGCAGACCCTAAAGCCCCAGGTGCTCAGCGACACGCAGGCGCTGCTCCGCGTGCCCACGGCCAAGAAATACCTCCTCATCCCGGTGGAGGAGAACGCCAACATGGATCACGTGCGCGTGATTTCTGACAACAACGTGGTGAGGGAGTTCAACGTGCGACTGTCGGTAAACAAGGCCGACTATTACGTGCCTCTTGAGGTGTCGGGCATCAAGGACGCGAAGAGCGTGCTTCTCGACATCAACTTCAACCGCAGCGACGCGGCACCATCGGCCAGCAAGGCCGCCACTGCCGACTTCGCGTGCTGGAAGCTCATGAGCCTAAGCGACACTTTCGACGTGGCCAATCGCGAGGCGTTCCGCCCGATGTATCACCATACGCCGATATATGGCTGGATGAACGACCCAAACGGCCTCTTCTACAAGGACGGCTTGTGGCATGTCTATTTCCAGCGCAACCCATTCGGCTCGCAGTGGGAGAACATGACGTGGGGACATTCCACGTCCAACGACCTTGTGAACTGGACGTTTGAGGGCGACGCCATATTGCCCGACGCCCTTGGCACCATCTTCAGTGGATGCTCGGTGGTGGACAACGACAACACGGCCGGATTCTGCAATGGGGCGGTAGTGGCCTACTACACCTCCGCGGGAAAGGCGCAGATGCAGAGCATGGCGGTGAGCACCGACAACGGCATGACATTCAAGAAATGTGCCGACAACCCGGTGCTCGTGTCAAACATTCCCGACTTCCGCGACCCCCACATCTTCTGGCATGCAGCCACGCAGCGATGGATATTGATAGTGTCGGAAAAACAACACATGAAGCTGTTCTCTTCCAGCGACTTGAAGAATTGGAAGTTTGAGAGCGACTTCGGCGAGGGCTATGGCTCCCATGACGGTGTGTGGGAGTGCCCAGACCTGCTCGACATGGGCAACGGCCATTGGGTGCTGCTGTGCAACATCAACCCAGGCGGTCCTTGCGGCGGTTCGGCGACACAGTATTTCACCGGCACGTTCGACGGCCATAAGTTCACTTGCGACACCGACCCTACCGTAACCAAGTGGATGGACTGGGGCAAGGACCATTACGCCACGGTGACGTTCAACAACGCTCCTGACGGCCGCCACGTGGCGTTGCCATGGATGAGCAATTGGCAGTATGCCAACCAAGTGCCCACAAAGCAGTATCGCTCAGCCAATGGCATTCCACGCGACCTCGGCTACTTCGAGTATCAAGACACAGGCTATGTCAGCGTCACACCGTCGCAAGAGGTGATGGCAGCCTTCGCCAAGAAACCTACGGCAGGGCTCACCCAGGCTTGCAGGGTGGACGTGCAGCTTCGCGCCAACACCACCATAACGCTCTCCAACTCAAAGGGCGAGAAAGTGGTCATGACTTACAACGCGGCCGCGCAGACATTCACAATGGACCGCACGAAGAGCGGCGACGTGAGCTTCAGCACCGACTTTCCGGCCGTGACAAAGGCGCCAACGCGCGGACGAATCAAGACCTTGAGGATATTCATCGACAAGAGCAGCATAGAGGCGTTCGACGCTGATGGCAAGATGGCGATGACCAATATAGTGTTCCCCTCGGCGCCATACACCACGCTCAAGGTGAAAGGCGGAAGGGCAAAGGTCTATGCGTTGAAATAACAACATGCCTTCTTAAAAAAAATACGGCCTTGAATGCAAGGCCGTATTGAGTTTTTTATTAAATTTGCGACATCTTTTTATTAAACTTGTGGCATCGGGCGATGATGAATCGCGCGGTTGCGGAAAACCAATCACATCTTTAAGCTTCAAAATCATAATTAAAAAACAATGGAAAACAATAATCAGCAACAGAATGTCGTGACGCAGACCTCCAGGTTTGCCATGATTTCCGTGATGCTTTGCTTCTTCGCCATGGGCTTCGTTGACCTTGTCGGCACGGCCTCCAACTATGTGAAGCAAGACCTTGGCCTTAGCGACACCTTGGCCAACTTCTTGCCGTCTCTCGTCTTCTTCTGGTTCCTAATCTTCTCGGTGCCCACCGGCGTGCTGATGAACAAGATAGGCCGCAAGAAGACAGTCATGCTCTCGCTCATCGTTACTTTTGTGTCTTTGCTGTTGCCCATCTTCTCGGAGAGTTTCCCCGTGATGCTCGTCTCGTTCTCGCTTCTCGGCATAGGCAACACGCTCATGCAGACATCTCTCAACCCGCTTGTCTCTCAACTCGTGAAGGGCCACTTGGCCTCCACGCTCACCTTTGGCCAGTTCATCAAGGCCATAGCCTCTTTCCTGGCTCCCATCATAGCCTCGTGGGGTGCCGCGGCCACCATTCCCGACTTCGGGCTCGGTTGGCGCGTGCTCTTCCCAATCTACATGGTGGTTGGCATACTCGCGTCGGTCTTGTTGCAGGCCACTTCCATCAAGGAAGAGAAAGGCGACAATGAGACGGAGGCGGAGAGCAAGTCGCTCAGCCGCGACTATATCGACACGTTCAAGCTTTTGGGCAACCCATACGTGCTGTTGTGCTTCTTCGGCATCATGTGCCACGTGGGCATAGACGTGGGCACCAACACCACGGCGCCAAAGCTCTTGCAGGAATACGCCGGCATGGCCCTCAACGACGCGGCATGGGCCACGAGTCTCTACTTCATCTTCCGTACGCTTGGCTGTCTGACGGGCAGCTTTTTCCTCCGCGTTCTGAAGACGCGCACGTTCTTCATAATCTCCGTTGTCATGATGGCCTTGAGCATGGCTTGCATGTTCATGGGTGCCACGGGTGCCGCCGACACCGCCAAGCTGTGGCTCTACGCCGGCATAGCCTTGGTGGGTTATGGCAACAGCAACGTCTTCTCCATGTGCCTCTCTCAGGCCATGCTCTATATGCCGGAAAAGAAAAACGCCATTAGCGGACTCATGATAATGGGGCTTTTCGGTGGCACCGTCTTCCCGCTTGTCATGGGCGTGGCCAGCGATGCCATGGGCTCGCAGCTTGGAGCCGTGGCGGTGATGACCGTTGGTGTGGTATATCTTCTTGCCATTATAAAGCAGATAAAGTATTAAGCAAACAATAAAAACAAATATCGATATGGGAAAGATAATAGGTTTGGGAGAGGTGCTCTACGACGTTCTTCCACAGGGTTCTAAACTTGGAGGCGCTCCCGCCAATTTCGCTTATCATGCCAGTCAGTTCGGATTCGAGGCCATGGCGGTGAGCGCGGTGGGCAACGACGTGCTTGGCGACCAGGCGTTGGCAACGTTCGACAAGAACGGACTGAAATATATCATACCGCGCGTGTCATACCCAACGGGCACGGTCAATGTCTCTCTCGACGCTGAAGGCGTACCGACTTACACCTTCACGCCAGACGTGGCTTGGGACCACATTCCATTCACTCCGGAGATGCAGGCTGAGGCAAAGAAAGCCTCTGCCGTGTGTTTCGGCTCATTGGCGCAGCGCAGTGAGGAGTCGAAGAAGACCATCATGAGCTTCATTGACGCCACGCCAAAGGATTGCCTGAAGATTTTCGACATCAACCTCCGTGGCAATTTCTACGATAAGGAGACCATACAAAATGGCATTCGCCATTGCGACATCCTGAAGATCAACGACGAGGAACTCGTGGTCCTTGGCCGTCTCTTTGGCTATCCTGGCCTTGACATCGAGGAGAAGTGCCGCATAATACTGCATCGCTACAACTTGCGCATGATCGTGCTCACCTGTGGCACCAACGGCAGTTATGTTTTCGCTCCCCACGATTTCAAGAGCTACCAGCCAACACCTAAGGTGGAGGTTGCCGACACCGTGGGTGCCGGTGACTCGTTCACGGGTTCGTTCACGGCGTCGATACTCTCGGGCAAGACCATTGAGGAGGCTCACGCGTTGGCGGTAAAGGTCAGCGCCTATGTATGCACCCAGGAAGGCGCCATGCCTAAGTTGCCTGCCGAATTCACGAATAAATAACGCGACAACCATATTTCGGCTTCATGCTGAAAACCCAAAAAGCAGGGCTGAGTTCCAATCGGAATTCAGCCCTGCTTTTTGGGGTTATGACGGAGTGAGGCGTCACTGTAAGAGCGACTTGATTTCCCCTTCTGTCAATCCAGTGTACTTCACTATA
>JALEJI010000061.1 GCA_022769825.1 Prevotella sp. | reverse complement strand
GCTCGCCCTGTCCATCAGCATGCGGTAGGGCATCATGCGGCGTTTGTAGTTGGCGTAGTGGTATGCGTTAGGATGATACTGGTAGATGGTAAAGAAGCGCAACGCGAAAAACTGGAAGCCGCACTCCGCCTGGAAGTGCTCCAGCAAGTCAACGGCCGCGTTCTTGGCTATGGTGTATATGGAGTGGTCGCCCGTGAGGGGAAACTGCCGTGGCGCGTCACATGGAATCACGCTGCCGTTGTTATGATATTTCACCATGTCTGATGGCGTCTGTGGGAATACTATCTTTTTGCACCCAACGCTTTGCATCCAGCGCAATACGTTCAACGTGCCAATGGTGATAGACTCAAACAAGTCCACCGGGTCATAAGCGTATCGCGAAGGCAGCGAACTGGCGAAATGGGCCACGGCGTAGATGTCTTCTTTCGGGAGAATGTCAAACGCGGCCATGTCTTCTATGTTCACGGAGTAGTAGCTCATACCCCTGTCCTTGAAAAAGCCGTTGTCGCTTTTCCTGTGTCCAACCGCCACGACGTCGTAGCCCTGTTCATGCAAGTGGACCGCTATATACGCGCCAAGATTTCCCGTGGCTCCAAAAACTACTACTTTCTTCTTGTTCATGTCCATAACCCTCGTGTCTTTCAAAACGATTCCCACTGTCAAGCCTCTCCTCGTGAGCGGCCTTGCCACCCTCTCATGGACTTCTGCTTTTTCAGACATTCATTCTTAAAGGATAACGACGTGGTAATCATTAGCAAAGTTAATAAGAATATTTCACATTACCCATGTTTTCGGTGGGAAAAACAAAACAAAAGCTCTATGCCATGTAAATGTTCCTATTGTTTATGGGGTTTCCGGGATTTGGAGTTATGCTTTGCAGGGGCGGCCCCTGTGGCCGTCCGCAACCAATGTGGACGCATTGGGAAATCTTAGCCATTGGACTATCCGGAGTGCTGACTGCCACAGTGGCCGCTCCTGCAAAGCACACGATGCGCATCGATTTTATTGGATAAAATATTTTACAAATGGTCGTCTGAGAATCGATTTTTTTCAACCAAGCCGTCGCTTGTGTGGAAATGACGCGATTATGAGCTGTTTTTGTAAGTACTTGATTATTAAATAATTATATTTTTAGTGACTTTTCGGAGTTGCAAATTCGCTAAAAAGGCATCGCCGTTACAGTGTAATCGCGTTGCCGTTACGGTGTAATCGCGATGCCGTTACGGTGTAATCGCGTTGCCGTTACGGTGTAATCGCGATGCGATTGCACCGTAACGGGACTGCGATTTGGGAAAAATGGGTGTCGCGTGCCCTTTTTCGGCCAATTTCTCTCTCTGGAACACGCTGCCGCCAAGTGTTAAATTTCGGCAATAATTATTTACAAAATGGCGTTGCGTTAATGGCAAAACGTCTTGAGCACGTGAGCCACGCCGTCTTCCTCGTTGGAGAGGGTCACGAAGTCGGCCTTGGCCTTGACCTCGCTTGCGGCGTTGGCCATCGCCACGCCAAGTCCGGCGTATTCTATCATGGACAGGTCGTTGTAGCCATCGCCAACGGCTATTGTTTCCTCGCGCTTCAGCCCCAACTCCTTGATGAGCCTTGCGAGCGATGCTGCCTTGTCTATGCCGCAAGGTACGCATTCCAGGAAGAAGTCGGCAGAGCGATAAACGCCGCACCTGCCCTGCAACGCCACGGCCAACTCCTTTTCCAGCTGGGCCAGCGGGGTGGGGGCGCCCACGATGAGGCACTTGTTTATTGGCGGCTGCACCTGATTGGGGAAGTCGTCGTATTGCACGAGAGGCATCTTGTTGATGAACGCCTCGTGGCGCACATACTCGTCGCTGATGTCGGTTGCGGCGATGTCCTCGCCTTGGTAAGTCAGGATATTGAAAGGGTGGGGCGCGTTTTTTGCCGCGTTGTAGAGCACGGGCACCAAGGCCGTGTCGAGCGTTTGGTTGAAGATGATGGTCTTGTCGGCCCACCTGGTCACGCAACCGCCGTTATACGCCATCACGTAGCCGTCGTAAGAGCCGATGCCCAGCGCGTCGGCCACGGGGCGTATGCCGTAAGTGGGCCTGCCAGAGGCGAGTATGACGCGCATGCCATCGCGTTGCGCGCTCATGAGAGCCTCCTTGGTCTGTGGTGTTATCTCCTTCTTGTTGTTTGTCAGTGTCCCGTCGAGATCGAGGACGATAGCCTTGTATTTCATTTCACTAATACCTATTTATTGGGCAAGATAATGCAAAGTTAGCCATAAATAACGAGAAGCGTCTTCCCTTTGCGGCTTTTCTTTATTTTTCATGCCCACGCCGGTCCTTTGCAACGGGGTTGCATTCCTTTATCCGTAACTTTGCAGCCGAACAGAAACCCATTATGATGATTTACATGAGCAAAGCAGACCTTTTCAGACGAGTGTTTTTCATAGTCGGCTCGGCCATCGTGGCCTTGGCGGCCTTTACCCTTTGGCATGGCCAGGCGGCCGGCGACGACGGTCATGACCACGACGCCGAACAGGCCCAGGCAGACGATGATGAACACCAGAACATATCCTTGACGCAGCGGCAAGTGGATGCCGTGGACCTGCGCATGGACATTGCCAAGACGAGGGCCCTCGACGCCACGTTGAAGGTCACAGGGGCCTTGGTGCTTCGTCCGCAGAGCCAGGGCGAGGTGGCGAGCCTGATGGGAGGCATAGTGAGAAGCCTGCTCGTGAAGGATGGCCAGAGTGTGAGCCGCGGGCAAGTGGTGGCCATGATAGAGAACACCGACGTGGTGTCGCTCCAGCGCGAGTATTATTCAGCCTACAAGGAGAGCGAGATGGCGCGCCTGGAGCTTGAGCGGCAACGCCAGCTCTCCAGCAAGGGCGCCGGTGTGGGCAAGAACCTGCAGCAGGCTGAGAAAAACTTCCAGGTGGCGCGTGCCGCCATGGTGGGCATAGCGCGCCAACTGTCGCAGCTCGGCATTGGCACCGCCAAGGCATCACGCGGCAGCTTCACCACGGTCTTCCCCCTGCGCGCACCCATATCGGGCACCGTGAGCCAAGTCAGCGCGTGCCTCGGCAGCTATGCCGACATGCAGACGCCGCTGATGAAGATACGCGACAACAATGCCGTGGAATGCGACCTGAACGTGTTTGAGAAAGACATCAACAAGGTGAAGAATGGCGACCGCGTGCGCGTGGAGCTCGCCAACCAGCCCAACGTGACCCTCACGGGAACGGTCTATGGCATGAACCAATATTTCAACGACGGGACCAAGTCGGTGGCCGTACACGTGAGGCTCGACAACCGTAAGGGCGCGAGGCTACTGGACGGCATGTATGTCTCCGGCCTGATTGCCACGGGGCGGCAAGAGTGCAAGACCCTGCCTTCCGACGCCATCGTGAGCGCGGACGGCAAGACCTATGTCTTCGCCCTCAACAAGCAGCCACGCGACGGCAAGTATGAGTTCTCGCGCCACGAGGTGACCACGGGCGTGAGCCAAGGCGGATATACTGAGGTGGCCCTGTGCGAGCACATACGCAACGGCCAGAAGATAGTGACCGAGAGCGCGTCGTATCTCGCCTCCATGACAGGCGAGCACGGCGAACACAACCATTGACCCATAGAGCATCGCAAGTTATGTTTCAGAAACTCATCGACTATTCGATAGGCCATAAGCTCGTCGTTGGCGTGCTGACCTTGGCCCTCGTGGCGTGGGGCGCGTGGTCGCTCGCTAACCTTCCCTTCGACTCCACGCCCGACATCACCGACAACCAGGTGCAGGTGATAACCCAGGCGCCGTCGCTTGGCGCGCAAGAGGTGGAGCAGTATATCACCACGCCCATAGAGATGGCGTTGGCCAACGTGCCGCGCCTGGAGCAGCGACGCAGCATATCGCGCGGCGGCTTGTCGGTAATCACGCTCGTCTTCGACGACGATGCCGACATCTACTGGGCGCGGTCGCAGGTGAGCCAGATGCTCAGCGAGGCCGTGAAAGACCTGCCCAAGAACACCGACACCGAGATGGGACCCATAGCCACGGGCCTTGGCGAGATTTACCATTACACCGTGAGGGCGAAGAAAGGCTACGAGAACAAATACAGCCTCACCGACCTGCGGACGATACAAGACTGGATAGTGCGCAAGCAGCTCTCCGGCACGCCGGGCGTGGCGGAGGTGAGCGGATGGGGAGGCTACGTGAAGCAATATGAGGTGGCGTTGAGCACCGACCGCCTCAACGCCAACGGCCTGACCATAGCCGACGTGTTCAGCGCCATAGAGAAGAACAACGCCAACACGGGAGGCGGCTACATAGAAGAGAACGCCAACCAATATTTCATTCGGGGCATTGGCGTGGCAAAGTCGCTCGGCGACATTGCCGACATCACTGTGAAAAACGTGGCGGGCACGCCGGTCAGGGTGGGCGACGTGGCCGACGTGAGACTTGGTCACGCCACGCGCTTCGGGGCGGTGACGCGCAACGGCGAGGGCGAGGTGGTGGCCGGAATAGCCATCATGCTGAAGGGCGAGAACTTCCAGGAGGTCATTAGCAACGTGAAGCACCGCATGGCACAGATACAAAAGAGCCTGCCCGAAGGCGTGGTGATAGAGCCGTTCATAGACCGAACCAACCTCGTCGACCGCGTGGAAGGCACCATAGCCCGCAACCTCATAGAAGGCGGACTGATAGTGGTCTTCGTGCTCATACTCTTCCTTGGCAACGCGCGTGCCGGACTTGTCGTGGCCAGCGTCATACCGCTGAGCATGCTCTTCGCCTTCGGCATGATGAAATTCTTCGGCATAGACGGCAACCTGATGAGTCTCGGCGCCATCGACTTCGGAATGATAGTAGACTCGGCCGTGATAATAGTGGAGGCCGTGGTGAGCCACATCAACGGCACGAGGGAGAAATACCCGGCGCTGAGGCTCACGCAGAAGGAGATGAACCAGGAGGTCAGCTTCTCGGCGTCGCGCATTCGCCAGAGCGCGGCCTTTGGCGAGATAATCATCATGATAGTCTACGTGCCCTTGATGACTCTTGTCGGCATCGAGGGCAAGATGTTCCGCCCCATGGCTCTCACCGTGTTCTTTGCCATACTCGGGGCCTTCATCCTGTCGCTCACTTATGTGCCCATGGCGAGCAGCCTCTTCCTGAGCAAGAAGATACGCGTGGGCGAGAGCCTCGCCGACAAGATGATGCGCCGGCTGAGAAACGTGTATGCCAAGGCCCTCGATTGGGCGCTGGCACGCTACAAGGACGTGACGACCGTTGCCGTGGCGCTGTTTGCCGTGAGCCTCGTGGCGTTCAAGTTTCTTGGCGGCGAGTTCATTCCCACGCTCGACGAGGGCGACTTCGCCGTGGAGATGAGCATGGCGCAAGGCACGTCGCTCTCGTGCATGGTGGAGACGTGCGGCAAGGCCGAGACACTGCTGAAGCGCAAGTTCCCTGAGATAAAGCAGGTGGTGAGCCGCATTGGCAGTGCCGAGATTCCCACGGACCCAATGCCCGTGGAGCGCGCCGACATCATGGTGGCGTTGAAGCCCAAGGCCGACTGGACCTCGGCGAAGTCGACGCCGGAGCTCATGGAGATGATGGAGGAGACGCTAAAGACCATTCCAGGCCTTGAGGCGGAGATATCGCAACCCATACAGATGCGCAACAACGAGTTGCTGACGGGCATCAAGCAAGACGTGGCGATAAAGATTTACGGCGACGACCTCGACGAGCTATCGCGCCAGGCTGTCAAGGTGAAAAACATCATAAGCGGCGTGAGGGGCGTGAGCGGCATTGCCGTGGAGGAAGTGACCGGTCTGCCGCAAATCAATGTCAAGTACAGCCATGAGCGCATGGCACGCTACGGCATCAACGTCGACGACGTGAACGGCGTGGTGGAGTCGAGCTTTGCCGGCGCTACGGCCGGCAGCGTCTACGAGGGCGAGCGCAAGTTCGACATCGTGGTCCGCATCGACAACGCCGAGCGCGACGCCAAGCGGCTTGCCGACCTCGCCGTGCCATTGCCGGGCGGAGGCTTCGTGCCCTTGTCGCAGATTGCCGACATCGTGTATGAGCCCGCTCCGGCACAGGTGTCGCACGAGAACGGCGCAAGGCGCATCTACGTGGGGTTCAACGTAAAGGGCCGCGACGTGCAAGGCACGGTGAACGACATACAGGCATTGCTCGACAAGAAGCTGAAGCTGCCCGAGGGCTACTATTACGATTATGGCGGCGAGTTCAAAAACCTGAAGAGCGCTACCGACAGGCTCATGGTGGTGGTGCCCGTGGCGCTTGTCGTCATCCTCCTGCTTCTCTATGCCACGGTGCGGAACGTGCGCGAGTCGCTCTTCGTGTTCTCCGCCATTCCGCTTGCCGCCATAGGTGGGGTGTGGGCGTTGTGGCTTAGGGGAATGCCGTTCTCCATATCGGCCGGCGTGGGTTTCATAGCCCTGTTTGGCGTGGCCGTGCTCAACGGCATAGTGCTCATCGGACAGATGAACCTGCTGCAGCGCAGTGGGGTGGCTGACATACACCAGCGCATAGTGGAGAGCTGCAAGACGAGGTTGCGCCCAGTGCTCATGACCGCTCTCGTGGCCTCGATGGGCTTCTTGCCGATGGCGCTGTCGCATGGCGACGGCGCGGAGGTGCAGCGACCGCTCGCCACGGTGGTGATAGGCGGATTGGTTACCTCGACGCTCCTCACCTTGTTCGTGTTGCCAGCCGTGTATAAGATGTTTACCAAACAATAAGAATACGGTATTGTGATGATGATAAGATTCTTTTTTCTCGTTTCCGTGGCCTTGTTATCTATACCGGCGATGGCGCAGCAGGGCAAGACCATGACTTTGAGACAGTGTATAGACATGGGGTTGGCCAACAACTATGGCGTCAGGGCCGCGGAGAAAGGCGTGGAGCGGGCCAAGGCGATGCAAGGCTCGGCATGGGACTTGGACAAGACTGACATCTCGCTGGGTCAAGACCCTACGTCGGGCGGCAGTCCCGACAACGCCTTGTCGCTGACGCAGCAGATGGACTTCCCCACGGTCTACGTGGCAAAGGGAAAACTGCTGAAGGCTGAGACGCGGGCGGAGCGTGGCAAGGCGGAGGTGGCCAAGCACCAGCTGCGGACCGACATCGCATCGCTCTATTATCAGCTCGCTTACAAGCGGGAGCTGATTGGCATACTGCACGCGCAAGACAGCCTGATAGGGAGGTTCTGCTCCATTGCCGCCAAGCGGCATGAGGCTGGCGAGGCGAGTAAGCTCGAGAGGATGTCGATGGAGCGCAAGCTCATGGACAATCGCAACGCGCTGCTCCAGGCGAAGGCCGATTTTGCCACGCTTCAAAAGCAGATGATGGCCCTTACTAACATGGCGGAGCCCATGGTGCCAGCCGAAACACGCTTGGAGGCGTTGAACCCGAACATGAGCGAGTTTTGCTTCGCCAACACCGTGGAGGGACAGTATGCGCAAAGCAAGATAGAGGTCGCTGACAGGGCAGTGGCGTTGGCGAAAAACGGCTATGCGCCGTCGCTGTCGTTGTCGTTGCGCAACCAGCTCGTGATTTCGTCATGGAACCCGTATCATCAAGACCGCTCAAGGTTCAGCGGGGGAAGCTTCATGGGCTTTGAGGTAGGCATAGGCGTGCCATTGTTTTTCGGCGCGACGAAGGCCAAGGTGAAGGCGGCGAAACGCGACCGCGAGATTGCCGACTTGGAGATGAGGCAGGATGAGGCGCAAAGAAGCCTGGAATATAATGTGCTGCTTGGAAAGTTGGCCATTGCGCGAGAGAAGATGGACTATTACAATGGTGAAGGCTCGCGCCAGGTTAGCGAGATGGCACGGCTCGCGCGAACGGAATATGAGAATGGAGAGATAACTTACCTTGAGCTTGCCAACGTGCTGGACGAGAGCGCGGCGCATGCCGTGAAGCGTGCCGAGGCGACAAACGATTACAACCAAGTGGTAATCGCCCTGCTTCAGGCCAATGGGGAGATAGGGAAACTCTGACGGCCATGCGGCCTTTCTGTCATGATAAAACGCGAACGCGCATGAGTGGCCTGTGGTGACCATCCATGCGCGTTGGCTTGTTCTGTATCGGTAGTGAACTTATTTCACTATTCCCTTCTCAAGATATTCCTCAAGGTTTACCCTTACACGGGCCGCGGCGTCATCGGCCGCCACCTTCTTCATGTCGGAGTCGACCATGATCTTCACGAGCTCCTCGAAGGTGGTCTGTGTGGGGTTCCATCCTAATTCGGCCCTCGCCTTTGTTGGGTCGCCCCAGAGGTTTACCACGTCGGTGGGGCGATAGAAATCGGGCGACACCTCGACCAGGGTCTTGCCCGTGGCCTTGTCGATGCCTTTCTCGTCGGCGCCCTCACCTTGCCATTCCAGTTCTATGCCCACGTTGTGGAACGCGAGCGTGGCAAACTCCCTCACGGTGTGCTGCTTGCCCGTGGCGATGACGAAATCGTCGGGCTTCTCGTTTTGCAGTATGAGCCACATGCACTGCACGTAGTCCTTGGCGTAGCCCCAGTCGCGTCGGCTGGAGAGGTTGCCGAGATAGAGCTTGTCTTGCTTGCCCTGCTTGATGCGTGCCGCGGCGAGCGTGATCTTACGGGTGACGAAGGTCTCGCCGCGCCGTTCGCTCTCGTGGTTGAAGAGAATGCCGTTGCAGGCGAACATGTTGTAAGCGTCACGATATTCCTTCACTATCCAATAGCCATATTGCTTTGCCACGGCGTATGGCGAGTAGGGGTGGAAAGGCGTGTTCTCGTTTTGGGGCACTTCCTCGACCTTGCCATACAGCTCGGACGTTGAGGCTTGGTAGATGCGGCAAGAGCTGGTCAGCCCCAGTTGCCTCACGGCCTCGAGAATGCGCAACACGCCCACGGCGTCAACATCGGCGGTGTATTCAGGCGAATCGAAGCTCACTTGCACGTGGCTTTGTGCCGCGAGGTTGTAAATCTCGGTAGGGCGCACCAGGCCAATCACGCCGAGGACGCTCATGGAGTCGCTGAGGTCGGCGTAGTGGAGGTGGAAATGCGGTTTACCCTCCAAGTGGGCGATGCGTGGCCTGAAGTCCACGGAAGAGCGACGGATGACACCGTGCACGTCATATCCCTTTTCAAGCAGGAACTCGGAGAGGTAAGAACCGTCCTGGCCTGTTATGCCCGTTATGAGGGCTACTTTCCTTGTTGTCATGTTGTAGTTGGTTTGTTTTTGCAAATTTCGCTAAATTTTATGACAGTAGCAAGTGTTTGCGGTGGAAATAGCCTCTTTTTTTACATTGGCATGATGGCATGGCGGTATTTCTGCATCAGTTCTCTCGTTATGGTCTTGCTGTCGCCGGCGGGCGTGGCGTTGAACTTGCCCACGCAGCCTTCCCACCAGTATTTCTCGAATGTGCACACTTGGTCGTAGTAGCAACGATAGTGCTCCTCGTCGAAGTCTTGGCCTTCGTCCATGGCCTTCTCCACTGCCTCGAAGAACATTTGCCACCTCTTGCCGTAGAAGGTCTTGACCATTCCGGCCCATGTGCGGGCGGCGTAGTCGTTGAGCCACTGTGCCTTGTCGCTCCATGTGGTGACGAGGTTTCTCGCGTTCTTCTCGAAATAGAGACGTTCCTCGGGCGTGGTGCCCCATGAGCGCGCGTCGTCGATCCATTTGCCCGTCAGGAAATAGCTCTGTGTGGCCAACACGCGATCCATGTCGTTGATGATTCCCGTCATCTCCTTCTCCAGCCGCCTCATGGCCTCACGGTCCTTCTTGTCGTAGGCCACTTCGTACTTGTGAAACTCGGCAAGGAAAAGGTTTGTCAGCATCTGCCTGGTGAGGTTAGCCAGGTCGAATTGGTAGCTCGACTGCTTGCTGTCTACCAGCAGCAACTTGTCTATGGCCGACATGAGGCACCGGTTCTCCTTGGCTATTTTGGCGTAGGTGTTCTTGGATTGCTTCTTCTTGAACACCGGACGGCTGTCGATAAAGGGCTTCATGCTCGATGCCGACTTCGTGTTGTATATGCTGTCCACGAGCAGTTGCCATGCCTCACGCGCGTTGCGGTCGGCTTTTCCAGCGCGTTGGTCGGCAAGCTTGCTTACCCATTCTGTTATGTTGCGGTGCGTGGGGATGTCCCATGCCTTCTCGAAGACATACTCATATATATAAGGGTTGCAATCGAAGCCTTCGAGGGTGGCGCCAATGCCCGAGAAGTTTTTCCCTCCGTTGGCGAAGGTGTTTTCTATCCTCTTGTTTATCTCAGAAAGGTTTCCCGTTAGCTTGCTGTTGCCGCCGAAGTTGCCGAGGTAGCACCATATATACGGCACGCCGAAGAACTTGTCGGTCATCTGCCACACCTCTTTCTTCTCGCAATAGTAGTCGAGCAGCAGCGACTTCTCCTTGGGAAACGCCGTTATGAATGGCTCTATGCGGTCGTTGGTCCAGTTCTTGCGCCTGTAATAGAACACCCATGTCATTTGCAGCCAAACGCTCTTGGGGTCGGCCTTGGCAAGCGACTCGTAGACCTGTCTTGACACGCGGCGGAGATAGTCTGGCTCATAGCTTGGAGGGGTGACCTCGTTGAACAAGTCGATGCCATAGATGTGGTCGGTGCCGTAGATGGAGTCTTCAATCTCTATGAACCGCTTTTGTATTTTCGGGAACAAGGGGTCCATAGGGTCGAGAAAACTGCAAGAGTATTCCTTCGGGTACTCATCCCAAGGGGCAAGCTCGGTGATTTTAGCCTCTGGGTGTATTTTCGACAGTTCGGCTGGAACGTGTCCGGCGAAAGCCGGCAGCACGGGGCGCATGTTGAATTCGCGCTCACGCTTGGTGATGCGTTTTTGCAATTCGAGTTGCCCATCAAGCCACGACTTGGGCAGGGGGCCGAACCATCGGTCAATGTTTATCATCCTGTGCCATGGCAGGTGGGCAGGGCCGGTGAAGTAGGAGCGTATGGTCTTGTCGTCGAGACCCATCTCGTGCCACACTTGATACCAGATGCTCTCCTGGCCCGTGATGGCGAGTGGCAGGTTGATGCCGTTGAGGGCCATCCAGTCGATGAAGTGCTCCCATTCGTCCCATTTCCACCAGGGCATGGTGTAGCCGTAAGTGCAATAGTTGAGAAAGAAGCGGTCTTTCACCCTCGCCTTGACGGTGATGGCCTTGGGCACGCGAGGTGGGGTGGCGGGCAGCTCGTAAGCGTCGGACTTGAACCATCCCACGTCAACCTTGCAATAGTATTTCATGTAGTGGTTCAATGCCGTGGCCATGGAGTTGGCGTTGTTGCCGCTGATTATTATTTTCCCGCCTTTCGACTGAAGGCTGAAGACATCGGCCTTGCTGTTTATCTTCTTAAACGAGAAGGCGTGCTCATAGCTTGGGAACATTCGATGCACAAGGCCCCTGACGGTGGAGATGTCGTCGCCGTAGGCGCAGAGAATGTTCACGACACAGAATAGGAGTGTGAATAGTTTTCGCATGACACAAGATTTAGTGTTAGGTAAAGATTATCTTCATTTTATTTTGCAATATTAGCTAAATTGTCAAAGAAAAACGAGGAAATTGGCTGAAGTGTATAGGATTAAAGGATAATTTAACAAAACTTTCATGTTCAAAACGGTTGCAGCCTCGTTTCGTGGTGAAAGAAGCGGCATTGGAAAGCCTTTTGAAAATAAGCAAACAAAAAGGCAAGTCCTTATAAAAAGAACTTGCCTTGTGGATTATGGATGTAATGGGTGATTACTTCACCAATACTTTCTTCACTGTGCCGTCGCTCATCTTGACGATGTTGAGGCCCTTGGTCAGTTGTGACTTGCGTGCGCCGTTGACACCGTAAATCTCAGAGACCTTG
>JALEJI010000054.1 GCA_022769825.1 Prevotella sp. | reverse complement strand
ATACCAAAATATTTTACAAATGGTCGTCTGAGAATCGATTTTTTTCAACCAAGCAGTCTCTTGGTCGTAAATGACGCGATTATGGGCTGTTTTGATAAACGGCTGAATATCAATACGTTATGTTCTTATCGGTTTTTTGGCGTCACGAAAACGGTCTAACTGCGTCGCCGTTACACTGTAATCGCGTTGCCGTTACACTGTAATCGCGTCGCCGTTACGGTGCAACGGCAACGCGATTGCACCGTAACGGCAAAGACTTTTGGCCGAAAAGCCGCCGCTGGCGTTGTAAAAGGGTAGCCTCGAGCCGTTTTTCCGCTCTATTTGCACCTGTTCCCAAGTGTTAAATTTTGGCAATAATATTTTACATTTTGTGGCTTCCGCGCGATGTCCATGGACATGATGGACGACTTGATTTGCCGTCTTTACGGTTTGATTTCTTAACTGACTATTTAAGGGATTATAAATAGTGTATACAGTCAATGCCAACGGTGAGGATGACACGAAAGCGGAAATACTGGTAATCAGCATTGCCAAGTGAGGATTTTTTGCTAACTTTGCCCACAGAAAGCAACTATTCAATTATGGGAAAAGTAATACTCACTGGCGACCGTCCCACAGGCCGCCTCCATCTCGGACACTACGTGGGAAGCCTTCGCCGCCGCGTGGAGCTTCAGAACAAGGGCGATTTTGACCGCATGTTCGTCTTCATGGCCGACGTCCAGGCACTTACCGACAACGCCTCCAACCCCGACAAGATACGCGACAACATCGTGAACGTGGCCCTCGACTACCTGTCGGCCGGCCTCGACCCGGAGAAGTGCACGCTCTATGTGCAGAGCCGCATACCTGAGCTCGCCGAGCTGACGGTGTATCTCATGAACATCGTCTCCGTGAGCCGCGTGCAGCGCAACCCCACGGTGAAGACGGAGGTGAAGCTGCGTGGCTTCGAGAACGACTCCATACCTTTGGGCTTCTTCTGCTACCCCGTGTCGCAGGCCGCCGACATCGCCGCTTTCAAGGCGACCACCGTGCCCGCCGGTGAGGACCAGGAGCCGATGCTGGAGCTGACGCGCGAGCTCGTGAACCGCTTCAACAACACTTACGCCCCCGTGCTCGTGGAGCCAAAGATAATGCTCCCTGAGAACGCCACGGCGCGGCGCCTGCCTGGAACCGACGGTAAGGAGAAGATGTCGAAGAGCCTGGGCAACTGCATATACCTGTCTGACGACGCCGACACCGTGTGGAAGCAGGTGAAGGCCATGTACACCGACCCGACGCACCTCAACGTGTCGGACCCCGGCCACGTGGAGGGCAACGCCGTGTTCACATATCTCGACGCTTTCGCCACAGACCAAGACTTCGCCGACTTCTGGCCTGAGTTCCAGAACCTCGACGAGCTGAAGGCCGCTTACCAGCATGGCGGCATTGGCGACATGAAGTGCAAGAAGATGCTCAACAAGGTCATCAACCGCATGCTCGACCCCATCAGGGCGCGCCGCGCGGAGTATGAGAAAGACATACCAGAGATATTCAACATCCTGAAGAAAGGTTCCGACGCCGCGCGCGAGGTGGCGGCGCAGACCATGGACGAGGTGCGCAAGGCCATGCGCATCGACTATTTCGAGGACGAGGAACTGATAAAGGAGCAAACAAGGAAGTTCAGTGGAAAATAATCACGAATATGAGGTGATGGCCCCTGTGGGCAGTCGCGACTCGCTCGCGGCGGCCATCCAGGCCGGTGCCGACTCCGTGTATTTCGGGGTGGGGCAGCTCAACATGCGCTCCCACTCGGCAAACCATTTCGACCTCAACGACCTCGACTATATCGTGGCAACGTGTCGTGAGCATGGCATCAAGACCTATCTCACGGTCAACACCATCATCTACGACGACGACGTGGAGACCATGCACGCCATAGTGGACGCGGCGGTGAAGGCCGGCGTGTCGGCGGTGATAGCCTCCGACGTGGCCGTGATGACCTATTGCCGCAAGGTGGGCATGGAGGTGCACTTGTCGACCCAGCTCAACATAAGCAATGTGGAGGCCCTGGAGTTCTACTCGCGGTTCGCCGACGTGAGCGTGCTGGCGCGTGAGCTCAACATGAAGCAGGTGCGCCACATCCACGACGAGATAGCGAGGCGCAACGTCTGCGGGCCGTCGGGCAAGCAGGTAAGGATAGAGATGTTTTGCCACGGCGCCCTGTGCATGGCCGTGTCGGGCAAGTGCTACATGAGCCTGCATGCCGCCAACCGCTCAGCCAACCGCGGGCAGTGTGTGCAGGTATGCCGGCGCAGCTATACCGTGACCGACAACGAGACGGGCAACCAGCTCGATATAGACAACAAGTACATAATGAGCCCCAAGGACCTCAAGACCATACGCTTCATCGACAAGATGATGGACGCTGGCGTGAGGGTGTTCAAGATAGAGGGACGCGCCCGCGGCCCGGAATACGTCTATACGGTAGTGAGCTGTTACAAGGAAGCCATCGAGAGCGTGCTCGACGGCACGTTCACCGAGGAGAAGAAGGCGGCATGGGACGAGAGGCTCGCCACCGTGTTCAACCGCGGCTTCTGGGACGGCTACTACCAAGGGCAGACCATGGGAGAGTGGAACGACCAATACGGCTCGCTCGCCACGGAGAAGAAGACGCTCGTGGGCATGGTGAACAAGTATTTCAGCAAGATTGGCGTGGGCGAGATAGCGGTGCAAGCCAGCACCTTCAAGAAAGGCGACCGCCTGTTGATAACCGGCCCTACGACAGGCGCGATGTATCTCGACGCCACGGAGATTCACGACGACAACGGCCCGATAGAGGAGACCGTGCAACATACCTACGTGTCGGTGCCCGTGCCAGGCAAGGTGAGGCCCCATGACAAGGTTTTCAGAATAGACAAAGCATGAAGACGATAAACGAATTGCAAGACGAGGTCGTGGAGGAGTTCTCCGACTTCGACGACTGGATGGACAAATACCAGATGCTCATAGACCTGGGCAACGACCTCGAGACCTTGGACGACAAGTACAAGACTGAGCAGAACCTCATAGACGGCTGCCAGAGCCGCGTGTGGGTGCAGTGCGACTACGCTGACGGCAAGCTCGTGTTCACCGCCGACAGCGACGCGCTGATAGTGAAAGGCATCATAGCCCTGCTCATACAAGTGCTCAGCGGACACACGCCAAAGGAGATTCTCGACGCCGACCTATATTTCATAGACAAGATTGGCCTTCGCGACCATCTCTCGCCGACGCGAAGCAACGGGCTTCTCGCGATGGTGAAGCAGATAAAGGCATACGCCCTCGCCTACGAAGCAAAGGAGAATGAGAAAGCTTAAGACCATAGAGATGCACCGCCTGAGCGTGGACGAGTTTAAGGCGGCCAAGAAACTGCCGCTCATCGTCGTGCTCGACAACGTGAGGTCGCTCTACAACGTGGGCAGCGTGTTTCGCTCTGCCGACGCTTTCCGCGTGGAGGCCGTGTGGCTGTGCGGCGTGACGGGATGCCCGCCCAACGCCGAGATACACAAGACGGCGCTCGGAGGCGAGGACAGCGTGGACTGGCGATATTTCAAGGACACGGAGGAGGCCGTGAGGGAACTGCACGCGAAAGGCTGTTTCGTGTGGAGCGTGGAGCAGGTGGAAGGTTCCACAAAGCTTCAAGAACTGAAAGTGGACGACAATGCCGCTTGCGCCGTGATACTCGGCAATGAGGTCAAGGGCGTGCAACAGGCGGTGGTCGACATGAGCGACGGTTGCCTGGAAATACCGCAGTTCGGCACAAAGCACAGCCTGAACGTCAGCACCACGGCGGGCATCGTGATTTGGGAGTTCGCGAAGCAATATATAATAAATAGGTAATGAGTAGAAAAGATGTTTGACATTTGCAGTATAGGCCATATCACGCGCGACAAGATTGTCACGCCAGGTAATACCGTCTACATGGCGGGCGGCACGTCGTTTTACATGACTTATGGCATGAGCCACCTGCCACGCAAGGTGAGCTACCAACTCGTGACCAAGGTGGGTGAAGAAAGCAAGGCCGACCTGGACAAGATACGTTCGTTGGGCTTCGACACCGTGTGCTACCCGAGCCGGCGCACCGTGTTCTTCGAGAATATCTACGGTGCCGACAGCAACGACCGCAAGCAGTGCGTGCGCTCCAAGGCCGACCCGTTCACTCTGGATGACGTGGAGCCCCTGCAGGCAAAGGTGTTTCACCTTGGCTCGTTGCTTGCCGACGACTTCTCACCCGAAGTGGTGGAGGCTCTCGCCGACAAAGGCACCGTCTCCATCGACGCGCAAGGCTACCTGAGAGAGGTGGTGGGCGAAGAGGTGAGGCCGGTGGAGTGGAAGGACATGAGCCGCGTGCTCCGTGCCACTGGCATACTGAAGCTCAACGAGAGCGAGATGCAGACCGTCGTGGGAAGCAATGACCCCTACGAGGTGGGAAAGAAGCTCGCGGCGTGTGGCGTGGGCGAGGTGGTGATGACACTTGGCAGTTATGGCTCCGTGATCTACGCCGGAGGCAAGGCTTACGACATCCCGGCTTACAAGCCAAAGAAGCTGGTTGACGCCACGGGCTGTGGCGACACGTTTTCCACCGGTTATCTATGGTGCCGCGTCCAAGGCATGGGCATTGAGGAGGCGGGCAAGTTTGCCGCCGCGATGTGCTCGCTCAAGCTGCAACATTCGGGGCCGTTTGATGGCACGATAGCCGACATAGAACAGTTGATAGGTTAAGCAGAAGGAGATGAGCGCAGAAAGGACAGGAGGCAAGTCGATTTACCGAACCGTTCGCGACTATGCCATCATAGCCATAGCGATGATTATGGGCGTGATAGGCTTGAACCTTTTCCTCGTGCCCAACGAGATAACCATGGGCGGCACCATGGGAGTGGCGGAAATCGTGTATTGGGGTACAGGCATACAGACGCAGTATACCTATTTCGCCATCAACGCCGCCTTGTTGATAGCCGCCTTGAAGGTGCTGGGCTGGCGGTTTTGCGTAAAAACAGTGTATGCCGTGGTGGTGTTCACCGTGGCGTCGTCCGTCTTCCAATGGCTTGGCTTCGCCAACGTCCACCTTCTCGCCGACCAGAAGTTCATGGCGTGCATCGTGGGTGGCGTGTTCATGGGCACGAGCGTTGGCCTCGGATTGTCAGCCGGCGGCAGCACGGGAGGCTCCGATGTCGTGGCGGCAATGATACATAAGTATCGCGACGTGTCGCTCGGGCATATCATCCTGTTTTGTGACCTCACCATCATCACGTCGAGTTATGTGGTGCTGCACGATTGGGAGAAGGTGCTCTATGGCTACGTGTTGCTCTTCATAGTGTCGTTTTGCGTGGATTATGTTGTCAACTCGCTGCGCCGCTCGGTGCAATTCCTTATCATATCCAGGAAGTGGGAAGAGATAGGCCTGGCGATAAACAAGATAGCCGACAGGGGCTGTTCAACGCTCAACGGCAACGGGTTTTATTCCAAGCGCGATATCAAGGTGATATTCTGCATAGCCAAGAAGAGCGAGTCGGCCATGATCTTCGACATCGTAGACGAGATAGACCCCGACGCTTTCGTGGCCCAGAGCGCCGTCATAGGGGTGTATGGCCAAGGCTTTGACCGAGTGAGAGTGAGGAAGAAAATAAGCTTGGAGGAGATTAAAAAGGAGATAAAGGCGTGATTAATGCGTTATCTCCCATTAATTCAGTAATTTTGCACCGACAATAGCAAAATAGATATAAACGTTTATATAAGATATGGCATTAAAATGTGGTATCGTGGGATTGCCTAATGTGGGCAAGTCCACGCTTTTCAACTGCCTGTCGAGCGCTAAGGCACAGGCAGCCAATTTCCCTTTCTGTACGATAGAGCCTAACCTCGGTGTCATCACCGTGCCCGATGAGCGACTCACCAAACTGGCGGAGATTGTGCACCCTGGCCGCATAGTGCCGGCGACGTGCGAGATAGTGGACATCGCCGGGCTGGTGAAGGGCGCTTCCAAGGGCGAGGGCTTGGGCAACAAGTTCCTTGGCAACATTCGCGAGTGTGACGCCATTATCCATGTCATTCGTTGTTTCGACGACGACAACGTCGTGAGAGAGGGCGGCGCGCCAGTGGATCCCGCAGCCGACAAGGACGTTATCGACACGGAGTTGCAACTCAAGGACCTGGAGACCATAGAGGGCCAGTTGTCAAAGCAAGAGAAGGTGGCGGCGACAGGCAACAAGGACGCCAAGGTGCTTGTCGACGTGCTGCACGCTTATAAGGAGGTGCTCGACAAAGGCGAGAACGCCCGCACCGTGACCTTCGACACCAAGGAGGAGCAGAAGGCGGCCCACGACTTGTTCCTGCTTACCACCAAGCCGGTGCTCTATGTCTGCAACGTGGACGAGGCAAGCGCTAAGACCGGCAACAAATACAGCAAGATAGTAGAGGAAATAGCGGCCAAGGAAGGTGCCGAGGCAATGGTCATCGCTGCCAAGACGGAGGAGGACATAGCTTCGCTCGACACTTACGAGGAGAAGAAGCTCTTCCTCGACGACCTCGGGCTGGAGGAGAGTGGCGTGAACAGGCTCATAAAGAAGGCGTACCACTTGCTCAACCTGCAGACATTCATCACCGCGGGTGAGATGGAGGTTAAGGCTTGGACATTCCATAAGGGATGGAAGGCGCCACAATGCGCGGGCGTGATACACACCGACTTCGAGAAAGGCTTCATTCGTGCCGAGGTAATAAAGTATGACGACTACATACAGTACGGCTCGGAGAACGCCGTGAAAGAGGCTGGCAAGCTGAACATAGAGGGCAAGGACTATGAGGTGCAAGACGGCGACATCATGCACTTCCGCTTTAATGTTTAAACAGTTATGGCGATGACAAACCTGCTCTACATTGTTTGGAACCCTTCAGAGGTGATATTCCATGTGGGTTCCTTTGGCGTGAGGTGGTATGCCATGTGTTGGCTCATGGGCCTGCTGCTGGGCACGTTGCTGATGGCCAAGCTCTACAAGGACGAGAAGATACCCGACGAGAAATTCGACCCCCTCTTCATGTATATTTTTGTGAGCGTGCTCATTGGCGCGCGTCTTGGCCATTGCCTTTTCTATCAGCCCGATTATTTCCTGTCGTCAGGCAAACATGTCGTTGAGATGTTTGTGCCAATCCATTTCATGGCCGACGGCTCTTGGAAGTTCACAGGCTATGAGGGCCTTGCCTCTCATGGAGGCGTGATAGGCATGATAATCGCAATCTTCATCTATGCTTATCGCAACAAGGTGAACGTGTGGACGGTGTTCGACAACATGGGCATCTGCTCGTGCATCACCGCCACCTTCATCCGCCTGGGCAACCTCATGAACTCTGAGATTATAGGCAATGTGACTGACGTGCCTTGGGCGTTTATCTTCGAGAAGGTAGACCAGTACCCGCGCCATCCGGGCCAGCTTTATGAGGCCATAGCCTACGCTTGCTTCTTCTTGATAATCTACGCCATCTACAAGAAGCATCCTGAGAAGGTGGGCAGCGGATTCTATGTCGGACTTTGCCTGACGCTGGTGTTCTCGGCGCGCTTCCTGATAGAATTTGTCAAGGACATACAGGAACCTTTCGAGGCAGGCTTGGCGCTCGACATGGGCCAGATACTCTCCATACCAATAATAGCCATCGGCGTGGCTTGCATGGTTGGCGGTAAATGGATGAATAAGATAGGCGCGAAAATAAATGATTGATATTTCCTTTGTGGTTTGGGAAATAATCATTACCTTTGTGCCACAGTTTTAATGTTCTGCATTATAGCTGATTAAAATCGCTGCTTGCGCTTGCAAGTCAGCTTCTTATAAAGGGCTCTGATAGTTCAATGGATAGAACGGAGGTTTCCTAAACCTTTGATCTGGGTTCGATTCCCAGTCGGAGTACAAGGTGTGAAAAGTACGAAATTGCACGGATGCAATTTCGTACTTTTATCTTATAAATATTGCAATGATTATAACGCTTATTATTTTGGAAAAGAATAATATTATGCGATTCACTACTGTCCACGAAAATCATTTAAGTTCTTCTTTTGCTTGGTAATAATGCTGTGTTCGGCATGTTCAAGTTCATAATCAACCCTCACACATCTAACTAAGCCCCATATACAAAAATACGCCGGTACTCATCAACGAGCTCCGGCGCATTTTTATGTTTAACTTAAAATGATTTCAAACAAATGAATACCTCACGGTATCCACGCGTTTCCGTTAAACAATCTATCAAATCTACCTTAAACCTAATAACTAAAAACCTAAATCTATTACTACTAACCTAAACAATCTATTAACCTTTTGACACTGCAAAGTTACACCTATTACGATTATATATCAAAGAAATTAAAATGTTTTTTCTGAAGAATGTGCGTTTATTGATATAAATCAATCATTTGTGTGCGAGCACATCATTTTTATGTAAGCAAAGCACACTTATTTGTATTATATTGTTGGTTTCTCGAATCCTTTTCTTACCTTTGCTGAACAAAACAAACATTCTGTTAGAGTATGGCAATGAGGGTGTTGATAGTCAATACGAGTGAGCGTGAGGGTGGCGCGGCGGTTGCCGCCAACCGTTTGATGGACGCTCTGAACAATAATGGCGTAAAAGCCAAGATGCTCGTTAGGGACAAGGAAACCGACAATATCACTGTTGTAGGCTTGAAAGGCGGACTCCTCCAGCGTTTTCGTTTCTTGTGGGAACGTTGGTGCGTGTATTATCATCTGCATTTCAAGCGTGACCATCTTTTTGATCTTGACATGGCCAACACAGGCTTTGACATCACGAAGCTGCCTGAGTTTAAGGAGGCTGACGTGATTCACCTCGCTTGGATAAACCAAGGCTTTCTCTCTTTGAAAGACATAAGGAAAATCATCAACAGCGGCAAGGCTGTGGTATGGACCATGCATGACTTGTGGGCAGCGACGGGCATTTGCCATTTCACCTTTGGCTGTGAGGCGTATAAGGGACAGTGTCATAACTGTTTTTACCTTCCACGGGGAGGCAAGTCAGCCGATTTGTCCACTCGCGTGTTCAACAAGAAGAAAAAGGTTTACTACAATAGCGGAATTCATTTCGTGGCTTGCAGCAAGTGGCTTGGCAATAGCGCGCGGCAAAGCAGTCTGCTGACTGGCTTGCAGCTGTCCGTCATCCCCAATCCCATCGACACCCATGTGTTTTGTCCGAAAGACAAGCGCGTGGCTCGCCTGCATTCCACGCTCCCTGAAGACAAGCGCATAATTCTATTTGTTTCCCAAAGGGTTACCATGGAGCGCAAAGGCATGGCCTATTTCATCAAGGCCATCTCGCTCCTTGCTGAGCGTTATCCGGAGATGAAGGAAAACACGGTGATAGCCATACTTGGCGGTCGTGCCGATGAGGTCGTCTCCCAACTCGCGCTGCCTTCCTTCCCGTTGGGGTATGTCAAGAACGAGCGTCAGTTGGTGGATATATACAATTCTGCCGACGTGTTCGTCATACCGTCGCTTGACGAGAACTTGCCAAACACGATAATGGAGTCGATGGCTTGTGGCGTGCCTTCGGTTGGATTTAAGGTCGGTGGCATACCAGAGATGATAGACCATCAAAAGAACGGTTATGTGGCCAGCTACAAAGACGCTGATGACCTTGCCGCTGGCATTCATTGGGTTTTGGGCGAGGCCGACAAGGAGGAATTGAAGAGGCAGTGCGTGCAAAAAGTGATGTCGTGCTATTCGCAACGCTCGGTGGCCATGAAGTATGTGGAGGTCTACAACCAAGCGCTTGCCTTTAAGAATTATAAATTGTAACAACTCGCGTTCACATGATTAAGTTTACGATAGTCACTTGTACGTATAATGCGGCTTCGGTGTTGCAACGAACTCTCAATAGCGTCTTGAGCCAAAAATATGCCGACATTGAGCATCTTATTCTTGATGGCTTGTCTAAAGACGAAACGGTGGAGATGGCCATGGACTACAAACTGCGTTCCGACAAGTCGGACAATGGCCATGATGTGACAGTGGTTTCTGAAAAGGACAAGGGACTTTACGATGCCATGAACAAGGGCATAAGGTTTGCCACTGGCGATTACGTTATTTTTCTGAACGCCGGCGATGTATTCCCTAATGCTGAGACATTGGAAACGGTAGTGGCCTCGATAGGCGATGGCGAGCAATTGCCCGGTGTGCTGTATGGAGACACCGACATCGTGGCCACGGATGGGCATTTTCTGCGTCATCGCAGGTTGAGCCCTCCAAAGAGACTCACATGGCGCTCTTTCCAATGGGGCATGCTGGTTTGTCATCAGGCGTTTTACGCGCGGACAGACCTTGCCAAGGAAACACCATATAATAATGTGGAATATCGTTTCTCCGCTGATGTTGACTGGTGCATACGCATAATGAAACTGTGCGCTAAGCGGCGTCTTGCCTTGAGAAACGTCAGCGAGGTGATTGTTAACTATCTTGACGGTGGCATGACAAACAAAAACCATAAAGCTTCGCTAAAGGAAAGATTCCGTGTCATGGCGAAACATTATGGTTTTGTGCATACGGCCCTTTTACATCTTTATTTCGTAATCAGGTCTTTCGTGAAAAAATAGCTTTTATGGCTTAATCTTTTTATCGTGTTCTTTTATGCAAGTGGTTATCGGATATTATACATATCTGATAATCATTCCCGTGCGCACTTTTTGGTTCTTGCTCCTGAAACCGTTCAGGTGCATGATTCTCTCGACGCTCACGCCGACCTTCTTGGCGATAGAGGCGAGGGTCTCTCCGCTTTGCACCTTATAATATACACGCTCCGGGGCGTTCATTGCCTCGCGCACATCCTCAGGCGTGTCGTCGTTGCTGCGTCCGAGCTTGCCATAAATCATGTCGTGGGTGTATCCGCCATTGCCAATCTTTCCACGTTCACGCGTAGCCACTTCCGATTCATGGTCATAGGTTCGCTTATTGAACGTGTAGTAGTCGCCTGTCACGTCTTGGTTGCGGAAATCAAAGAAAAGAGCCGGGTTCAAGGCTACTCCGCAGAGGCGAGTCTCGAAATGCAAGTGAGAGCCCGTGCTTCGGCCAGTATTGCCGCCGAGACCTATTGGCTCGCCCGCCCTCACGTTCTCATTCTCGGCCACGAGTTGTTTTGACAGGTGCCCATAGATGGTCTCAAGGCCGTTAGGATGCCTTATTACGATATATTTGCCATAGCCGCCAGCCTCGTAGCGCACTATTCTGACCTTTCCGCTGAACGCGGCGCGGATGGTGTCGCCAGTGTATACTTTAATGTCCAGTCCCTTGTGTTGGCGACCCCATCTTGAGCCGAAGTTGCTTGTCACCACCCGGCTTGGCGTTGGCATGCAGAAATGCCGTAGGTTGATGGTGAACGAGTCGGGGAGTTCGGTGGCACGGTGAGCGTACTTGTTGTCCCATTCGTCACCGTAGAGTTGTGCGGCGGGCGACTGGTAATTCTCGCGTTCTACCATGCTCTTTACTTCTATAGAGTCGAGTTTCTTGGCTCTTCGGTCTATTGGCGCTTGTCTTGCCAACAGGTCTTGCGCCATTGTGGTGCTGGCCGTGAAAACAAAAAACAATAATGCCCCAACTATTTTGATATTCTTTTTAAATGTCATTCAGTGTAATTTCTTTCAGGTTTGCAATGAGACGGTAAGATATGTTTCATTTGCACCCACAAAGATATAAAAAAGATGTCAAAATTGATTTGGCTCAAGTGCTTTTTATGGGTTGTTTAACAGAAATTGCGTGCAATCGTGATTGCATTAACATTAGTTAGGAAACGATTGGCACTCGTTAGCTTATGACACCCCAATTGACATTGGTGTTTCTCAGCTCCCTCAAATGTTGCCACAATAGGTCATATTTGGGGTTTGCGCAGTCGGGGTCGTCGTCAACAATTTTCTTTGCTTCGTTTCTCGCGAGCTGCACTATTTGTCCGTCGCGTGCGATATTGGCTATCTTCAAGTCGAAGGCCATGCCGCTTTGAGCGGTTCCTTCCAGGTCGCCCGGTCCACGGAGCTTCAAGTCGGCTTCGGCTATGCGGAATCCATCGTTGGTCTGGCACATGATGTCGATGCGTTTGCGTGTGTCTTGCGACAGTTCGTAGCTTGTCACGAGTATGCAGAAGCTTTGTTTGGCTCCGCGTCCCACGCGTCCCCGGAGCTGGTGCAGTTGCGAGAGCCCGAACCGCTGCGCGTCCATTATCACCATTACCGAGGCGTTGGGCACGTTGACGCCGACTTCTATCACGGTGGTGGCCACGAGGATTTGCGTCTTTCCCTGCACGAATTTCTGCATCTCCGCCTCCTTGTCCTTTGGCTTCATTTGCCCGTGCACCTTGCTCATGGAGTATTGCGGGAAGATCTGCTTTAGCGCCTCGTAACCGTCCTCAAGGTTTTTCAAGTCCTTGTTCTTGCCTTCCTCAATTACGGGAAAGACAATGTACACCTGCCTTCCCTCGTTTATTTGCTTGGCAATGCCGGCATAGAGGGAAGTCATTTGGTTGTTGTATTTGTGTATGGTGACTATGGGTTTCCTGCCTGGTGGCAACTCGTCGATGACGCTCACGTCGAGGTCGCCATAGAGTGTCATGGCAAGGGTGCGCGGGATGGGTGTTGCGGTCATAACCAAGATGTGGGGCGGCCGCTCGCTTTTCTTCCACAGTCTCGCTCTCTGCGCCACTCCGAACCTGTGTTGCTCGTCGATTACGGCAAGCCCGAGCCGCTTGAACACCACGTTGTCTTCTATGAGCGCATGCGTCCCCACTATTATATTGATGGAGCCGTCGGCGAGGGCGTTGAGCACATCGGTCCGTCTCTTTCCCTTCACGATGCCAGTGAGGAGTTCCACCCTGATGTCCATGCCTTGCAGAAACTCCGTTATTGTATTCAGGTGTTGCTCCGCCAATATCTCCGTTGGTGCCATTATGCAAGCCTGGAATCCGTTGCCTATGGCTATGAGCATTGCCATGAGCGCGACAAGGGTCTTTCCCGACCCCACGTCGCCTTGCAAGAGCCTGTTCATTTGGATGCCCGACCTCATGTCGTCGTGAATCTCGTGGACCACGCGTTTCTGCGCGTTGGTCAATTCAAACGGGAGGTTGTTCTTGTAAAAGACGTTGAGCGGCTCGCCGACGCGCGAGAACGCGAAGCCACGGTATTTATGGCGTTGCTCAGTGGCATAACGCAAGATGTTGAGCTGCACGTAAAACAGCTCTTCGAATTTCAGCCGTTCTTGGGCTTGCTGCACGTCGCGCAACGATTGCGGGTAGTGTATCTTCCTTAGCGCGTCGTCCCTTGATATGAGATGCAGCCTCCTGATTTGGTCTTCGAGCAGCGTCTCGGCAATGGAGCCCTGCGGAATGCGCGCCACCAGCGCCTTGGTCATCTTCTCCATGGCCCTCGACGTGACGCCACGGTCTTTCATGGTTTGGGTGGTGATGTAGTAGGGTTGCATCCCCATTGTCGAGAGCTGCAGGTTGGAGGCTTTCTCCATGTCGGGGTGGGTAAACTGGTATCGCCCGTTGTAGGGCTGAGGCTTGCCGAAAACGATATATTCCGTTCCCGGCTTATAGGTGTCGTAGACCCAGTTCTTGCCGCCAAACCACACGAGGTCAACCATGTCTCTCCCGTCAGAGAAATGCGCCACGATGCGTTTCTTGCGTCCTTCGCCAAACTCCTCAAAGACCTGTATGGCGCCTTTTATTTGCACCAAGGGCATGTCGCCGCTAAGCTCGCGGATGGGGTAGACCCTTGACCGGTCTACATATTTATATGGGTAATACTCAATCAGGTCACCCCAAGTCTTGATGTTGAGCTGACTGACCAGTATCTCCTTGCGCTTCGGTCCCACGCCAGGGAGATACATGATGTCTTGATTGAAAATATTGTTCAATTGTCGGAATCGAGTAATGCCTTTGCCACTTTAATGTCGAATGGCGTGGTAATCTTTATGTTTTCCTTGTTTCCGTCCACCGTGTTTATGCTCACGCCCAGGCTCTCCACCACCGAGGCGTCGTCGGTGAACGTCTTCCGGTCAGGCTGGTTGAAAGCTTGCTTTGCGAGGGCAATATCGAACACTTGAGGCGTCTGCACCGCCCTGTAGAGCGAGCGATCCACCGTGAAAGTCCTCGTGGTGCGCGAGTCGACGTGCCGCAAGGTGTCGGTGACAGGCACCACGGGCACGGCGGTGTACTCCTCCCGTGCCGTCTCGTAGCAATCGCTTATCACCTCGTTCGACACGAACGGCCTCACTCCGTCGTGGAAGCCCACCACGCCTTCCTCGTCGTCGGGGATGAGCGCGAGTCCATTCCTTGAGCTCTCAAAACGTGTGGCCCCACCGTCGGCCACGCGATGTGGGATGGTGAATCCGTGTCTCTCGCACAGCGTCTGCCATGTGGGTTGCTGGTCTTTTGGCAACACTACGATGATGCCGATGGCGTGGTCGTAGTCGTAGAAACGTTCTATCGTGTGCATCAGCACAGGCTTGCCGCCAATGGGCAGGAATTGCTTTGGCACGTCAGTGCCCATTCTCGTGCCTCGTCCACCGGCGACAATGATGATGTAGTCCATGCGTAATCCTTGTGTTTTTTGTCCTTGGCTTTAAGCCATGAGGTGCGCGTATTGCATCTTCCTCTTGAGATCTTCCACCGCGTCCTTTGGTATGAAATATCCCAGGATGTGGTAGGCGTAGGGGAGGGTGGCTGCAGGGCCTTCTCCCGTGGTCACGAGGCCGTCTTCCTCGAAGAGGTTGGCGGTGTATGTCGCGTTTGGCAAATACTTCTCGAATCCGGGCGAGCATGTGGCGCGTTTGCCGTCGAGCACGCCTATTGAGGCGAGCACCATCGGCGCGGCGCAAATGGCTGCTACACGCTTGCCAGCGTCGTATTGGGCTCTCAATGCCTTGCGCACGCCCTCGTGGGCGTTGAGGTTGGTAGAGCCAGGCATGCCTCCGGGAAGCATCAGCAGGTCGGCGTCGGTGAAATCGCCATCCTCAAACATCATGTCGGCCTTGATGGTAACGCCATGCGACGACTCCACGAACTCACTGCCGGTGACACTCACCGTCTTCACTTCCATGCCACCGCGACGCAGGATGTCCACAGGCGCCAACGCCTCTATCTCCTCGAAGCCGTTGGCCAAAAACTCATATACCTTTGCCATAATTCTTTTTGTTGTTATAGGGTATGCTTTACAAAGATGGCGCAAACCGAATGCAATGGAGCTTGCTCCAAATTGCTGAGGCGTCGCCTATCTTATACAAAGATACGAGAAAAAACCGAGGAAAGGCAGCCGTGGATGGCTTTTAACAAACATTCACCGACTTGTGGCCATTATTTTCCTTGATTTCTCAGCGTAAGGAGCATAAAATTAGTATCTTTGTTGCTCTGATAATATAAGTGATGCAAGACAAGAAATTGAGTTTCGCCATTTTCGGCAACGAGTACCAGGCTGGCAAGAGCGTGGGAATAGAGCATGTGCTGTCTTCCCTGTACGAGTGCGACGCTGAGATATACGTCGACCGCCCGTTCTACGAGTACCTCTCGCGCGAGCTGAATGTTGATGTCAAGGCTGCGGGCGTGTTCGATGGCTACAACTTTGACGTAGACTATGCCATATCCATTGGCGGCGACGGCACGTTTCTCAAGGCCGCCAACAGGGTGCTGGCCAAAGGCACGCCGGTCATCGGCGTAAACACAGGCCGCCTGGGGTTCCTTGCCGAGGTGTTGCCCACGGAGTTTAAGGAGGCGCTTGCCGAGATGTATGGCGAGACGTGCAAGATAGAGAAGCACACGGTCATCCAAGTGGATGTCAACCCATGCGGCACTGCTGAGTCGCTTCCCATAGAAGGCAGTCCTTACGCTCTCAACGACATTGCCATCCTGAAGCGTGACAGTGCTTCCATGATAACCATTCGCGCTTATGTCAACGACGATTTCCTCGTTACCTATCAAGCCGACGGTCTCATCATCTCCACGCCTACCGGTTCCACGGCCTACAGCCTTAGCAATGGCGGCCCGATAATCGTGCCCAACAGTGGCAGCATCTGCCTCACGCCCGTGGCGCCACACAGCCTGAACATACGTCCGATAGTGCTCAACGACACCACCGTCATACGCCTTGCCGTAGAGAGCCGTAGCCATAATTTCCTCATGGCCGTGGACGGAAGGTCAGAGAAGTTGTATGAGGGCACGGAACTGATAATAAGGAAGGCGCCCTATGTCGTCAATGTCGTAAAACTGCGCTCCAAACGCTATTTCGCCTTGCTGAGGGAAAAACTCATGTGGGGAGCCGACCAGCGTGGATAATTGTTGAATGATGGCGGTCATGTCTGGATTCTTTCATAAGGCTTTCAAGTCGCGCGGTTCTAAATACAAGGCCGCTGACATCCTGCGTTGGCTTTGGCGTGCCTGGCGCGGCAATAGGTTGCAAGCGTGCCTTAACGCCGTGATAGGCTTGTCGTCGGTCGTGGTGTCGCTTGCCCAGGTCACGGCCGTGCGCCATGCCATCGACGTGGCGAGTGGTGCCGCGCGTGGAAACCTCTATTGGGCGGTGGCTGTCATGGGCTTGTTGATTCTTTGCGACTTCCTGCTCAACATCAGCAGCACGTGGGTGCAAAACCTTCTTGGCATCCGCGCCCAGAACCGCATGCAGCAACGCATGCTCGACCGCATTCTCCGCTCGCGCTGGCATGGCAAGGAGCACTTCCATTCTGGCGACGTGCTCAACCGCCTGGAGTTTGACGTCGCCAATGTCGTCGACTTCCTCACCCAGACCATACCAAACACCCTGTCGGTGTTTGCCATGTTTGTTGGCGCGTTCTGCTATCTCTTCGCCATGGACGCCGTGTTGGCTCTTATCACCGTGGCCATCTTGCCGGTGTTCATTGGGCTCAGCAAGGTGTATGTCAATCGTATGCGCAAACTGACAAAGGACGTTCGCGCCGAGGATTCTCGCGTGCAGAGCGCGCTCCAGGAGACTATTCAGCACCGCATGCTCATAAAGACCTTGGAGAGCGAGGCCACGATGGTGAATCGCCTTGAGCGGACGCAGGGCGTGTTGAGGCATAAGGTGGTGAAGCGCACGGTGTTCTCGGTCTTCAGCAATACTGTTTTGAACGTCGGCTTTGCCTTGGGTTACCTCGTGGCTTTCCTGTGGGCGGCCGTGCGCATGTCGGCAAACTCGTTGAGCTTCGGTGGCATGACGGCTTTCCTCCAGCTCGTCAACCGCATCCAAAGCCCGGCCCGAAGCCTTACGCGTCTTGTGCCGGCCTTCGTCTCCGTGTTCACGGCCGCGGAGCGGCTTATGGAGCTTGAGGAGAGTCCGCTCGACGAGCAGGGCGAGCCAGTGGCGTTGGAGTCGCCGTGCGGCATACGGCTGGAGCACGTGGGTTACGCTTACGAAGACGGGCAAGACGTGCTTCGCGACCTAAGTTTCGATTTCAAGCCCGGCACGTGTACGGCCGTTCTCGGTGAGACTGGCGCGGGAAAGACTACACTCATCCGTGTCATCCTCGGCCTTGTGGTGCCCAAGGCTGGAAAGGCGGAGATATACTCAAGCCGCGCGAGCCACGTGCACCTTTCCCCACTCACCCGTTGCAACCTTGCCTATGTGCCGCAAGGCAACACGTTGCTTAGCGGCACCGTGCGCGACAACCTGCGGTTGGGTAAGCTCTCGGCCACCGACGATGAGATGAAGGAGGCGTTGTGCCTGAGCTGTGCCGGTTTCCTGTTGGACAGTCCCGATGGCCTCGACACCGTTTGCGGAGAACAGGGCGGCGGGCTCTCCGAGGGGCAGGCGCAGCGCATAGCCATAGCTCGCGCTTTGCTTCGCGATTGTCCCGTGTTGCTGCTTGACGAGGCGACATCGGCGCTTGACCCCGACACCGAGCGCCAGTTGCTGGGCAACATCCTCTCCGACAAGAAGCGCACGGTCATTTTCATAACCCACCGTCTCGCGGTCAAGGATTTTTGCGACCAGACGCTCACGATTGAGAAGGCATGAGGAGTGGTTCATAGTGGTGCGGCGGTTTGGCGGTGACGTCTTCCCGAATGCCCGTGTGCCGTCCTGTGGGTAATGTTGATTATTATATAAATCAAAAATCAGTGATAATCTTTGCCGATTCAATTATTATGCGTAAATTTGCGCAAAAGCATTGTGTCACACGTAAATGCAAAGTCTATGGGCAAGTTCATAAACCCTTTCACCGACATCGGCTTCAAGCGAATCTTCGGGCAGGAGATTTCCAAGCCTCTGCTTCTCGATTTTCTCAACAACTTGCTGAAAGGCGAGAAGGTCATCACTAATATCACCTTCCTGGACAAGGAACAGTCATCTGAGTACAGGGATGACCGCTCGCTCATCTATGACGTGTTTTGCGAGACGGATGACAACGAGCGCATAATAGTGGAGATGCAAAACAGGGAGCATCCCAATTTTGCGTCACGGTGCCTGTACTATGCCTCGCAGGCAATATCCAGGCAGGGCGAAAGAGGCCAGGAGTGGTGGTACAACATCAATGCCGTTTACATGATAGCCTTTGTCAACTTCTACATGGATGAGCTGGACGACAATTTCCGGACCGACGTGGAACTTGTAGAGCGTCAGACGGGCAGGGTGTTTACCGACAAGGAGCGGTTCATCTTCCTCCAGTTGCCTTGCTTCACGAAGGATGCCGACGAGTGTGGCAATGACTTTGAACGTTGGATATACTTATTGAAAAACATGGAAACACTTGACAGGATGCCGTGGGCGGCCAAAGACTCCGTCTTCCGCCGTCTCGCCGAGTTAGGAGAGGTGAGCAACATGACAAAGGAAGAGCGCATGAAGTATGATTCCGCCTTGCGCCATTATCGCGACACTATTGTCGTGATGCAAGGTGCCGTGGATAAGGGCCGTGCGGAAGGTCGTGCGGAAGGTCGTGCGGAAGCAAATCTTTCCATAGCGCGAAATTTAAAGGCCATGGGGCTTCTGCCTACCGACATAGCCAAGGCAACAGGATTGAGCCTTGGTGAAATAGCGAAGTTGTAGATGGGGATGGTTGGTGGCTGTCAGCGACCACAATTCGTCATGTCTTGTTCGTTATGGTATTTTGACAGTGCGTTGCAATTTGGGTTGCGGACGGCCACAGGGGCCGCATTCTGCAAAGCATCAAACACACACCAATTTAACCGAGTAGTAATATTTTACATTTTCAACATGGGCGCATGCGGCCGTTCATGTGGTTTCCACATTCCTGTCTTTCTATCGCTTGAAGAACCTGTACACATGGATTGTGTCCTTGAAGCACGACGCGCGATGTTCCGTCCGCATTATTTCCTTGAATGAATATCGCTTGGCGAATGGCTTTCCAAGCAGGTGCTTGCATCGCGCTGGAACGACCACCACGCCTTTTCGTGGGCGGTCCACGTCAAACTGCCGCACGCTGTCGGCCAAGTAGAAGTCTATTCCGTAAAGCCTTAGCACGTCGTCGCCCACCTCGCGCTTGTTGATGGTGGTCAGGGCGAACACGGGCTCGCCTTTCGCCGCTTGCGCAACTTGTGTCGCCACGGGGCGCAGGCTTTGGCATCCCATGACGGTGGGCTTGTAGTATCCGTCAAGCGCAAGGAAGACGAGAAGCGTCATCAACGTTGAGGCAAACACGGGGCGACTTGCCATGACGCAAGGGCGGTGGCGCTGCAGCGTGGCCAGTCCGAGGCAAGTGGCGAGGAGTGGCAAAACAGCCATGATGATGTCATCGAAGCCCATGCTGCCATAGGACAGGGCATGGAGCATTTGGATGTTCTCCCATGCGTGCTTGCCGTGGAACACGCTGTCTGGAACAAGGCCTGCCCTCAGGATGACGAGGATTGCCGTGAGAATGAAGCCCACCACGGACAGGAAGCCAACGTAGAAGCGAATGGGGAACAGCGAGCGCTTGGCTATCCATACGACGTATTCGGCTATCAACACCGCCATGAAGGGGTAGCAGGGAAGGAGATACACGCCACGCTTGCTCTTGGGTATGCAATAGAAAAAGAGGATTAGCAGGAACGACAGCCACGTGAACACTTTCACGGCATCGGCCTTGCGCATGGCGGCCACCGCGCGGCTTGCCAATGTTGCCTTACTGGAACTTTCGTACTTCGACCGCAGGCTGTTGGCCCACTTGCGCCACGGCAGGACAAAGAGCGAGAGCAGCAGGGGGAGTGTCCACGGAAGCCATCCCGTGATGAGCATCAGCAAGTTGTAAGGCCAGGGATTGGCATGGGTCACCACTTTCATCTTGCCGAGGAAGCGTCCCACGTTCTCGTCCATGACGAGAGCCATGAATTGGTCGCCGCCTTGACGATAGGCCGCCCAATACCAAAGAACGGGAAGCACGGCGGCAAGCGCGGCGGACAGAAACAGCTTGTAGACGGTCTTCCATGCCATGGCGCTGTTGAGCTTGCTGCCTTGCCAAGTCGTGAAAAGCATGAACACGAACATCACGAAGCAAGGCAGCACCATGCCCACGGGACCTTTGGTCAGCGTGGCGCCGCTCATGCACAGCACGGCAATCCAGGGCAGCCGGCGGCAACCTCGTTCCCACCATTCGTACAAGGCGTAGAGCGCGCACACGATAAACATTGTCAGCACCATGTCCACGCGGCAGTTGGTTCCGGCGCGGTGAACCTCAAAGGCCGTGAGGGCGAGCATGGCGGAAAGCAGGCCGATGGTGTTGTTCTTGCGCTTGGCGTAAAACAACGCGCCCACGCACAGCATGACGATGAGCGACAACGCTGATGGCAGACGCGACGTGAACTCGCTCACATGGCCCGCAATCATTGATAACGCGGCGATGCACCACTGGAAGAAAGGCGGCTTATATGGTATGTCGAAGCCGTTGTTGATGGGCAGGATCCAATTGTGCTGGTTAAGCATCGACACAGCCACCACTGCCTCGCGAGGCTCGCCCTTGGTGGTGAAGTCGGTATTGCCGAGGAATGGTAGAAGCGTAATGGCGGAGATAATGATTACCGTCCAAAAGACAAAACGGAGGCTCTTGTCATTCATCTTTGTTTATGGGTTGTATTTATATTTGTGCAAAATTACGGTTTTTTCCATATAACCCACCGCTTTGACTCAAATAAGTATTAATTTTGTAGTATGAAACGTTTTGTAAGGTCAGTGCTGTGGCTTGCGTGCATCCAGGTCATGGCCTTGTTGGTGTTTTCCCTCTTTCGGCTTGTTGAGTTCATCGCCATCCATGCCCAAGTCACTCATCCCGATGCCAGTTCGCTCGGGGCTTTCATCCGTGGCGTTTGGTTCGACAATGTAATAGCTTGCTACATCATGGCGTTGCCGCTTGTCGCGGTTCTCGTATCTGCCATGTTCGGATGGAGCCGTCGTTGGTTCCGCCGTGCGGTGACGGTCTATTTCGCAGCCTTCTATGCCGTGGCTTTCATGCCCTCAGCCGCCAACACGCCCTATTTCGCCTATTTCTTCAAGAACATCAACTCGAGCATCTTCGGGTGGTTTGGCTATACCGCCACCACGGCCGGCATGCTTGTGGAGGAAAAGAGCTGGTGGCTTTACATAGCCCTGTACCTTTTGCTTACCGTGGCTTTCGTTTGGGCGTTGCTTCGTCTGGAGCGCATCTATGCGCTATCGTTGAAAAACGCGCCGGTTGATCGTCGTCCAAGGTTTTATGTGGTTGGCGGTGTGGTGTCGGCATTGCTTGTCGCCCTTTGCGTCTTTGGCATACGCGGCAGGCGAGGCTACAACCCCATCAAGATAAGCGAGGCTTACTATTGTGATGACCCTTTCCTCAACCAGCTCGGCATAAACCCGGCCTTCAACCTCCTCACGTCAGTGCTCGACGACATTAAGCCGGAGAACAAGGAACTGCGGCTCATGCCCTCGGCGGAGGCCGTGGCCTATACGCGCTCCTGGCTCGGCGTTGGGGGCACGGCCGACAGCAGCAGTGTGCTTAGGCGATTTGTCGTCAACGATTCGTCGAGAAAGGAACCCGCCGTCAAGCCCAATGTCGTGGTCATACTGATGGAGTCGATGTCGGGCTCGCTGCTTCGCGAGTTCGGGCAAAGCCAACCTCTCACGCCGACGCTCGACTCGCTTTACCAACACTCGCTCGCGTTCACCAATTTCTACAGTGCCGGAATACACACCAACCACGGCTTGACGGCAACGCTGTACAGCTTCCCGGCATTGATGTTTCGCAACCTCATGAAAGGCACGGTGACGCCGCGCCGTAGGGGATTGCCCACCGTGCTGAAAGGCTTGGGCTATGACAACATGTTCTTCATGACCCATGAGGCGCAGTATGACAACATGAAGGCGTTTTTCTCGACCAATGGTTATGACGAGATATATTCGCAAGAGAATTATCCGAAGAGCGAGGTGGTAAACAGTTTTGGCGTGAGCGACCATTTCGAGTTTGGCTATGCCCTTGGCAAGATAAACGAGAAAGCCAAGAGCCGCAAGCCCTTCCTTGCCACTATCCTTACCATAAGCAACCATCCGCCATACATAGTGCCGGCGTGGTTCAAGCCGCGCGCCAAAGACAAGGAAACACAGATAGTGGAGTATGCCGACTGGTGCATTGGCGACTTCCTGCGCAAGGCGGCAAAGGAGCCGTGGTTCAAGAACACGATATTCGTGATTCAGGCCGACCATGGCAAGATGGTGGGGCAGAGCGACGCCGAACTGCCCGTGAGCTACAACCACATACCGCTCTTGATATTCGGCAAGGGTGTCAAGCCAATGAAATACGACGGACTTGGCATGCAAGTGGACGTCATGCCCACGCTTCTCGGACTTATGGGCGTGAACTACAGCTACGAAGGGTTTGGCGTTGACCTGCTCAAGCATAGGCGCGACATGGTGTTCTACTCGGCCGACAACCAAATTGTGGCGCGCGACTCAACCCATTGTTTTGTTTATAATCCTGGCATGGGCAAGGCATTTTGCTATGAGGCCCTGCCGGGATGGAAACTGAGGCCAACGCGTTGCGACAGTCGATTCGGCTCGTTGCGTCGCTATGTGTTCAGCATGGAGCAGACGGCGCAGTTCATGCTCGACAGGCAGAGGCTGCAATAACGCGAAATTCCCATCGATGCGCCTTACGGTGTCTCGATGGGAATTTCGCTTTTGTGAGTATGTAAAAGAAAGCCGCGTGTCAGGCCCTCTCTTGCACGAAATAGCGTGGACGTTGCTTCACCTCCACGTATATCTTGCCGATGTAGATGCCCGTCACGCCCATGGCGGTCGTTATGATGCCGCCTATGAACCACAGCGACACGAGGAGCGATGTCCAGCCTTCTATGGTGTTGCCCTCGATGTGCCTTATGATGCCAAACATTATCATGACGAGTGATACCAGGGTCATGGTAAGGCCGACGAAGGTGATAAACTTCAACGGTGCGGTGGAGAACGACGTGATGCCGTCTATACTGAAGGCGAGCATCTTCTTCAGTGGGTATTTAGATTCGCCAAGCTCCCTCGCGCGACGGTCGTAATACACGAATCCTTCCTTGAACCCGAGCCGCCTCACGATGCCGCGCAGGAATAGGTTGCGCTCAGGGTATTGCATCAAGGCTTCCACGGCGCGACGGCTCATCATGCGGAAGTCGGCGTGGTTGTACACAATCTCCGAGTCCATGCTCTTCATCAGCTTGTAAAACGATTGCGCGGTGAAGCGCTTGAACCATGTGTCGGTCTCCCTCTTCTTCCTCACTCCGTACACGATGTCCTTGCCATCGTTTATCTGCCTTGCCATGTCTATCATCGCAGTCTCGTCGTCTTGCAGGTCAGCGTCGATGGATGCCACGGCGTCGCTCGTAGCCACGCTCTCCTGCATGCCGGCCCACAACGCGCCTTGGTGACCCTCGTTGTGGGAGAGGCGTATGCCGCTGATATAGCAGTGGGCTTTGGCCGCCTCGCTGATGATTTCCCACGTGCGGTCGCGGCTGCCGTCGTCCACGAGCAGCAGGCGCGCGTCGGTGCTTGCTTCTGTCTTCAGACGGTCAATTAGCGTCGCGAGCTTGCCAAGGGTCCAAGGCAGCACTTGCTCCTCATTATAGCAAGGAATAACAATAGTCAGATTCATGTTCTTTTAGTTTACTACGAGATACCCCAAGGCTCCTGTTGTCGACGACCGGTATGTGGTCAGGCCTTTGCCACTGTCGTTTACGCAGTTGCCGCCAGTGTTCATGTTGTATTGCCGTTTGCACTTGGCGCACGTGGCAATGCCGGCGGTGTTCATCGTGAGCGGATAGCTCTTCACGGGTATGGCGTTGTAGTCGAAGCAGTTGGGGCATTGAGCGTCGTAGGCGTAGAAGGTGTATGCCCCTGACGCGCCTGTGGAGAGGTTGCCATATCCCACTATTATGCCATTGTTCATGCCTATCCTGCCATAGAATCCCATTTCGGTTTCCTTGGCGTTGAGCCTGCTCTTGCTTTGCTGCCCCTGGTTGGAGGCGAACACGAACGACCGCGACGACGCCTCGTAGCTGACGCGGCAGAACACGCCGGGCGAGGCCGCGTTCATCGCCGTGGCGAGCGTGGCGTCTTGGTGGGTGGAGTTGTCGATGTAGATGGCAAGGCGCAGGCTGCTGTAGGTGTTGTCGTCAGCTCCGCAAGAGGCGAGCGACGCCAGCAGAAGCGTGAGGCTAAATATCCAGCAACTTCTTCTCGGCATTTCTCACCTTGTCAAAACTAAACTCCGCCATGGTCTGCTCCATCAAGGCTTGTATCTTGTCGTTGCAGAGGTTGCCGACAGAGCCCTCGTGGGTGTGATGGATGTTCTTGTTGGCCACGAACTCGCCAGCCTCAATCTCCAGTCCCACCTTCTTGTAAGCGTCCCTGAAAGGCATGCCGGCGGCGGCAAGGCGGTTCACCTCCTCCACCGAGAACATGGGGTCATACATCGGGTTGTCGAGGATGTGGTCGTTGACCTCCATCTTGTTGATGATATAGGCAGCCATGCGCAAGCAGTCGTTGAGCTCGTCGAAGGCGGGCAGGAACACCTCTTTTATTATTTGCAAGTCGCGGAAATAGCCCACGGGCAGGTTGTTCATTATCATCATTATTTGTTGCGGCAGGCTCTGCAGCTTGTTGCTCTTGGCGCGTATCAGCTCAAACACGTCGGGGTTCTTCTTGTGCGGCATGATGCTTGAGCCCGTGGTGCACTCCTTGGGGAGCTTTACGAACTGGAAGTTCTGGCAGTTGAACATGCAGGCGTCGAAGGCCATCTTGGCCAGCGTGCCAGCCACGGTGGCCATGGCGAACGCCACGTTGCGTTCCATCTTTCCGCGTCCCATCTGCGCGTAGACCACGTTGTAGTCCATGGAGTCGAAGCCGAGGAGGTCGGTTGTCATCTGCCTGTTGAGCGGGAAGCTGCTGCCATATCCAGCTGCGGACCCCAGAGGGTTGCGATTGGTCATGCGCCATGCTGCCTGAAGGTAGAGCATGTCGTCGGCAAGGCCCTCGGCGTAGGCGCCGAACCACAATCCGAAGCTCGACGGCATGGCTATCTGCAGGTGCGTGTAGCCAGGCATGAGCACGTCCTTGTATTGGTTGCTCTTTTGTATGAGCTCGTCGAAGAGGGCCTTCACGTTGTCGACCACCTCCATGAGCTCATGGCGCGTGAAGAGCTTGAGGTCCACGAGCACTTGGTCGTTGCGTGAACGGCCAGAGTGGATTTTCTTGCCCATGTCGCCGAGCTTGCGCGTGAGCATGAGTTCAACCTCGGAGTGGACATCCTCGACATCCTTCTCAATGGAGAACTTGCCGTCCTCGCAGAGCTGGTAGACGTGGCGGAGCTCGGCGAGAAGCTTCTCCAGTTCGTCTTTCTCAAGGAGCCCGATGCTCTCGAGCATGGTGATGTGAGCCATGGAGCCGAGAACGTCGTATTTGGCGAGATACATGTCCATCTCGCGGTCGCGGCCCACGGTGAACCGCTCTATCTCCTTGTTGACCTCAAAGTTTTTTTCCCAAAGTTTGTTGGACATAAGTTTGTGTGTGGTTTCTTTTCAGTATTTTATCATCTGCAGCGCGTCGGCAATCTTCTCTATGCCTTGCTGCAAAGGCTTCTTCACCATTGAGGCCATGAAGGGGTTTATGTCTGCCTTTATGGTGAGCTTCATCTTGCTTGTCGTCTCCGTGACGGGCAGAATTTGAATCCAGAAGTTGAAAGGCAGTGGACTCTCAGCCGTCTCAAACTTTATGGTCTTTGGCTCCTCGCGGTCCACGATGACCAGTTTCACGGCTCCCATCTGTGTCTTAATGGAAATGCTGTCGTGGTCAAACTCAAGGTTCTCTATCTTGTCCTCGGGTATGCGGTCTCTCACCTTGTCAATGTTGCTGAGATCGCTCAAGAGATTGTATACCGACTGTTGTGGGTATGCAATCTCGCGTATGCTGCTTTCTATCTTTGTCATTTCTTCCAGTTGGCAGGGTCTTTTCTCCATTCTTTCAGCACCTCGATGTCTTCCTTCGACACGTAGCCTGTCTCGGCAGCTATCTCTATGGTGTGCTCGTAGTCACCGAGGGTGACAAGCTTCAGGTCAGCGTCCTTGAAAGCCTGCTCTGCCACGGGGAAGCCGTAGGTATAGCTTGCCACCATGCCCACTACCTCGAAGCCGGCTTGGCGCAACGCCTCTACCGCTTTCAGCGAAGATGAGCCTGTGGAGATGAGGTCCTCGATGACCACCACCTTGGAACCTTCCGGCAGACGGCCCTCAATCTGGTTCTTGGTGCCATGGTCTTTCGGTTTCGGGCGAACGTAGGCGTAAGGCAGTTGCAGCAAGTCGGCAACGGCCATGCCCATGGCGATGGCTCCCGTGGCGACACCTGCCACGGCGGTAGCCTCAGGGAAGTTGGCTATGACGGCATGCGTGAGCTCTGTCTTTACGAAAGCCCTGACCTCAGGGTAGCTCAGCACCAGGCGGTTGTCGGTGTATATTGGTGAGTTCCAGCCGGAAGCCCATTGGAAAGGAGTGTTGGGTTGCAGCTTGATGGCCTTGATGCCAAGAAGCTTCTCTGCGAATGCGTGTTTCAAGTCGTTCATGGTAATATCGTTTTTGCTAATTGTCTGTATTTGCAAAGATAAGGATAATGCGTGAGTTGGCAAAGAAAAGCGCGGCGTTATTGACTAAAAATGTTATCCTCTTCGTCTTTGTCGTCTGAATTGGCGTATATTCTTTCACCCGCGAAACCTATGGCCGCCACGCTCACTCTCACGCCAGGCAGTTGAGTTATCTGTTTGGCCATTGCCACTATCGTCGCGCCTGTGGTCACTATGTCGTCCACTATGAGCACGTGTTTCCCGGTCACGAGCTTGCCGTTTTTCAGGCGGAAGGCGTTTTCCACGTTCTCAGTCCTGCCTTGGCGGTCGCGCTTTGTCTGGCTGCCGTGAAACGACACCCTGCTCACGGCGCCGGTCACCACCCTGATGCCCGTGGCGTAGCTGATGCCTTGGGCTATCATCTCGCTCTGGTTGAACCCACGTTGCCGTTTGCGCTCCTTGGCGAGCGGCACGGGAAGGATGACGTCGATGTCGTCGGTGAATCGCGCCTCTTTCATCATCTTGCCCATTATCTCGCCAATGTCAACGCCGATATCGGGCATGTCGAAATATTTTATCTTGTACACGGCTCGGGCCGAGTCGGAGTGAGGCTGGTGGTAGATGAAGGCATAGGCTTTCTCGAAATGGGCCACCCGTCCCCAAAAGGTTTGCGCCATCTCGTTGTCGTAGGGATGTTTGAGGAAGGGGGTGCGTGGAAGCCGCATCATGCACGTGGCGCAAAACACGACTTCGTTGTAGTTGAGCCGTCTGCCGCAAGCGCAGCACAAGCGTGGCGCGATGATGTCGAGAAGTTGGCGTAGCAGTGTCAGAGGCATTGCTTTATCTCGTCTATGCTGAACCCTCGCCCAAGGGCGAACTTCATCAGCTTCATCTGTCGCTCATAGTCGCTCTCGGCTTTCACCGTGGCCGACTTCGACGCTATCAAGGGCTTGAGCACGTTGATATAATCCTCTTCGGGCACGGCGTCGAGTATTGGGGCCGACACGCTCTCGGGCACGCGCTTCATCCACAGGGCTTGTTCTATCTTTCGGCGGCCCCAATGGTTATAGGCAATCTTGTCGTTTACGAAAGCCTGGCAGTAGCGTGCGTTGTCAACGTATTTGTTGGCGACGAGATAGCTTATGTTCTCCTTTATGTCGTCGCCGCTGAGGCCCCATCGCCGCATCTTGTCCTCCATGTCACCGGTGCAGTATTCGGCTCTGGCGCAGAGGGCCGCGAGCTTTGCCAGGGCTTTCTCCCTGCTTAATGGTTGGCGTGTGAACATCATCTCAATGATTTGTGTTTAGATTTCGTGCAGCTTATGAACCGTTGTTTGCCAAACTGGTCGTTTACGATGGTCACGTCGCTGAATCCCTTTAGCTTGAGCATGCGGCTCATGTCGTCGGCAAAGAGGGGGTTTATCTCAAAATAGAGTCGCCCGTCGCGGCTGAGCGTCGTCGCGGCATAGGTGGCTATGGCGTTGTAGAAGCGCAGTGGGTCATCATCGGGCACGAACAGGGCGAGACTTGGCTCGTGGTCGAGCACGTTTGGTTCCATGTCGGCCTTTTCCTTCTCGGTGATGTAGGGTGGGTTCGACACTATCACGTCCCATCCGTCATGGTTCGCCTTGAGAGCCGGTGCTGCGGCGGCTTGCAGTATGTCTTGCTTCCGGAAAGCGACGTTGGCGTGAAGCCGTGCGGCGTTTGCCGACGCTATCTTCAGCGCTTGGTCTGATACGTCGATTGCCGATACGTTGGCGCGAGGCATGTCGAGGGCAAGACTGATGGCTATGCAGCCACTGCCAGTGCCAATGTCGAGAACGCGCGGAGACTGGTCGTCGTGTGGCGCGCTGTTGGGATTGCAGTCATCGATAATGGCTTGGCATAATTCTTCGGTCTCCGGACGTGGTATTAGCACGCCTGGCGCCACTCCGAACTGCCTGCCACGAAACCAAGCCTTGCCAAGCACATATTGCACGGGCTCTCCGTCGCCAAGCCGCTTGGCGATGCCCTTGAGCCGCTCCTGTTCATCATTGGGCAGGTCGGCAACGGCACCCATGGCGATGTCGGTGAGCGATAACCCATAGAGGTCTTCAAGCACAAGCCTTATGATGGCTTGCGCCTCGCTTGCCGTGTATGTAGGCGTCAGCCTGCGCCATAGGGTGGAAAAATTGAAAATGTCGCTTTCCATGAGGCAAATTTATGTAAACAACATGGTCAACTCATTATCGGAAAGTCCTGTCAGCTTTGTAATGGTCGTCTTTTCCATTCCCATTGCAAGCATCTTCTTTGCCATGTCCTTACGTTCTTCTTTCCGTCCTTCCTCACGTCCTTCCTCACGTCCTTCCTTGCGGCTTATGCTGTTTGAGTCTACGAGAAGCAAGCGCTCGGCGCCGAGCTTGTCCCAAAAGTCCTCGTAAGCGTCCATCTCATGCTCGGTATAGGCAGACTCCTCCACTTCCTTTAGGGCCTTTGAGGTTTCAGGGTTTTGGAGCAGTTCATCGGGCACGACGGTTGTTTCCTCATTGATTTCAGTGAGGAAACGAAGCCATAGTACCGCCATCTTGCGTTCGGCGATTGTCTGCGGCTTGAACTTGGGCAGTTCGACGAACGTGAGGTGAAGCCCTTCTATTATCTTGTCGCTGTGAAGCTCATGCACTATGTTGTAGTTGTGGATGAACTCGTCGGGATAGTCGTTCATGAAAGTCTCGTTGACGAGGTTGAGCGAGTAGACTGGCTGCAGAAGCTCATACTTGCGGTTGCGGCGCAGTTGTCGCACGAATGCCTTTGAGGCGTTGAACAGCACTCGCTGCTGGAAAGCCGGAGTCCATATCATCTGCATCTCCACGATGAACTGCCGTCCGCTCAAGTCCTTGCATCTCACGTCGACGATGCTGTTCTTGCCCATTGGCAGGTCTGGCACAAGCTCGGCTGGTAGGTATTCCACGCTCTCCACCTGCTCGTCGCCGCTGAGCGGCAGCAAGGCGTTGAGCAAGCTGATAAGCAAGTCTTTATGTTCGCCGAACACCTTCTTGAAAGTGAGGTCGGCTTTCGGGTCGAGGTATCTCATGTTTTGGGGTTGATTATATTAGCATAATTGTCGGTCTTAATTCGTACTGCTATGGCAAATTTACGACTTAAAATCTAAGTCGCAAAATTTTTCCTAAACAATTTAAATGGTCTTACGGGATTTGGAGTGATGGCATACCCAATCGTAGCGCTTTGCAGGGGCCGCCCCTGCAAAGCGACAAATGGCATCGATTTTATAGGATAAAATATTTTACAAATGGTCGTCTGAGAATCGATTCTTTTCAACCAAGCAGTCTCTTGGTTGTAAATGACGCGATTATGGGTGGTTTTTGCA
>JALEJI010000043.1 GCA_022769825.1 Prevotella sp. | reverse complement strand
GATAATCAACGAGGGCTACATATATGTAGTGGACCTTGACCTTGAACGCTTCTTCGACACCGTGAGCCATAGCAAGCTCATAGAAATCCTCAGCCGTACGATAAAAGACGGCAGAGTTGTCAGTCTTATACACAAATATCTTCGAAGTGGTGTAATGAACAAAGGTTTGTTTGAAGCGAGCGAGGAAGGAACTCCCCAAGGCGGACCGTTAAGTCCGTTGATGAGTAACATCATGCTCAACGAGTTGGATAAAGAACTCGAACGCAGGGGACTCCCCTTTGTGCGCTATGCCGACGACTCGATGATATTCTGCAAGTCCAAAAGGGTAGCAATGCGAGTGAAGGAGAGTGTAACCCGATTTATAGAGAATGCTCTATATCTCAAAGTCAACAAGGAAAAGACCGTAGTGTCGTATGTGCGCGGAGTTAAATACCTCGGCTACTCCTTCTATGTGATGAAAGGCAAATGCCAACTCACGGTACATCCAAAGTCCAAAGCCAAAATGAAGTCAAGGTTGAAAGAACTGACAAGTCGCAGCAACGGATGGGGATATGCCAAGAGGAAGCAAAAGCTGAAAGAATACATAAGAGGGTGGGTCAGTTATTATCACCTTGCCAATATGAAGCGTCTCTTGCATGAAACAGACGAATGGTTAAGACATCGAATACGCATGTGTATATGGAAAGCCTGGAAGAAAGTCAAGACAAAAGTGGCAAACCTCATTAGATGTGGTATCAATAAATACCAAGCATACGAATGGGGTAATACTCGCAAGGGCTATTGGCGTATAGCTAATAGCTAATAGCTACATACTGCATAGAGCTATAACAAATGAACACCTATGTAGGGCAGGGTATGCAACTTTAATAGGGTCGTATCTTGAATGGCACCCAAAATAGGAACCGCCGTATGCGGAACCGCATGTACGGTGGTGTGAGAGGTCGGAAAACGAAAGTAGGAAGAAAACTACTTCGTTTTCCTCCTACTCGATTCAGAATCATTGTCAGGATGAAAGCGTCTGACGGATGCAGTCGCCATGAATCCCCTTTTTTGATTTGCTGCGCATCAACCTTGTCAAAGCTCAGCATTGATGGCCTCTTCCACTTTTTTCAGGTCGTCGGTAGGCTCGAAGCGTGCCACAACCTCGCCATTCTTGTTTACGAGAAACTTGGTGAAGTTCCACTGTATGTCGTCTTTCTTGCGCGGCACGGCGTTGGCTTCGTTGTAGAGTTTCTCCATCACGGCGGCCAGTTTCGGCTCATACGATCCAGTGAAAGGCTTTTCGGTTTTCAGCCATGTGTAGAGTGGCAGTTCGCCCTCGCCGTTAACGACGCTCTTCTTGAACTGTGGGAAGTCGGCGCCAAACTTCACCGTGCAAAACTCCTTTATCTCCGCGTCGGTTCCAGGAGCCTGGTGGCCAAACTGGTTGCACGGTATGTCGAGAATCTCAAGGCCCTTGTCTTTCAGGCGGTGATACATTGCCTCCAACTCTTCATATTGGGGCGTGAAGCCGCAGCCAGTGGCCGTGTTCACGATGAGCAGGACCTTGTCTTTATATTCATTGAGGCTTACCTCGTTTCCGTTCTTGTCTTTCAGGGAGAAATCATAAACTGTTTTCATATTGCTTTGTCTTTGTTGTAAATATTACAAAAACAAAGTTACGCTAATTTGGTGGATGTTATGCAATGTCGGCGTTGTTTTTAATGCTTATTATATTATTCTGACATATTATAATATAACAAGGCGGTTAGCCATTTCTAAAGTTGACTTATGCCCAACGTTATCTGTAAACGGTTGCGGCATAGGCTTTTACTTCTCTCCTTGCCTTGTCGCGGTTATGCTTCAACGGCATGGCCGCGGTTTCCTAAAAGCTCAGGCTGTATGCCAGGCTTGAGTCGAATCTCGTGTTTCCACCTTCCTGCGAAAGTTGGAGCTTAATGCCCACGCCATGAAACGGGCCAGCGTTCAGTCCCACGGTGGATACTTTGTAGTTCTTCTCGTGGGCAATGGTCAGCAGGTCATATCTCGCGAAGGGCAGCAGCCAATTGGTCACCCGATAGCCGACTTCCGCTCCAATGGACATGTTGTTGCTTTCCGACTGGTAGACAACCTCTCCGCTGGAAATCCATTTGCCATGGTCGTAGTTGTAGTCTATGTCGGCATAGTCGCACCATTTCTCCGCGCCCGACTCGTCACCAAGAAACTCGCCTTTCCCTATGAACCCCGACACGCCAAGTCGCAAGGCGTTGTTCGGATACCAGTCTATCCTTGCGGCCCTTCCGTGATTTTCATAATCCTCCACGTCGCCGTCGATATGGCAGAGATATCCCAACCAATAACTAATCTTGCCCAACTTGCCCGTGACGGCAATGGCCGTCTCGTGCCATTTCATGGGCAGTACGCGGTTTTCCGACAATGGGTCGTACACCGTCAACCCCGTATTGTAATAGGAGCTGATCAATCCCAGGGGAATGTTCAGTATGCCGGCCATGACGCTCAGCTTGGGCGAAAAGTCTTTCTTCACGTAAGCCCAGTTTACGCTGTATTCGTCGGAGAAGTGCTTTGGCCAGTCGCCGTTTTCCGTAAGGTAGTCAAACTCTTGTTCCGTGCTCAAGTGCCACCCCTTGCCAAGGTGAATGTTCAGATCGACCACCGCGTGCGGAAAGTCGTAGGTATCGCGTTTGTCGCCGAAAAAGTTGTAGCCATAGTTGGCTTCCGTGTAGAAATTGCCGTCTACCCATTTGCGTGGTATGGAGTCGTTGCCCTGTGCCAAAGCATCTGTTGCCATGCTAAGCAATGCTCCTGTCAGAAAACATGTGCCTGTTATCCTTTTCATTATATCTGAGCTATTGATAGTAAAACCAGCTTTAATGCTGCCCATTCCCACTTGTCGCAAGTGTCCTTGCTTATTATGACCGCAATGGTTGTTAAAAGCTACTGTGGTCTATTGAATTTATCCGTTGGCAAAATTACTGAAAATATGCGTATGGTGGATGATTTTTGCCCTGCTCATATCAATTATTAATATTAGTTTTGCAGCTCGAACAAGCATTATGTAAAGTAAAGAGATTGTTAAGGCATGGAAAAGATTCTCATCGTGGAGGACGACCTCTCGTTTGGAACCATAATACAGGCATGGCTTAGGAAAAAGGGATTTGAGGTGGAGAAGACCACATCCGTAAAGTCGGCCATTGCCGCTTGGGAGGAAACAGCGAAACAGGGAAACGCCGCACGCGGATTCGACTTGGTGTTGTCCGACCTTCGACTGCCCTCCATGACGCGAATGGAGAGTGTTGAGGCTTTGACCGCCTTGTCTCCGGAGCGCATCCACGGAATAGGGGAGGGGCAAATCAGGGAATACTTGAAAATGGTGATAAACGAACTTCAAGACATCCTTGCCCACGACCTGTAAACCTCGTCTGCGACCTGTTACCTTTACACGAGCGGTAAACCTTGTCCACTATGCGTAAATGGCCGCGCGACGCGTCGCAGACGGTCTACATCTTGCGGTCTAAGCGATTGCGCCATAAGTATTTCCTTGTCTCATGCACGATTACGCCGTTCAAAAGCAGCAGTGAGATGAGGTTTGGTATAGCCATCAAGGCGTTGGTGCAGTCGGACAGGTTCCACACGACATTGAGGTTTGCCACGCTTCCCGCGAATATGGAGATGATGAACAACACGCGATAGACCAGCATCCAGCGTTTGCCCTTCAGATACTCAACGGCGCGCTCGCCGTAATAGCTCCAACCAAGGATGGTGCTAAAGGCAAACGTGAGGAGACCGAAGCTCAACAGAGGCTTGCCCACGTAGGGAATCTTGTCGAAAGCCATCTTGGTCAGCGTGGCTCCGTCGGTGTAAGAGATGTCCGGGTAGGCAAGGATGCTGCTTACGATGACCACACCCGTGATGGCGCAGATGACGACGGTGTCCCAAAACGTACCGGTGCTTGACACCAACGCCTGTCTTACGGGGTTGCGTGTGCGGGCCGCGGCGGCCACGATGGGTGCGGAACCCATGCCCGACTCGTTGGAGAAAAGACCGCGTGATATGCCATACCGGGCTGCCAACATCACTGACGTGCCCGCGAAACCGCCACTGGCGGCTTGTGGTGAAAAGGCGGATTCGACAATCAACTTTATGGCGGGCCATACGTAGCTGCCGTTGACACTGAGGATGTATATGCACCCCAAGACATAGAAGATTGCCATGAACGGCACCAAGAAACCGCACACCTTGGCTATGCTTTTTACGCCGCCCAAGACCACGGCTGCTATAAGCAGGCTTACGGCAATGCCCACGATGGTTGTTGGCACACCATAGGCCTCGTGCGTGATAGTGGCTATGGCATTGGCCTGAACAGTGCTGCCTATGCCGAACGACGCGCAAGCGGTGAATATGGCGAAGAGCACGGCCATCCATTTCCAGCCCAAGCCTTTCTCGAGCGCGTACATCGGCCCTCCCAGCATCCTGCCGTCGGCTGTCGTCTCACGATACTTTATTGCCAACAGGCCTTCTCCGTATTTGGTCGCGATGCCGAAAACGCCGGTGAGCCAACACCAGAACACCGCGCCAGGACCTCCCAGCGATATGGCGGTGGCCACGCCCACGATGTTGCCCGTGCCGATGGTGGCGGCAAGCGCGGTGGCCAAGGCCCCGAATTGTGACACGTCGCCAGAGGCATCTTTGTCTCGTTTCACCGACAATTTTATGGCTTTCAGTATCTTCAGCTGTGGGAAACGAAGGCGGATGGTGAGAAAGACATGGGTGCCAAGCAATAAGGCAATCATGGGCCAGCCCCACAGAAGGCTACTTAGAGTGGTGAAAAATGCGTTCAGGTAATCCATATACTTTGCGTGTGCTAAGTGTTGTTTTGTCAGGAAAACATGGGAAATGCTCCCTTATTGCAACTTTTGGCTGCAAAGTTAGTGTTTTTATTTAATAATTAAGCCATAAAACAATGAAAATGTAATATTATGGTGCTTGATAGTTGCATTAGGCGGTCGAGCATAGACGATTATCAGATATCATGGCATAAGACAAGCCGCGTCTCAGCATAGATTTCAGTGGCTTCCTGGATTTTGGGGTGATTGCCGCTTTGCAGGGGCCGCCCCAGCAAAGCGCCAAATGCGCCAATTTAATAGGGGTAATAATAGTTTACAAATGGTCGTCTGAGAATCGATTTTTTTCAACCAAGTTGTCTCTTGGTTGTAAATGACGCGATTATGGGGCGTTTTTGTAAGTTGTTGATTATTAAAGGCTTGTAGACTTTGTGGTTCTTAGGTGTTGCCGATGCGCTTATTTGGCGCTGCCGTTACGGTGCAATCGCGTCGCCGTTACGGTGTAATCGCGTTGCCGTTACGGTGCAATCGCGTTGCCGTTACGGTGTAACGGCGATGCGATTGCACCGTAACGGCAAAAGGTTTTGGCCAAAAACGGGCTTGCGATGCTGCAAAGGGGCACCTTGAAGCCGTTTTTCCGCTCTAAAAGCACCTGCTTCCAAGTGTTAAATTTTGGCAATAATACTTTACATTTCGACGTTGGCGCATATTGCCGTCAATGCGGTTTCCACGTCCTGCTTCCTTGAAGTCAACGCTCGAACTCTACTTCTCCGAAGAATTTAGGGCAATGGAAGTCAGGGCTTGGCACGTCGATTGGGTTCCACGACAGGAAGTGGACCTTGCGGAGCTTGTCGCCACACTTGTAGAAGTTGGCACGGATGGTCTTGCCCGAGAGGTCGGTAATGTGGTGATTGTAGAAAGCTGATACCGGAACCACAAGCACCAGTTGCCATACAGCCGGCGCGTCTTTTTCTTCGAAAGGTTGGCACCCCAACGACGACCAACGCCTTACGGTGTCGAGCACCTGCTGCGTGGCACGCTCGCGATTCTCGCGTTCCGGCCCACAGCCGATGAGCATGTGGCCCGCGCAGTTGCATTCTATGTTGTAGTAAAGGTCGTCGCCAGCAGGAACGGAGAAAAACTCGCAGCACGAGTCTTCCCACACGTTGCCATCGTCGGCTGCCACGGCCCTCACCGAGTCTTCCGTCACACGGTAGTTGAGCACTATGCTTTGCCCCGTGTGGGCAATGCGAAACTCCACCTTGGGCGTGTAGGGAAAGTCGGCCGCCCAGTTGTTGGTGTCGATAGCCGTGAACGCCACGCCCTCGGCGTCGAGCAACGCGGGCACGTCTTGCAATTGCTCAGGAAGCTTTGATGATAAAATATGTTTTGCTGAAATCTTTTTCATGTGTAATCTCAGTTGTTTTACGTTAATCCCTCATTTAGCTTTTTGTTCGCCCACAAGCACGAGGCACAGCTTGCGCTGCAGCACGTGCGCGTCGAGGACCGACATCTCCGAGTTGAGGAAGGCGAAGCACAGGTCATGGCCGTTGGCCCCCTTGCAGTAGCCGGCGAGCGACGATATGCCGTAAGGATGCGACAACGTGCCAGTCTTGCCATGTATTTGCCCCTTCAGCCTTGGGTCGTAAAGCAGTCTGTGCAGCGTGCCGTCGACGCCTGAGATGGAGAGGTTGCGCATGAGCTGCTCGTGGATGGGCTTGTGGTGATAGCCAAACTTGAGCACGGCTACGAGGCTTTTTGGCGACAAGTGGTTATTGGTGCAGAGGCCGCAACCGTCGTGAACGACCAGCGCCGTGTCGGTGAGATGCAGAGAGTCGCGCATGAACGCCCTGATGTATCCCACGCCAGCTGAGGCGAGAGCGTCGGCCGAGCCATTGTTGTTTGGCTTGACGGCGTTGCCCAATGTGTAGAGTAGGCTTGTGGCCTTGGTGTTGCTGGAGTTCTTCCACATGAACTTCGTGACGGCACTAACCGTACAAATCACGCGAAAGCGACCTCTCCACTTGTTGGCGTTGTCTCTCTCTGGCGCGACGTGCTCGAAACCGTCTTTTATCTTTATGCCAGAAGCGTTGAGCGCGGTCTTTAAGGCTTTCTCCACGGCGTCGGGGCCCTTGAACAGGATGCCATATTTAGAAAAGGAGAGATCCCAAGGAAACCAGTGTTGCTCTGCCTTGACCTTTTCCTTGAGCTTGAGGTTCAGGAAGCACTTGCCATCCACTTGTCTGACACCCATCCGGCGCAGATGGCGCGCGAACATCCTCATGTCTTCAGCCTTGAGCAAAGGGTCAAGGCCAGCCATGAGCATTATGTCGCCCCGCAGCGTGTCTTTCACGATGTTGCCCCTGGTATATAGCGTGGTGCGGTACGAATAGTTGGCGCCAAGCTTGTTGAGCGCGGCTACACCGGCGAGCACCTTCGTGCATGATGCCACTGGCTGCGCGTGGTCAATGTTCTCGGCGGTGACAGGTTTGTCGGCGGTGAGGTCGTAGACGTAAAGCCCGAACTTGCCCTTTACGCGAGGTTGGGCGCAAAAAGCCTTGAGGCGTGACTGGAGAGCCGTGTCCACGGTCATCGCCACGGGCTTCTCTTTTTTCTTCACGTCTTTCTTGCCCTCCTTGCCTCCGCATGCCGAAATCAGCGCGCAGAGGGCCAAGGCAAGCACGGGCCTTGTCGAATGGTATAGTCTCATTTGTGGTATTAATTCATTTCAATAGTTTCGCGAGTAAGCTTACATGGAGAGCTTCGACGACCCCTTTGCCTTGAGGCTCATGTCGAGGGCCTTGACGCTGTGGGTCAGCGCGCCAAAGGAGATGAAGTCCACTCCGGCCTTGGCATACGGAATCATGGTGTCGAAGGTGATGCCACCCGACGATTCCGTCTCTATGTGGGCCGGCGTTCCGTCGGCGTTCTTGGCGGCGTGTACGAGTTCCACGGCCTTTACCGTGTCGGCAGGCGTGAAATTGTCGAACATGATGCGGTCGGGCAGGTCCTTCAGGGCTTCGTTAAGCTCTGCGAAGTCGCGCACCTCGCATTCTATCTTCAAGTCGAGGCCCTTGTCCTTGCAATATTGGCGCGCGCGGGTTATGGCGTTGTGCACGCCACCGCAGAAGTCGATGTGATTGTCCTTGAGCAGGATCATGTCGAAGAGACCTATGCGGTGGTTCATTCCGCCTCCGATGCGCACGGCCTCTTTCTCCAGCATGCGCATGCCCGGCGTGGTCTTGCGCGTGTCGAGGACGCGCGTCTTAGTGCCCGCGTCGATGAGAGCCTGCTGGTAGCGGTGGGCCATGGTGGCTATGCCGCTCATGCGCTGGCAGATGTTGAGCATGAGGCGCTCGGTGGTGAGGAGGCTCTGCTCGCGTCCGCTTACCGAGAGCACGATGTCGCCTGGGCGCACGTGGTCGCCGTCGTGCATGTGCATGGTCACTTTCAGGTCAGGGTCGAAGCGGCTGAACACTTCCTTGGCAGCGCGCTCGCCGGCGAAGATGCCCTCTTCCTTTATCATCAGTTCGCTCTCGCCCATGGCGTCGGCGGGGATGCAGCATAGGGTGGTGTGGTCGCCGTCGCCAATGTCCTCGGCAAATGATAGGTCGATAAGACGGTCGGTAAGTTCTTTTTCTGTTTGCTTGTAGTTCATGTGAATGATGTTTTAATGTCGGGTTAAGGTGATTTTATCAGGAGAGGCTCAGCATTTTCTCTATTGGCTTTACCGCCTCGCAGGCTATGTCCTCAGGGATTGTCACTTGCGGCTGGAGCGTTTCCAGGCATTTGATGATCTTCTCCAAGGTGTTGAGCTTCATGAACTCGCATTCGTTGCAAGCGCACGACGCGGGTATGCCGCCCTCGGCTTTCGTGGCGCCAATGCCGTTCTCGCCCTCCGTGACCTCTGGAGGCACGGGTATGAACTCTTGGTCGGGGCACTGCTTGCTCAGCTCGAACAGTATGCCGGCCTCGGTAGCCACGATAAACTGTTTCTGCTCTGGGTGAGCCTTGGCGTAGGTGAGCATGCTCGCCGTGGAGCCTTTCACGTCGGCCAAGGCGAGCACGGGCGCCTTGCATTCAAGGTGCGCCATGACGATGGCGTCGGGATATTGCTTCTTCAAGGCGAGTATGGCGTTGACGGAGAACTTCTCGTGCACGTGGCAACCGCCGTTCCAGAGTAGCATCTGGCGACCGGAGATGGAGTTGATGTAGTTGCCGAGGTTGTAGTCGGGACCGAAAATCAGTTTCTCGTCCTTGGGCAGACTGTTGATGACCTTCACGGCATTGCCAGAGGTGACGCAACAGTCGGACAGGGCCTTCACCGCCGCCGTGGTGTTGACATAGCTTATTACCTTGTATCCGGGATGCTCTTTCTTGTATTGTGCAAGGTCGTTGGCCTTGCAGCTGTCGGCCAGCGAGCAGCCGGCTGATGGGTCTGGCTCAAGCACAATCTTGTTGGGCGAGAGCAGTTTGCATGTCTCTGCCATGAAATGCACGCCGCACATCACCAGCACGGGAGCGTCGGTATCTGCGGCCTTGCGCGCCAAGGCAAGTGAGTCGCCAATGAAGTCGGCAACCTCTTGTATCTCAGGACGTGTGTAGTAATGGGCGAGGATGAGGGCGTGGCGCGAATTGGCTAATTCTTTAATTTTATTTTTCAAAGATTCTATTGATTCCATGGTTGCTTGGCATGTGTTTATTTTTCCGTAGGCTTGTCGGTGCGTGGGTAGTCTATGTTGTAGTGCAGTCCGCGGCTCTCGTGTCGCTCTATGGCCTGGCGCGTGATGAGATAGCCCACGTTTATCATGTTGCGGAGCTCACAGATGTCGCGTGTTGGCTTGACGCGGCGGAAGAGGTCCTCAGTCTCCTCGTAGAGCATGTCGAGGCGGGTCCACGCACGCTTCAAGCGGAGGTTGGAGCGCACGATGCCCACGTAGGTAGACATCACCTGTCCCACCTCTTTCTCATCCTGCGTGATGAGCACCTTCTCCTCATTGGTGAGCGTTCCGAAGTCGTTCCACTCTGGCACGTCCTCCTCGAAATGGTAGTTGTCTATGTTCTCGATGGCGTGCTCGGCAGCGCTCTTGGCGTAGACCACAGCCTCGATGAGCGAGTTGGAAGCCAGTCGGTTGCCGCCGTGCAGGCCTGTGCATGAGCACTCGCCCACGGCATAGAGGCGATGTATTGAGCTCTCGGCGTTGAGGTCCACCTTGATGCCGCCGCACATGTAGTGGGCCGACGGACATACCGGTATCATCTGCTTGGTGATGTCGATGCCGATGGACAGGCATTTCTCGTAGATATGAGGGAAATGCTTCTTCGTTTGCTCCGGGTCTTTCATCGTCACGTCGAGGCACACGTGGTCGAGACCGTGGATCTTCATCTCGTGGTCTATGGCGCGTGCCACGATGTCGCGTGGCGCGAGCGACAGGCGCGGGTCATATTTCTGCATGAACTCCGTTCCGTCGGGCAACTTGAGTATAGCTCCATATCCGCGCATGGCCTCCGTGATGAGGAAGGCAGGGTGCGTCTCCGCCGGGTTGTAGAGCACGGTGGGGTGGAACTGCACGAACTCCATGTCTTTCACCGTGGCCTTGGCGCGATAAGCCATCGCTATGCCGTCGCCCGTGGCTATTTCCGGGTTTGACGTCGTGGCATAGACCGCGCCCGTGCCACCTGTTGCCATGAGGGTGACGCGAGAGAGATACGTGTCCACTTTCTGAGTCTCTGGGTTAATGACATAAGCGCCATAGCACTCGATGTCGGGCGTGCGGCGTGTCACCTCCTGGCCGAGATGGTGCTGGGTGATTATCTCCACGGCGAAGTGGTTTTCGAGCACCGTTATGTCGGGGTTGCTTTTGACGGCTGCCATCAAGCCACGTTGAATCTCGAAGCCCGTGTCGTCTTGATGGTGCAGGATGCGGAACTCAGAGTGTCCGCCCTCGCGATGCAGGTCAAACGATCCGTCATCTTTCTTGTCGAAGTTGACACCCCACTTCACGAGATCCTTTATGGCGTCGGGGGCGTTGCGCACCACATGCTCAACGGCCTTGGGGTCGGAAAGCCAGTCGCCAGCCACCATGGTGTCGTGGATGTGCTTGTCGAAGTTGTCCACGGCGAGGTTGGTGACCGAGGCTATGCCGCCCTGCGCCTTCGCGGTGTTGGCCTCGTCGAGAGTGGTCTTGCAGATGATGGCGACAGAACCCTTATGGGCATTGGCTACTTTGAGTGCAAAGCTCATACCGGCTACGCCACCGCCGATGATGAGGAAATCGTAATGATATGTCATGTGACTCTGGAGAATATTTACTTAGTTGTGTTGTTTCTTTTTTATGATGACGAGCATTACCGCCGAGAGTATCAGTATGATGCCTATTGCCAGGCGGAGGGTGAACTCCTCGCCGAAGAGCGTGCAGGATATCACCACCGCGGTGAGCGGCTCCAGGGCTCCCATTATCGCCGTAGGCGTGGATCCGATGCTCTTTATGGCCACGTTGATGAGGAAAAGACTGAGCACCGTGGGCAGCAATGCCAGCTGTATGCCCCAAATCCATTGAGTGCCATGGAGCACTTGCAGGGCCTCTCCCTTCAATGCCATGAACGCCATGATGCATATCCACCCGAAGAAGATGACCCACGCGGTGAACTTCACGCTTGACATGCCCTCTACCTTGAACTGCTTTACGTAGACTATGTAAAGGGCGTAGAGCAGGGAAGAGAACAGCACAAGCAGCACGCCTGTAGACGACAGCGTGTCGCTTCCCGGGCCTCCGCCACGGTAAAGCAAAGCTATGCCGGAGATGGCAAGCACTATGGCAAAGGTCGTGCGCCAACTGACGCGCTCATGGTAGAACATCACCATGATGAGGGCCGTCATGATGGGGTAGGAAAAGAGTATGGTTGAGGCTATGCCGGCGTTCATGTAGTGGAAACTCTCGAAGAGCGTCAGCGACGACATGGCGAACATCATGCCGAGCACGGCGAGCTTGATGGCGTGTCCACGCTTTATTTTCAGCGATTCGCCACGCATGATAAGCCATAGGAAAAAAAAGGCCACGGAGAGGCCGTAACGATAAAACAAGACGTTGCCAGAGGTGATGCCGTCAGCGTAAAGTGGCAACGCGCCCAAGGGATTGGTGCCGTAGAAAATAGCCGCGAAGATGCCGGCGGCGAATCCCGTAACCGCTGATGATGCATTGATGTCCTTGTTTGTAAATCGCATGGAGCCTGATACTTTCTTACGAAAGGCAAAGTTACTGATTTTATTTTGTTTATCCAAGAAGTTTTTGAGCAATTATATCAGGTCATGCTCATGGCGGAACATGTAAAGATTTGTTGCCATGGAAAGCCGGTGGCATATCACGGCTAAGGCCAATTGGCGCTCGCGTCGTATTCCGGTGAACAGCCGTAACGGCTCGGTATGTAGGGGTATAAACGAAAAATCTGAAAATCGCCGTGCGCGTCAAACTGTGGCTTGACGTCCACGATAAACGATTTTCAGATTTATTTCGGAGTTGGATAATTTCACAATCCCCAGTCGATAAGCATCTCGGCTTTGGTTGCCGACTCCACCTTCTTCTCCGTCTTGTCGGGGAGGTTGCAGAAGAAGTCGATGCCGGTGAGCTTCTCCAGTTCGCCTATTGACACTACGTAGTTTGACAGGTGCTTGTCGTTGTTCTTCTTGTGCTCAAACCACAGTCCGATGGCCTTGTATTGTCCGTCCTTGACGGCGAGTATCGCGGCGAAGAAATATTTTGGCACGATGAGCTTGTTCTTTGCGTAACCAGCTATTTGCGAGCTCTTGTCTATCGTGCCGCCCTTGCAAACATAGAGCATGTCGCGATACTTTGAGGTGTTCCAGACTGTGCGGAGCTGGCTCTCCATTGTGGCCCAGACGCCCGTGTTGAAGCCGTTGACCTGTGGCTGCATGTTGCTGAGGTAGAAAGTCTGCTCGTTGGCGTCCTTGGAGTTCAGTCTGTCGGCCGATGGGCAGATGTGCCCACGGTCATAGCCTGAGCCATGGTAGTCGTAAAGTGTCGTGCGATACTGTTCCGGTATGTCCTTGTCTTCCTGGAATGGGTCACCGCCCCATGATGTCGTATCCCAGTTTTTGCGGTTCCAGTTCTTTGTGCTGGTTCTCGCGTCCATTTCATAGCACGTCCAGCGTTGCGCCTTCTTGTCGCAATCCCATTCCACGGAGAAGTTCACGCCATACTCCGTGGTGCTGTGCACCACTACGAGGTTGTTGCCGTCGGTCTTGACGTGGGGGAACTCAAGGCGTGCGTAGTTGCTGTTTTGCTTTGTGGGGTTGGCGTTGTCGTTGGCCTCTGTCTCGGTTCCCTTGCTTGGCTTGGGCAGGTTGTCGCTCTCCGAGCATGCGGTGAAGAGTGAGGCTAACACGAGCAGCATCCATGCCGCCGACTTCCAATGGTTCTTCATGGTGAATGTAAATTAACAGGATCTGCCTAATAAGCAGAAAATGCGGACGGACGCATATGCAACTACGTCCGACCGCATTTTCAAATGTCTTTATGCTTGTAGAATAAAGTATTACTTCTTCAGCTTGCCGTAGCGGTTCATGAAGCGGTCCACGCGACCTGCTGTGTCGACGAGCTTGCTCTTGCCCGTGTAGAATGGGTGAGAGCTGCTTGAGATTTCTACCTTGACCACTGGGTAAGTCTCGCCTTCAAACTCTACTGTGTCTGTAGTCTTGCATGTAGACTTTGTAAGGAACATATCGCCGTTGGACATGTCCTTGAACACGACGGGGCGATAGTTTTCTGGATGAATACCTTTTTTCATTTTGTTCTTTTATGTAACTTGTTAATAATGTGCTAATGCTATATCGTGTGCAAAGTTACGAAGAATATTCACATCTGCCAAGGAATTGGGAAGATATTTTATTTTTCTGTTTGGTTTATTCTGTTTTCATGGAAGGGTGCGGCCCTTGCACGTTAATACCGGCAATGCCAATTGTACATTCGAATCAAGGGCCACGTACATAAAAAATCCCATCATCTTTTTTGCTGATGATGGGATTGCTAAAAATAATATTTATTATTTAATCACGCTCGTTGAGCCAAGTGTCAGTGTGAAGTCGTCAATCAAGACATGGCCGCCAGGTTTCTTGCTGTTCATTATGACGAGGCTGTAGGTGCCTTCCTCGGCGATGGTAAACTTGTAAGTGACCTTCGCCCATGTCGTGTTGGTTAAGTCGTTGACATAATCGCCATAGATATAGTTGCCGACTTTGCCATCGGTAACAGGTACATAACCTGGGCGAACAGATCCACCTGTTGAGGTAGCGGCTTTTACATAGAACGTCATGGTGTATTCGCCTGCCTTCAATGTCATTTCCTTGTAGCCGAGACGTTTGTTGGCAGAAGGTGTTCCCGCCACTTTGACGGAATATTTCCCGCCGTGTGCGTCGGTGCTTTGGCTGAGCGTGGCGTTGCCTGCTGTGGACGTGGTCTTCCAATTGTTTGGCTGGCCGCTTGTCCAGTTCTCGAAGTCACCGTTGGCAGCATTGGTGTCGCCTGTGTCGCCACCACCTGAAGTTCCACCGCCATTGCTCTTCAATGAAACGAGGTAGGCCTTGCCTTGTACGGTCTCTGGGGTGTTACCCATGTAGTTGGTAACCTTGCCACATACCACGACTTCGTCGCCAGGGTTCAGCGTTGCGCCGGAAGCGTATCTCTCATTATTCAAATAAAGCGCGCGGAAGACGTAGAACTGGTTGTCGGCCTTGCCGTCATCGGAGATGTAGAAAGTAGCGTTGCCAAACTGGGTGCCGTATTGCTCCTTCACTGAAACAACCTTGCCCTTGATGTAAATGTCTTTGTCTGACTCCGCGCCTGAAGCGAGAGAAGATGTGTATTTGTTGGCTGCCACGCTGTTGTAGGGGTGGTCCTTGGTTCCGTCGCCAGTGGCCTCGCCCTCAGCGGGCGTGTCGGGTGTGGTGCCGCCCTCTGTCTTGCCATTGAGGCTGTAGATGTAGCTTGTGCCCTTGCCCACGGTCTCCGGGGTGTTGCCCATGTAGTTGGTGAACTTGCCATAGACCACCACGGTGTCGCCAACCTCCAGCTTGTCGCTGGCGGTGAACTTGCGGTTGCCGAGGTAATAGCTTTGGAAGATGTAAATCTCGTTGTTGCCGTCGTCGGTGATATAGTAGTTGGCGTTGCCAAACTGCTCGGTCTCTATTTGCTTAATCTGCTTAACCGCGCCCTTCACGTAGATGGCGGTAGGTGTCACCTCGCCAGAGGCAAGAGCGTTTATAACCTTCAGGGCTGCGGTCACGTTGTAAGGGTCGGCCTGCGTGCCGGTTCCCTTTGCCACGGTCTCGGTTGATGGCTCGTCGCCTTTGGGGTTATCTCCAGGCTGCTCGTAAGGCATGGGCACGTCGGAGCATGCCGCGAACGAAAGAAGGGCAGCGAAGGCAAATGCTAATTTAAAAATCGCTTTCATATTTATTCTTGTGTTTTATTCGTGTGAGTGTTTGTGTGTTTATTGTTGGTTGCCCAATGGCACGCGTGGCCTTATTGCTTCACCACGATGTCGCTGGTCTTGCGTATGAGGATTTGCCAAGTGGAGTTGTATCGTGTGGCAATGCCAGTGATGTCGCACTTCAGCTTCTTCTTCGCCACGTTGTCGTAAGGCAGGGGTATGGCGGCGAAATCGGCGTAGGTGCTCGTCCTGATAACCACTTTCGAGCCATAACCTTCGAGCTCCTGGTTCACGGCGTTGCCGGTGGAGGTGCCAGTGGAGAATGTCGACTTGCCGTCGGCCTCCTTGAACTTTACGTCTTTCAAGGTGACGAGCTTGGCGCAGGTGGCCTCCATCTTCTCGTCGTTTTTGATTGTGCTGAAGAAGTCGACGGGCTGAATCAGCGAGGCGTCTGGCGAGCCGAGGATCTTGAAGTGTTTTGCCCAGATGTCTTTCTGCATGCGGCCTATGCTGTTGCCGTTGTAGGGCGCGCCTATCTCTGGCTGCTTGCGGTAGCTGCCGATGTAGAGCCCCTTGAGATCTACGAGAATCTCGCTGCCCTCGGCAAGGTATCCGTTCAAGCCGCCCTCGTTTATGGCGATGATAATGGCCGCGGTGGTGTCTTGCAGCGTCACCTGCTTATAGATGTTGCCGCCCACGTCGTTGCCAGTGATACGGCCCTTTATCATGATGTCCTCGTCTATCTGCTTGTTTTGGTCGGTGGTCGACTCGAATAATAAGTTATGGTATTTCTTTATGAGATCAGCTATGGGGATGACGTTCTGCTCCGTCAGGCTGTTGTTGCCATAAGGCGCTGCGCCATTGAAGTCGGGCTCGTCCCAGTCGCCGTTCATGCACGATGAGAAAAGCGTGCACGCCAAGGCAAAGATCAGGAGGTATGTCGTCTTTATATTAATTGTGTTCTTCATGGTTCTCACCTTTGTTTAGAGTTTATATGTTATGTTGAGCATGCCGTTGATGCCGTTCACATAGAACTTCTTCGGGTTGTTGATGAAGTTGTAGGTTCTAATGGCCTCTCCGCTGTCGTCGTACGACTGGCGGTTCTGCTCCATGCCACCGGTCACGATCTTGCGATTGTTGAGAATGTTGGTGAGCGTGAGGTTGAAAGACATCTGGTGCTTGCCGATGTATATGCTCTTGCCGATTGATGCGTCGAGCATGAAGCCACCCTTGCCCTTGGCCTGCGACGGAACCTTTGAGAGGTCGCGCATGGGCTTGTTGTCCTCGTCTACGATGGTGTTGCCGTTCTCGTCTTTTGCGATAGGGAGGTTGGAGTAGTAACGGCTGACAGGAGTATAATAAAGGTATATGCGGTCGTAGTAGTTGCCGATAAGGTCGAGATACCAGCCGTTGGTGTTGTAAGACAGGCCGATGGAGTAGGCCGACAGCGGCGTTCCGCCCTCGCGCATGTTCTTGTTGACCACGATGTCATCGTAGTATTTGCCGTCGTCGGATAGCATGTAGCGCACGTTGGCGTTGTTGGCATACTTGGCCTCGCTGACAGTGGCAAGGGTCTTGATGCTGAACGCGGACGTCACCTTGAAGTCAAGGCCGAGCTCCACGCCATAGTAATGCTTGTTGATGCCCGAAAGCGACACGTAAGAGAACGAGTTGGCGTTGTCATAGTAGAACATGCTGTATTCCGTGACATCCTGAAGGCGAGAGTAGTAGCCCTGGATGTTGGCGTGCAGCCAGCTTGTCTGGTATTGATAGCCCACCTCGGCCGACAATATCTTCTCGGTAGAGAGGTCTTTCACGAAGTCGTTGTTGATTTGCGGAGAGGCGAACGCCACGTTGGCCGTTGGCGCCTTCCACTCATATCCGCCACCGAGGTAGATGGTGTTGCCACGTCCGGCGTTGATGCTGATGCCGGCCTTGCCGCCTCCGTCGAGGAAGTAAGCCTTCTCGCTCTTGCCATACGAGTTGTTGGCCGCGAGACCGTTGCGCATCTTTCCCTCGCGCTGCAACGACGTGCCGCCAATGCGTCCGCTTACGAACAGCTTTGCGCGGTCGAGGCTAAGCTCGTATCCCGTCCATGCCTGCGCGCGGTTCACGAAGACGTTGTAGTCGTAGCCGAAGCGGTCGCCTTCCTTCACGAGCTTTGGCGTGCTGCCGTCGTTGAGGTCGTAGAACGCCTCCGGGGCAGTCTCGGTGTAGGTGCCGATGACATAATAGTTGGAGTTGTGGAAAGAGGTTGCTCCCATCAGGTCTTCCATGGTCTGATAGTGCATGCCCTTGTTGGTGCTGAGGTTCACGCCGACGTTGAGCGAACTGCTTGACGATAAGTCCTTGTGGAGCGACGATGAAAGGCTGAAGGCGAGCTGGTCGTCGTGGTAAGCCTGCTGGTAATACATGGCGTCAGCGCCCTGTGCCGATGCCATCTTGTTGGAATAATAAAGCTTGTCCCAGTTGATTTGCCTGTTGGCCTTCGACGACCTGAAGAAGTCGACGGCGGCCTGCCAAGAATCGAGGGCCGACGGCGTGTTGGTGTCGCTGTCGTCCTTGTCCCATACATTATAGAAATAGCTTGGCATGAGGCTGTAATAGTCTGGCGCGGGGTTGGTGGCGTTGTTGTAGTTGAGGCGTGTGCTGCTGTACATGGCATACTTGCCCAGCAGCGACGTGGTCAGCTTGGTGTTGTCGTCGATTTTGAAGTCCCAGGTCAACAAGGCCGCCGGCGCGAAGTCGTTGACCACGCGTGAGTTTCGCTTCTTGCCGTCTTGGTATCCCCAGTTGGGGTTGTAGTTGTAGTTGTTTGCGAGCCAATACATCTCGTCGGTCGACGCGCTCTGCGTGGCACGCTCAGTGGGGTTGCCCCACGTGACAAGCGACAGCGAGTGGCGGTTGGAGAACACCTTTCCCAACCCGAGGAAATAGCTCAGCGAGTTGTAGAACATGCCTTCCACGTAGCCGCGGTTTGCCCATCGGTAAGTCAGGGCTGCCGACCACGCCCAACCGTTGTTGTTGAGGCCGGAGTTGTAAGAGTACATGGCGCGTGCCGTGTAGTTGCGGTTGGCGCCGGCCAGCGAGAATTTCTGGCCCACGGGCATTGCCGATGGACGGAAGTTGTAGTTGTTGCTTCCGCCGAGCGCCGTCATTGAGAAGTTGTTTCCCTCGAAAGGCAGTGCCGACTCCATGTTGCGCGTCTGGTTGTTGAGTCCGCCCACGAAAGAGTAGCTGAAGCCGCCACGCTCCACGTCGTTGGCCGGGTTGCCGTTAATGTACATCTCGTTGTACTTGGCGTTGTAGCCCCTGTACTTGAATCTCACGGGACTCCAACGGTATCCCACCCCGTTGGCATAGGCGTTGGTGCTGGAAGAGATGATCGACACGCTCTGTGTCACGTTCTCGTCTTCGCCAAGCTGTGCCTCTGTGAAGGTAAAGGCCTGCTCGCCAATGTTGACAGAGTCTCGCTGGGCATAACCCGCCGAGACCGTGCCTAAGGCAGCCAGGGCCATGATAAGCTTCTTTTGCATAAATTAAAATATGAGTATTGATAATGTTGCAAAGATAGTAAAAAACAACATATTATTGTTGGTTTTTTAATTAAGAAACAATGAAATATCGAAAAATATTCCGATATTTGCAAAAACAAATAACAAGACTACGTTTTGACAAGATGAAAAAGTATTTTTCCGCGTTTTTCTTATTGCTGTTCTTCTGTGTCTCAGTAGGCGCCCAGAAGAAGTTTCACGCTTATGCCGTGGGTTTCTACAACCTTGAGAACCTTTTCGACACGTGCCACGACGCTGGCAAGAACGACTATCAGTTCCTGCCTTCGGGCTCGTATAAGTGGAACGGCATGAAGTATTCACACAAGTTGCACAACATGGCTCGCGCCCTTGGCGACATGGGCACGACGATGCTCCCCGGCGTGGGCTGCTCCGCGATTGGCGTGTCGGAAGTGGAAAACGACCGTTGCCTTACCGACCTGTGTGCCCAGCCTGAGCTCAGCAAGCGCGGATACAAGTTCTGCCATGTCGAGGGTCCCGACCGCCGTGGCATCGACTGCGCCCTTATCTACAATCCGTCGCTCTTCTCCGTCAAGGCTTATAGGCTCTACCCTTATGTGCCCACCGAGAAGCAAGACTCGCTCTTCCGCACCCGTGGCTTCTTTGCCGTCAGCGGTGAGATGGCTGGCGAGCACGTGGTGATAATCGTCAACCACCTGCCGAGCCGCTTCAATGTCAGCTACTTCCGCGAGGTGGGCGCCGCGCAGGTGAAGGCGTTGAAAGACAGGATTCTCGGCCTTGACCCTAAGGCGAAAGTCATAGTGATGGGCGACATGAACGACGACCCTACCAACAAGAGCATGCATGAGGTGCTCTCCGCTAAGGAGGAGGCGGACATGGTTGGCAAGGACGACATGTATAACCCTTGGTACAACGTGCTTGCCAAGCAAGGCACCGGCACGCTGCAATATCAAGGCTCATGGAACCTTTTCGACCAGATAATATTGTCGCCAAGCCTTATAAACAAGAACGGGGAAAAGGATTTCACGACGCTTAAATACTTCAAGTACGAGGTTCAGCGCATGCCTTACCTCTTCCAGAAGGAAGGCAAGTACAAGGGAGGCACCAAGCGCACCACGGCCGGAGGCGTTTGGCTCGACGGCTTCTCTGACCACCTGCCCACCGTGGTGTATCTCGTGAAAGAACAGCGCGAGAAGAAAGACAAGGCGTTGAAGGAAAGCGTGTTCGCCCTGCCCGAGTACACGGAGGCTGAGCTGAGGAACATCGCCTCGTCGGAGGCTGAGCAGAAGGCAAGGGTGGAGAAAGACAAGAACAAGAAAGACTGACCCACGATGCCGACGTTTGACATAGAAAGCCATCCCTTTGAGCCTTTCTTGCCCAAGACGGCCCGGCTGCTGATGCTCGGCACCTTCCCGCCATCGCCAAAACGCTGGTGCATAGACTGGTATTATCCCAACTACACTAACGACATGTGGCGCATCATGGGGCTGTGCTTCTTTGGCGACAAGCTTCATTTCGTGGACGAGGGCAACAAGACCTATCGCCTCGACGATTTGAAGGCGTTTCTCTCGGAGAGGGGCATCGCCATTTTCGACACCTGCTTGCGAATCAGGCGTACCAAGGGGACGGCATCAGACAAGGACTTGGAAGTGGTGGAGAGGGCAGACCTCGACGCCATGCTCACGGCCTTGCCGCTATGTCGTGGCGTGCTCACGGCAGGCCGGCTGGCCACCAAAATCTTCATGGAGCATTATGGCATAGGCCAGAAGGCCAACGACTTGAAGATGGGCGGGCATGTAGATTTCGACTTCCATGGCAGGGCGATAAGCCTGTACAGGCAGCCAAGCTCAAGCCGTGCCTATCCCATGAAGCTTGAGGACAAGGCCGCGTATTATGACAACATGTTCAGGGAATTGGGCATTTTATAAAAGAACAGACTTAGAAACAAGACAAGACAATGAAACCAACAATTATCGGCATTGCCGGTGGCACAGGCTCCGGCAAGACCACTGTAGTCAAGAAAATAGTGGAGTCGCTTCCTCCCGACCATGTGGCCGTGGTGCCACTCGACTCTTATTACAACGACACGACGGGGCTTACCGACGAGGAGCGTAAGGCCATAAACTTCGACCATCCAGACGCTTTCGACTGGAAGTTGCTCATCAAGCAGGTTCACGATCTTGCCAATGGCATTGCCATTGAGCAGCCTACTTATTCGTACATCCTCAGCAACAGGTTGCCAGAGACCATCCACGTGGAGCCCAAGCCTGTCATAATAATAGAGGGCATCATGACGTTGCTCAACAAGCGGTTGCGCGACATGATGGACTTGAAGATTTTCGTGGACTGCGACTCCGACGAGCGTCTCATTCGCAACATCCAGCGCGACACTATCGACAGGGGACGCACCGTGTCAATGGTCGTGGACAGATATTTGAAGGTGCTGAAGCCCATGCATGAGCAGTTTATCGAGCCCACGAAGCGCTTTGCCGATGTCATAATACCTGAGGGCGGAGAAAACTTGAAGGGCATCGGCATGTTGACTGATTATATCAAGACCCTCACTCCGGCGTCTTCTCTTCTTTGATTTCCTCGGCCGTGGCTTCATCGGTGCCGTTGACCGCTCCCATCTGTCTGCGGCACTGGTGTATCTTGATAGAGTCTATGAGGTCTATCGCCCCGTAGACGATGATGCACCAGCCAAGGACGAGCAACGGGGCACTGGCTATGAACGACGGCTTGACCACGGCGACAAGGCCGACCAGCAGCACCAAGGTGGGGAATATCCACCACACGATGCCGATGTTGGCGAAGCGACGGGCGACGGTGAGGTTGAAAAACTGTGTGAGCGCGCCTAAGATCAGCATTATCGCGATGATATAGGTCAGGCCATTGACAAAACTGTTTGGAAACATTGCCAGCACGCCACCAAGGATGACGCTGCCAAGCCCGACAACGGGGAATGGCTGCGAGGGCATGGTGATGAGACGGCCTTGCACGTCGTAGATGTCCATGCCGTTAGTGCCTCCCTTGCGCTTGGCTGAGAACCACGCGGTGATGCTGATTATGCCGCTCACGAGGAAGATTATACCAATGGCAACCGTGATCCATGTCACGGTCTGCTCACGATATTTTACCAACAACGCGCCGATGACTATGGCGCACAACGCGCGAAAAACGCTGCTACGAAAGACTTTCATAATAAATTGTTTTGCCGTGTCCTCAAAGGTCTTGTATGGGGACGCCGTGATTTCCAGAGTGAAAAGATAATGCAAAGATAGGCTTTTTTATCAGAACATTTTATCAAACCGTGTTATTTTTTGTAATTTTGCAACCCGAATAATGACAATAATCCATTAGGATAACGATTTGTTATGACTACATTATATCTTGTGCGCCACGGCGAGACCGTGGCCAACGCCGCCCAGATATTACAGGGCTGGCAAGGAGGGGAACTCAACGAGACCGGCAAGGCCCAGGCTCGTGATGTCGCAGAAAAGATGAAAGACGCGAAAATAGACGCTTTCGTGGCAAGCGACTTGCATCGTGCCATCCAGACTTGCTCCATAATAGCGTCGGCAAGGGGACTGAAGCCGGAAGACATCGTGACGTCTCCGCTGCTGCGTGAGCGTGATTGGGGATCGTTCACGGGCAAGTTTATTCCCGACCTTGAAAACGTGGAATGGCCCGATGACGTGGAGAGCCTTGAACACATGAAAAGCCGCGCTCAAAACTTCCTTACATGGATAAAGACGGCATATCCCGGCAAGGTGGTGCTCGCCGTCGGTCATGGCATCATAAACAAGGCTATACAGAGCGTGTATTTCAAGAAGCCGATGAACGAAATACAAAAGATGCACAATGCCGAGGTGAGGATACTGATGCTGTAGAGGACTTCGCCCGACGCTACGGCCTTGCCATGTCCTTGCTACATCTTGTTTGAAAATAAAATAGGAATCGCCGTATACGGAATCGCATGTGCGGTGGTGTGAGAGGTCGGAAAACGAAAGTAGGAGATAAACACCTGTGATTAGTGTTTATCTCCTACTCAATTTATGTCTTACCTGTAAAATTACTTCTGTTGGTCGATAGCCTTTATCTTCTCTTTTATGAGCTGGGCGTCGTCCTTGAGCTTTTGCACCTTGCGGTTCATCTCGTCGACGAGGCTGTTGCCCTTCTTGCTGGAGATGCTGAGGAATCCGAGGTTGTTCTCGTAAGTAGTGATTTCCTGCTTCAGTTGCTCAAAGCGTCTTACAAGGCGCGTGCGCTCGTTGTCCACGGCGTCCTCGCCCTTCTTTGCCATGCCGCGGAGGTTGTTCTTGAAGTTGTCGAGATGGCGGCGAGCCGCTGAGATGTGCAGCTCCTCGAAGATCTTGTCCATCACCTCGTGATACTCCTTGTAGACCTTGTCCTTCTCGCGGAAAGGCACATGGCCGACGGCGTTGTACTTGTCTGCCAGCTCCTGCACTTTCTCGCGTGCGTCGCTGTCCGTGGCTGTTATTTTCTTCAGTTCCTCTATGATGTCGCGCTTCTTCTGCAGGTTCTCACGCTCCTCGTCGTGCACGCTGGCATGAGCGGCGTTGCGCGCGTCGAAGAAATGGTTGCAAGCCGTGAGGAAGTCGTTCCAGAGCTGGTCGCTAATCTTTCGTGGAGCCGTGCCAACCGTCTTCCATTCCTTCTGCAGCTGTATGAGCTTGTCGGAAGTGGCCTTCCAGTCGGTAGAGTCGGAAAGTTCTTGCGCCTTGGCCACAAGGGCCTTCTTCTTCTCGGCGTTCTCGTAAAGACGTGCCCTTACCTCCTTGAAATATTCTGCCTTGCGACCGAAGAAGTCGTCGCAAGCCTTGCGGAAGCGTTGGAAAATCTCCTCGTTGCTCTTCTTCGGAGCGAAGCCTATGGTCTTCCACTCCTGCTGTATGGCGATGATCTCCTTCGAGTGCTTCTCCCAGTCGGCAGCGTTCTTGTTTTCTTCTTTCGCCACGGCTTCCGTCTTCTCGCAGAGCCCCGTCTTCTTGGCAAGGTTCTCCTCTTCGTTGGCGCGCAGCTTCTCGAAGTGGTCTTGGTGTTTCTTGTTGATTACGGTGCTCGCGTTCTTGAATCTTGTCCAAATGTTCTCGCGCATCTCCTTAGCCACTGGGCCAATCTCGCGATATTGCTCGTGCAGGTCTTGCAGCTGATGGAAAGCGCTCACCACGTCAGGCTCGTCGGCGAGTTTCTCGGCTTCCTCGCATAGCTTGGTCTTGGCTTCGAGGTTCTTCTTGAAGTCGTATTCACGAGCCTCGCGGTTGAGGTTCAGCAAGTCGTAGAACTGCTCGACGTAGAGCTGATAGTTGCGCCATGTCTCGCTCGATTTCTCTGGCGGCACGGCTCCAATGCCCTTCCACTCCTGTTGCAGAGTCTTGAATTCGTTGTACGACTTGTTGGCCTCGTCTGGCGACGTGGCCATGTTCTTTATCTTCTCTATGATTTCCTCCCTGTGCTTGAGGTTTTCCTCTCGCTCTTGCTGTGCCTTCTCAAAAGCCTTCGCGCGCTTTTCCTTGATGACTCGCATGTTGGCCTTGTAAGCCTCTTCATCTTCGTCGGGGAGAATCTGGTATTTCTCAGGGTCGCCTCCAGCTTCAAGATATTCCTTTTGCTTCTTGTCGCGTTCCGCTATTTGGAAACGGTAGAAAGAAGCCTTCAAGTGGTCAACCTCGTCCTTTCCTGGAGTGTCGTCGCCATTAGCTATTTCCTCGATGCGGTCGAGCACCTCTTTCTTTGAGGCGTAGACTTTCTTAGCGAGGTCTTCGGCAGCGGTATCTTGCGCGTCTGGCTCAACCGCCGCGGCCTGCTCTTGCGTGTCAGCCTTGGCATCTTCTTTCACGTCGTTTTCATTGTCGACATTTGTCACTGGGGCAGCGGCCTCGGCCTTCTGCTCTTCCTCGATTCCCTTTGGGGTGGTGTTTTCTTGAGAGTCCATCATTTCACTATGTTTAAGTTTATGACTCGGAGTTCCATGGCCATGCTGCTGCATGTCAGCAAACGCCTCAGACGGGCATGGCTTCCAATTGTTAATAAATATGATGCAAACTTAGCTAAAAAGATTGTATTATGCTAATTTTTGGAATGTTTTTTACTGTAAATGAGCTAAATAAGTTTTTTATGTCGTAAAATCCACCAGCTGACGCCTGTCACAAGCACTGAAACGGCGATGCAGATTATGAACCCATACTTCGATGCCTCCAGGCCGTTCACCACGTTCATTCCGTATATGCTTGATATGAGCGTAGGTGCCATCAGGATGATGTTGAGCGACGTGAGGGTACGCATGGTGGTGTTCATGTTGTTGTTGATGATGCTCGAATACGTGTCCATCGTGGATTCCAAGATGTCGGAATAGATATTCGTGGTCTCCCTGGCCTGTGTCATCTCGATGTTCACGTCCTCGATGAGGTCGGCGTCGAGTTCGTCGACTTGCAGCTTGAACTTCAGTTTCTGCAACAGGTTCTCGTTGCCACGTATTGACGTGATGAAGTAAGTGAGCGAGTCTTGCAGTCGGCTCAGGCCGATAAGGCTCTCGTTGTTCACCTCATGGTCAAGGTTGTGTTTCGCTTTTTCTATAAGTGCGTTGATTTGCTTCAGCCGCTTCAGGTACCACACGGCAGAAGACAGGAAGAGCCTGAAGGTCATGTCGACATAATCGGTGAATCCCACGCCACGTTTCTGATGAAAGCTCACGAAGTCGAGCATCATGTTCGTCTCGTAGAAGCAGACGGTGATGGTTACGTCGCGTTTGTGGATTATGCCCAACGGCACCGTGGTATAAGGAGTGCGCGACCTTATCTCCTTGACATAAGGAATACGAAGGATTATAAGGGTCCAACCGTCGTCGTACTCATAACGCGCGCGCTCATCGGTATCGCTGATGTCGCTCATGAAATAGTCGGGAATGTTAAACCTCTCTTCCAGTTCTCGCTGGTCGTCATCGGTAGGGCAGGTGACCTGAATCCAGCACCCCGACTTCCACTCGTCGATGACCCTTAGTTGCTTTTCAATGCTCCAGTATGTTTTCATTGCTGCCAATCTTTTTTAACATGAACAGGTTGTGAAGATTGGCGGTAATGCTCAATCCTCACGCTAATTATTGTAACTGTCCGCGTGATAATCGTCCATATTGTTTTACTGAATTGTTTTACGGTGCAAAAGTAAAGAAAAAAATCCTTAGGCGCAAAGGTTTGACTTGATTTTTTGCATAAGATAGGCTGCGCTCGGCATAACGTTCAAGCAAGCTTGACGTTCTGATGTGATTGACGTGAATAATCACGCATATAAAAATGCACGGATATTAAGAGTGTCAATATCCGTGCAATGTATCATGCTGTCTTAAAGCCATGCGGCCTTATTTCTCGGGAATCTGCTCGAGTGTTGCCGTCAGCAGCTTCCAGAATGGTTCTGCCGTGTCTATCTTGAAGCGCTCGCTCGTGGTGTGGGGCGAGAGCAATGTCGGGCCAAGGCTCACCACGTCCATGCCTGGGTACTTGCTGAGGATGACAGAACATTCCAGTCCGGCGTGGTCGGCCTGCACTGTGGCGTCCTCGCCTGTCTGCTCCTTGTAGACTTTCTTCAGCAGGTTGAGAATCTCGCTGTCGGGATTCGGGTCCCATCCGCCGTAGCTGCCGCTGAGCATCGTGCGCATGCCGGCCATGTTGAAGCAGCTCTCAAGCATCGTGGCCACATATTCTTTCATGTCCTCACGGCTCGAGCGCGCGAGGATCTTTATCTCTGCCTTTCCTGCCTCTATGTTTATGATGGCGAGGTTGGAAGATGTCTCCACCACTTTCGGGTAAGAAGGTATCATGCGTATCACGCCGTTGTGGCAGGCGTAGATGGCATCCACGAGGTTGTCTTGAATCTCGCAAGGCAGCAGTTCCTTCGGGTTTTCCACGTCCTCGACGAAGAACTCCACGCCTTTCTCAATGCCCTTGAACTCATCTTCGATGGCGACACGTTGTTTCTCCACGAGAGCCTTGAGGTTCTCTACCTGGTCTTTAGGCAAGGCGAGCACCACCTCAGCCTTGAAAGGAATGGCGTTTCTCATGTTTCCGCCGTGCCACTGGGCGAGACGCGCGCCCATTTCCGCCACGGCCTTGCGAACCAGGCGCACCATCTCCTTGTTGGCATTTGCGCGACCCTCGTTGATTTCGAGGCCGGAGTGTCCGCCACGCAAGCCTTTGAGAGTAACCTTTACGGCTGTCTCCTGATCGTTGTCTACGGGCTTGTATTCGAGTGTTGACGTGACGTCGATACCGCCTGCCGAGCCGATGCAGAACTTGCCCCAAAGCTCGGAGTCGAGGTTCATGAGTATGTCGCTGTGAAGTTCGCCTTCAGGCAGTTCGTTGGCTCCGTACATGCCTGTCTCCTCATCGCGTGTGATAAGGGCCTCCACAGGGCCGTGCTTTATGTCGTTGGCCTCCATTATGCCCATTATCGCGGCCACGCCCATGCCGTCGTCTGAGCCGAGCGTGGTTCCCTTGGCGTGTACCCATCCGTCTTCCACGTAGGTTTCTATCGGGTCGGTCTCGAAGTTGTGGTTAGAGTCGGGGCTCTTTTGCGGCACCATGTCCATGTGGGCTTGCAGCAACACGGTCTTGCGGTTCTCATAGCCAGGCGTGGCGGGCTTTCTCATGACGATGTTGCCTGCTGGGTCCTTGAAGGCCTCTACGCCTACGCGCTTTGCGAAGTCGAGAAGAAACTCTTGCACTTTCTCCACATGACCGCTCGGGCGTGGAATCTGTGTGAGGTCATCAAAGTTGCGCCAGATGGCGGCTGGTTGAAGGTTGCGGATTTCACTCATAGTTTTTGGTTATTAAATAATGTGTTAAGTTGTTCTTGTGTTAATTCTGTTTCTTGCCTTTCGCGGTTTGCCTCTTCTTTGTCAGCGCCAGCGCCATCCATCCGTAGATGCCAAGCAGCAGCACGAGGAGGGTCTGCACGGTGTGGACTATCAATACGAAATACAATGCGTCGTTTGAGGCCACGCCATAGAGGATGAGCATGGTCTTCACGGCGAAATGCCAAGGTCCGGCCCCGTTTGGCGTCGGCACGATGACGGCGATGGAACCCACGATGAATGTCACCAGCGCGCAAGCCATTCCCAAGTGGGATGTAGCGGAGAAACAAAAGAAGGTGAGGTAATAATGCAGGAAATAGCATGCCCATATCCCGACGCTGAAAAAGATGAACAGCGGAATGTTGCGCACGCCCTTCACCGACACGATGCCGGCGAGAAGCCCCGCGAAGGTGTTTTTCACCTTATTATATATCGACAACCGCCGAAGCAGAAGCCAGATCAACAGCAATGCTGCCACGGCGCAGATGGCTGTCACCCACCATCCTGCCGTCGAGAACTGCGACAGTATCTCGTCGAGGCGGGTGCCGGTGCTTGAGAAGAACCTGTTGAACACGGGCAATTGCCAGAGAAAGGTCAGGGCTGTGATGAGGACTATGAGCGACGTGTCGATGGCCCGCTCCGTGACGACCGTGCCCAGCGACTTTGGGAAGGACACACCCTCCCAACGTTTCAATATCCCGCAGCGCGCTATCTCGCCGGAACGTGGTATGATGAGGCTTGCCGCGTAGGAAACGAAGATGCTGTTGACGGAGACGCCTTGGCGCGGCTTCTCTCCCAATGGCTCAAGGGTCTGCTGCCATCTCCAACCTCGAAACGCCTGGGCCAGAATGCCGAACGGGAACGAGAGGAGCATCCACGTCCAATTCATCTTGTGCAGCATCACGTTGCCGATGCTCTTGATGTCGAAACCACGATACATCCAATAAAGTATGGCACCACCCAAAAGCAGGGATGTCGCCATCTGAATGATCGTGTTTATGGTCTTCTTCGATTCCATTGCCTTGCAAAATTATAAAAATATTTTGATTCAACATTGCTATGGCATCAACTTTATCATTACTTAGCATTATGGGCAAGCTTCCTCGTTTGGCCTTGCCACGCGTTGACATGCGTCAAATCTGTGGGTTGACGTATGTCAACCTGTTTGACGATAATCAAATATAAACGGCAAATCATTCATTTGCAACACCAATTGTTTGCGCACACAGCGAGAAATGTCTAACTTTGCAGCGTCAATAAGAAAGTAAGGGCCTTCAGAAAGGCAACAGATAGTATTCAGATAACATTTAAGATTGAAGTATAGGATTTAGTTTTTCAGGATAAGGATTTTTTCAGGATAACGGAAATTCAGGATAGCGCCGGCTATAGAGTGATGCCGGTAATGTATAATAAATTAAAAAAAGGAGAAGTAATATTATGATGAGTATTTCAACTTTCGCAATCACGGCTACCGTAATGTTCGTATGCATAGCAATGGCAGCCCTTATGATGGACAAGATGGCGCGCTAAGGCGTGGCCTTTCCATCATTTTCAGGTAATAAAGCAATTTAAGACTTTCAATAAAAGAGCCGGAATCCTCGTGGGTTCCGGCTCTTTGCTTATGGTCATTGTCCTGGATTATCGCTCCATGAACTCTTTCACTTCCTTGTAGACGTGCTCTGCCGTGTAGCCGAGCTTCTCGTCGAGCACCTTGTATGGGGCTGAGAAGCCAAAGCTCCTCAGGCCGTGGATGCGGCTGTTAGGTCCGATGCCCACCAGGCCCTCAAGCGTGCATGGCAGACCTGCGGTGAGGCCAAACTTCTTCGCCTCGTAAGGCAAGACGCTCTCTTGATAGCCAACGGGTTGCCTGTGGAACAAGCCTTCTGAAGGCGCGCTCACGACCCTCACGCGGATGCCGTCTTTGCGCAACAGTCTTGCGCCAGCTACCAGCGTGGCTACCTCGGAGCCGTTGCCCACGAGTATGATGTCCGGGTTGTCGTCTGACTCGCTTACGACATAAGCGCCCTTACGCGCTTGCTCGTAGTCGTTGCCCTCGGGAAGGCTGTTGATGGTCTGGCGCGAGAGGATGAGCGCGGTAGGCGTCTCCATGTTCTCCATTGCCATCTGCCAGCAAACGGTGGTCTCGTCGCTGTCGGCCGGGCGGAACACCCTCACGCTGTCCTCTCCCTTGTGGTTCTGGAGCTTCTCCAAGAGCCTTATCTGCGCTTCCTGCTCCACGGGCTGGTGCGTAGGTCCGTCCTCGCCAACGCGGAACGCGTCGTGCGACCAGATGAACTTCACCGGAGTGCCCATCAACGCGGCCAAACGGATGGCGGGCTTCATGTAGTCGGAGAAGACGAAGAACGTGCCCATGGCGCTGATTACGCCGCCGTGTAGCATCATGCCGATGCACATGTCGGTCATTGTCAGCTCCGACACGCCTGCCTGGAAGAATGCTCCCGTGAAGTCGCCTTTCACCAGGTCGTGGGTCTCCTTGAGGAATCCGTCGGTCTTGTCGGAGTTGCAGAGGTCTGCTGAAGAGCAAATCATGTTTGGCACCTCATGGGCGAGGAGCTTCAGGCATGCCGAAGAAGCCACGCGTGTGGCCACGTCGGGCTTTTGCTCTATCTTGCTCCAGTCGACGTGTGGAGCCTTGCCAGAGAACCATTCGTCCATATGCTTCTTCTTCTCTGGGTTCTGCGCTGCCCATTCGGCTTCCTCGGCCCTGCGCTCGGCCACGATCTTCTTGAGTTCCTCGCGTCGGTCGTCGTAGAGCTTCTTCACGTCGTCGAAAATCTCAAACGGCTTCTCCGGATCGCCTCCAAGGTTCTTTATGGTGTTCACATACGCGCCGTCGCCGAGTGGCGCGCCGTGTGTCTTCACGCTGTTCTCATAGCTTGTGCCGTCGGCCTTCAATGCGCCCTTTGCCATCACGGTCTTGCCTATGATGAGCACGGGGTGCCCGGTGCCGGCCGTGGCCTTGTCGAGGGCCTGGCGTATTTGCGCCACGTCGTTGCCGTCGATTTCCATGACGGTCCAGTTCCACGCGCGGTATTTGGCGGCCGTGTCCTCGGCCATCACCTCGTCGACGGTTGTCGACAGCTGCACGTTGTTGGCGTCGTAGAACATTATGAGGTTGTCCAGGCCGAGGGCTCCGGCTATGCGGCCCACGCCCTGTGATATTTCTTCCTCTATGCCACCGTCGGAGATGTAGGCGTAGATGTGGTGCCTCATCATCACGTGGCCCAGGCGTGCCTCAAGGAACTTCTCGGCTACAGCGGCGCCGGCGGCGATGGCGTGGCCTTGTCCAAGGGGACCGGATGAGTTTTCAATGCCATGCATGACATCAACCTCTGGGTGTCCGGGGCATGGAGTGCCCCACTGGCGGAACTGCTTGATGTCGTCGATGCTGAAGCGGCCTTGCAGGGTAAGGGTGGAGTAGAGCATGGGGCTCATGTGTCCCGGGTCAAGGTAGAACCGGTCGCGACCTGTCCACGTGGGGTCCTCTGGGTCCCACACGAGATATTCGGAGAAGAGCACGTTGATGAAGTCAGCGCCGCCCATCGCGCCGCCTGGGTGTCCAGACTTGGCATTCTCTACCATGCTGGCAGCAAGGATGCGAATGTTGTCAGCGGCATGATTCATTGTTTTAATGTCATTCATAATTTTTGGTATGATTCTATCTGTGTTATTTCTGTCTGATGGAAAACGTGTAAGCCACGTGGCCATGATATTTCTGCCCGGGCTTGAGTTGTCAAAGCCAAGCACGACATCGGTAGGCTTCCAGTTCTCAATGACTGGTATCGTTGGACTTTAACTTTGGTGTGTAAAGTTACACTGTATTATTGAATTCAGCAAATTTTTTCATCAAAAAAAGCGTGCCGAAACTCGTTGGCACGGTTTCGGCACGCTTTTATGTCCTTACTCCATATACAATTTCAAGGTTGTTGTCTGGTCGCCCACGTTCACGTCCTTGGCTTCCGGCACGCCCTTGCCGTTGACGAACTTCACGGTGTAGGTCTTGTTTTTCTCGACCTTGAAGGTGAGCACGTCGTTCATGTCTTGCGTGGCGCCCGTGCTTCGTCCCCCGAAAATCTGCTTGTCGCCGGCAAACACGTCGAGGTTGGTTGCCACGCGGTCGCCCGAGGCCTTGGCGTGGTTCTTGTCCTTGAACACCATGACCCTCAAGTCCACGTGGCTGCCGTCGGCTGGAGTGGCTGCAAGCTGTGCCCTGTACAGGCTGGTGTAGCGGTCGGTCACGTTGGCGGCATGCACGTAACGGATGCTCATGTCCCAGACCAAGGGGAAGTAGGAGTCGGCGGGCTTGAACGAGGCGGCGTAGATGGCTTTGCCCACATCCTCCTTTATGGCCTTGCCAGCGTCGGCGAGGAACCACGACTTGTCCAGGTCTTCAGATGGGTAATACTCGGTGAAGTGCCAGCCGCCGTTGACCCACACCTCGCTCCAGTTGTGGTTGCCACGGTTGTCATACCAGTTGGGCGTTCCGGCCACGCGCGATGGTATGCCCACGGCGCGGAAGGCGTCGGTCAGCAGGATGGAGAGGCCAGAGCAAGAGGCCATGTGCTGCCTCATCGACTCGTATGGAGCCTGGTCGGCCTTCTCGCGCTTCGTGTTGTAGTCTACCTGCACCTCGTCGCGGATGTTCTTGTTCACCGAGTCGATGGCCTCGCGCATCGTCTTGCACTGGGCCACGTATTTCTTGAAACGCTCGTAGAAGTCCTTGCGCCAGCTCTCGCGCTCCTCGTTCAGGTTGACATAGGCCACCACGTCGTTCAGGAAGATGTCGTTGGGCACGGCTTTCGCCCAAGGAAACTCGTTTCTTGCCTTGTAGGCATACTGCACGTGCTCTTTCAGGAAGTCGGCGGTCAGGGTCTTGGCGTCTCTCTCCGGCATGTAGGAAATGAGGAAGGCCATGCCTTCCCTCTCGCTTGCGGGAACTTCCTTCAATGCCTTTTTCAGCTCTTTGGCGTTGCCGCCGGCAGTGACCATGGCCCGGTCGAGCAGGGCATGATACTTTTTGGGCACGCCGGCATATTTGCCTCCTGCGAAAGCCGACAGCGAAAGGGCTAACGCAAAAAGTAGTATTACACTTTTAATCTTCATGTTTTTAAGAAATGATTATTTTTCGATTGCGTGTTTCACGTTTTCTTATGCGAAGTTAATGCAAATAATTGAAAGCGGCAAACTTTTTATGGAAAAGGCGAAATAAATATCGCCGCGTTGCCCTCTGGAAACCCGACAACACACGATGGCCTGCACACGTGGCTTGCTCCCATTATATTCGAAAGTGTAAAATATTATTGCCAAAATTTAACACTTGGAAACAGGGGCAAATAGAGCGGAAAAAGGGTAGCCTTTCGCTCTTTGGAAATGCCGTCGGTGGCTTTTTTGCCAAAAAGTTTTGCCGTTACGGTGTAACCGCGTCGCGATTGCACCGTAACGGCGACGCCATTTCACCGTAACGGCGACGCGATTTCACTGTAACGGCGACGCGATTGCACTGTAACGGCGACGGTTTTTCAGTGATTTTGCGACGCTGAAAGGCTGTTAAAATTGCAATTGACTGATAATCAGTGTTTTATCAAAACAGTCCATAATCGTGTCATTTGCGACCAAGAGACTGCTTGGTTGAAAAAAATCGATTCTCAGACGACCATTTGTAAAATATTATTCGCATGCTTATTGGCAAAGAGATTCTTGTGACGCTAACTTTTCAATCACCAGACGGGTCACTTCTTGAGGCTTCACTCCCCAGCGGGGAGCCATGAGCAGTTTGGGCGGTGTCTCGCTGACGAAACGCTCCATCACCATGTCATCGCGCAGACGAGGCAGGTAGTCGGCAAGCAAGTCGACGTATTCTTCCAACGTGAACGTGTGGAAGGGATGCCGCTCATATTCCCTCGCCATCGCGGTGCCTCTCACTATTTGCAGCTGATGTAGCTTCAAGATGTCTATGGGCAACGAGGACACGACGTCGGCTTGCCTCAGCATCTCCACCTTGTCCTCCCCGGGCAGGCCCAGGATGAGGTGGGCGCAGGTGTAGATGCCCCGCTTGTGGGTCTCCTCGATGGCTCGCTTGCCGCAGGCGAAGTCGTGGCCGCGGTTTACGCGTCGCAGGGTCTCGTCGTTGCAGCTCTCCAAGCCATATTCCATGATGACCAAGGCGCGGCGCGACAGTTGCTCTATGTAGTCGAGTTTCTCCTTGTCCACGCAGTCAGGCCGCGTGCCTATCACTATTCCTGTCACGTCGTCCACGGCGAGGGCCTCCTCGTACATGGCTTTCAATAGTGGCAGTGGGGCGTAGGTGTTGGAAAACGCCTGGAAATAAGCCAGGTATTTCGTGCCGGCCTGCTTCCTGCCGAAAAACCTCTTGCCGTCTTCCAGTTGCCGGGTTATGCTTTTCCGCCTGTCGCAATAAGATGTGTTGAAGGCGTCGTTGTTGCAAAACGTGCAGCCGCCCGTCGACAGCCGCCCGTCGCGGTTGGGACACGAGAAGCCCGCGTCCACGGCGAGCTTCTGCACCCTGCACCCCGCCTTTTGCCTGAGCCATGTGCCGAAGTTTATCATGGCAACGTCATTCGTTCAGCCAGTTGCCCACTATCTGCCTGCCGAGGGGCGTGAGCACGCTCTCTGGGTGGAACTGTATGCCGTGCACCGGATAGCGCTTGTGGCGCAATGCCATGATGTTGCCGTCGGGACTGGTCGCCGTCACTTCAAGGCAGTCGGGGAGCCCATCCTTGCTGACCACCCAGCTGTGGTATCGCCCGACCTCGAAATGCCTGGGCATGCCATTGAAGATGGGGTCGTTGGAGAAGTGCTCGCAGTCGGTCGCCACGCCGTGGTATACCTCCGTCAGGTTCTCCAGCTTGGCGCCGAACACCTCGCCGATGGCCTGGTGGCCAAGGCATACGCCGAGCATGGGCTTGCGTCCGGCGTAAGCGCGTATCACGTCGAGCAGGAGTCCGGCCTCCGACGGAATGCCGGGGCCGGGCGAGAGCACTATCTTGTCGTATCGCTCCAAGGCGGGCAACTCAAACTGGTCGTTGCGCACCACGTCGACCTCGGCGCCCAATTCCTTTAAGAGGTGCGCGAGGTTGAAGGTGAAGGAGTCGTAGTTGTCTATAATCACTGTTTTCATAGTCTTTCTGCTTCCTTTATGGCTTTCACTAATGCTCCGAGCTTGTTGTTGCTTTCTTGCAGCTCATAGTCGTCGTTGCTCTTTGCCGTCACGCCCGACCCGGCCTGGAACCACAGCTCGCCGTTGCGGCTGATGAACGTGCGTATCACGATAGCTTGGTTTAGGTCGCCGTTGAGGCTTATCGAGCCTATGCAACCTCCGTAGGCACCGCGGTTGTGTGGCTCCATCTCGTTGATGAGCTGCAGCGCCCTCACCTTTGGCGCGCCGCTCAGCGTGCCGGCGGGGAAGGTGTCGATAAACTCCAGCGTGTGGTCGGCGCCATCGTTGAGCTCGCCGCTGACACGGCTCACCAGGTGGATGACGTGGCTGTAATATTGCATGTCCTTGTAGAAGTCCACCTTCACGTTGTGGCAGTTGCGGCTGAGGTCGTTGCGTGCCAGGTCCACGAGCATCACGTGCTCGGCGTTCTCCTTGGGGTCGTTGCGCAGAAACTCGGCGTTCTTGCGGTCTTGCTCGGTGTTGCCCGTGCGTTTCGTGGTGCCGGCAATGGGGTCTATAAACGCCTTGTTGCCCACTATGCGGTTGTGGGTCTCGGGCGATGAGCCGAAGATGCGGTAGCCGCCGAAGTCGAAGTAGAACAGGTAGGGGCTGGGGTTGATGGAGCGCAACACGCGGTAGAGCTTGAAGTCGTCGCCCTCATATTTCTGTATGAACCTTCGGCTTATCACTATCTGGAACACGTCGCCTCGCAGGCAATGGCGCACGCAGCGCCTTATGTTGGCCTTGTGCTCCTCGTCGGTCAGCGTCGACGTGGCGCCGCCCACGGCGTGGAACCCGTAAGGCTTCACGTTGGGCTTGTTGGCCGCGGTCAGCAGGTTTTGCAGCTCGTCGGCCGTGCCAAGGGTAATGAAGTCGATCATGTTGTTGAAATGGTCGAACACGATGATGTCCTTGAAGAGGAGGTAGAGAATGTCGGGCGCGTCGTTGCGCTCCATGGTGGTGTCCTTCACCGGTATGTTCTCGAAGTAGCGCACGGCGTTGGCCGACGTGAAGCCGAATATGCCGTAGTATTGGCAGCCTTCGCCTTCGACGTGGAAACTGCCCAAAAAGTCGTTCATGGCCTTTGCCACGGCCAGCTTCGGCTTGTCGCTGTTCTCCACGGGTATGTCCCTCTTTACTGAGCTGCCGTCGGGGAAGGTCATCGTCAGTGTCCCGTGGGCCACTTGTATGCTCGCCATGGGGTCTATGCCGATGAAGCTCTTGGCGTTCTCGCTTCCGTGATAGTCGGAGCTTTCCATGAGCATCGACTGCGGGTAAAGGTCGCGCAGGCGCATGTAGAGGCTGACGGGCGTGAAGAGGTCGCCGAGCAGCCTTTTCGTAGTGGTGTGATAATTAAAACTTGCCATAATCCCCTGCCATGTCTTTGTTGTTGAGATATGTCTCGATGTCCTTGTCGCCACGTCCCGACACCGTGAGCACTACCACGTCGTCGGGCTTGAAAGTCATCTTCGACAGTGCCGCCACGGCGTGCGCGCTCTCTATGGCGGGTATTATTCCCTCCATGCGCGTCAGCTCGTATCCGGCGCGTATGGCCTCGTCGTCGTTTATGGCCACTACCTTCTCGCGTCCCGTTTTGGCCAGATGCGCGTGCATGGGTCCTATGCCCGGGTAGTCGAGGCCGGCCGATATGGTGAACGCCTCTTTTATCTGGCCGTCGTCGTCTTGCATGACGAGTGTGCGCGAGCCGTGCACTATGCCCTTGGTGCCGCAATGTATGGTGGCGGCGGTGTGGTCGGTGTCAACGCCGTGGCCTCCGGCCTCGGCCAGCACAATCTTCACGCGAGAGTCCTCGATGTAGTGGTAAATGGTGCCGGCGGCGTTGCTTCCGCCTCCCACGCAAGCCACGAGATAGTCGGGGTAGTCTCGGCCAATCTTCTCCTGGAGTTGCCATTTCAGCTCTTTTGATATCACGCTTTGCAGCCTCGCCACGATGTCGGGGTAGGGGTGAGGCCCCATCGTGGAGCCCACGATGTAGAACGTGGTGTCGGGGTGGCAACACCAGTCCCTGATGGCGGCGGTGCAGGCGTCGCTCAGGGTCATGTTGCCCGTGGTCACGGGGTGAACCTTGGCTCCGAGCATCTTCATGCGCTCCACGTTGGTGTGTTGGCGCTCCACGTCGGTCTTGCCCATGAAAATCTCGCACTCCATGTCGAACAGCGCGCAAACGGTGGCCGTGGCCACGCCGTGCTGTCCGGCGCCGGTCTCGGCGATGACGCGCGTCTTGCCCATCTTCTTGGCCATGAGTATCTGGCCAATGGTGTTGTTTATCTTGTGGGCGCCCGTGTGGTTCAGGTCCTCACGCTTCAGGTAGAGCTTGCAACCGTATTTCTCGCTCATGCGCTTGGCATAGTAGAGTGGGGATGGTCGGCCCACGTAGTCTTTCAGCAGTAGCCCATACTCGTCTTGAAACTCCTTGGAGTCTATTATCTCCTTGTACTGGTCTTGCAGGTCGTGCACCACCTTATATAATATCTCTGGGATGTACGCCCCGCCATATTGGCCGAAAAAGCCGTTCTTGTCTGGTTCCATAGTCTTGTTCTTTTTATATTTGTTCCTCTTATTCACTCTCCCAGTGCTTTCATGAGCTTGTCGAGGGCCTTGTCGGGGTCGTTGGTCTCGCGCAGCAGGTTCACGAACTTGCTGCCTATTATGGCACCGGCGGCGTTTTGTTGCGCGCTGTCAAGCGTCTGCTTGTTGCTTATGCCGAAACCTATCATGCGGGGTATGCGGAGGTTCATGGAGTTGATGTGGCTGAAATAAGCCACCTTCTTGGCGTCGAACTCCTTTTGCGCTCCCGTTACGCTTGCCGACGACACCATGTAGATGAAGCCGTCGGTGTTGTCGTCGATGAACCTTATGCGCTCGTCGCTCGTCTCCGGCGTTATCATCATGATGACGCGAATGTCGTAGCGGTCGGCGATGGGTTTCACTATCGTCTGGTAGTCGGCAAATGGAAGGTCGGGGATGATGACGCCCGACACGCCGCTGTCGGCGAGGTCGGCGAAGAACTTCTCGTATCCATAATGCAGTATCGGGTTGAGATACCCCATGAATATCAATGGTATCGACACTTCATCCTTGATGGCCTTGAGCTGCGAGAGAAGCAGTCGGGTAGTCATGCCATTCTTCAGGGCTATGGCTCCTGCCGACTGTATCACGGGGCCGTCGGCGAGCGGGTCGCTGAAGGGCATGCCCACTTCCACGAAGTCGATGCCGTGGCGCTCCATGGCCTTGATCACATCCGCCGTGCCGTCCAGGGTGGGGCAGCCGGCACAGAAATACAGGCTGAGCAGTTTCCTGTCGCCACGGTTGGCAAATACTTGATTGATTTTGTTCATAGCTATGTTGCTTTTACAGGTTTCCCATTGTGTTATGATGTCTTATGCGCTCCACGAAACCTCTCAGCTTTTCCACGTCTTTCATGGCTGGCTCTGTCTCGAAGCGGCTGTTCACGTCGACGCCGGCGAATAGCGGATGGCTTATTCGCGAAATCTCTTCAGCGTCGTCGGGGCCTATGCCGCCACTGAGCAGGAACGGCGTAGAGCCGTGGTAGGCGTCGAGCAACGACCAGTCGAAGTGCTTGCCGCTGCCTCCGCGCCCTGTCGTCTTGTAGTCGAAGAGCAGAAGGTCGGCCTTTCCCTCGAAAGCCTCGCACGCGGCGAAGTCGGCGGCGGTGGATATGCCAAAGGCTTTTATGAACTTTATCTCGGGCACGATGTCAGGCACCAACGTGCTCCGCAGGTTGTCTATCAGCGTTGGCGTCTCGTCTCCGTGGAGCTGGATGTAGTCGAGCGAATAGTTGTACACGCGAGTCACTATCGTTTGCGGCATCTCGTCGACGAACACGCCCACGCGTTTTACCCTCTTTGGGAAGGCGTATCGTGGCGAGCCGCTATTGTTGGCTATTTCGCATAGCCGCTCCTGGCTGTAGTCGGGCACGATGCCGGCCTGTGAGCTTATCATGTTGACGTAGCGTTTGCTCTTTGGCCAGAAGTTGAACCCCATCATGTCAATGTTGAGCTCGGCCACGTCGCGGATGTTTTGGGCATCACGCATCCCACATACTTTTATTATCATACCTCTTCAATGAATTGTTTGAGGGCCGCGCCAGGGTCAGCCTCTCTCATGAATCTCTCTCCGATAAGGAATCCTCTGAATCCCACTTCCCGTAGCTCTTTCACGGTGTCGGGATGGCTTATGCCGCTCTCGCTCACGAGGCAAGCGCCTTGGGGCAGTCGGCTGGCGAGGCGGAAGCTGTTGTTCACGTCGGTGGTGAACGTGCCGAGATTGCGGTTGTTTATGCCATACATGTCGGGCTCCAGCGAGGCGTAGTCGAAATCGCGGTAGTTGTGCATCTCCAGCAGGGTCTCCATGCCAAGTTCGTGGGCCAGGTGCTGCAAGTGCTTGCATTCGTCCTTGGTGAGGCAGGCGGCGATGAGCAACACCGCCGAGGCTCCGCAGAAACGGGCCTGGAACAGCTGGTATTCGTCGATGATGAAGTTCTTGTAGAGTATGGGTATCGTAACCCCGGCTTGCCGCGCTTGCTGGATATACTCGTCGTAGCCGCCGAAATATTGCGTGTCGGTGAGGATGCTCAGTGCCGACGCCTCGTTGCTCTGGTAGAGTGGGGTCACCTCTTGCGGCTTCACGTCGCGATGGATCCAACCCTTCGATGGGCTCTTGCGCTTAAACTCGGCTATGATGCCTGTGGCCGATGATGTCAGGGCCTCGCTCATGGAGGCGGGCTTGCCTTCATCCATCATCTGTTGTATGGCGCCAGTGAATTGCTGGAGGGGGACGAACCGCTTGCGCTCGTCAATCTCCACCCGCTTGTGGGCCACTATCTCTTCTAATATGTCCATGGGTCAGAATTTGGGGATTACTTGTTCAACTCAACAAACTTCTTGAATGTCGCCAATGCCTTGCCGCTGTCTATGCTCTCGCGTGCTATGTCTATGCATTCGCTTATAGGCTTCTTGCCTTTCTCCAGCACCTGGATGCCGAACGCGGCGTTGGCCAGCACTATGTTCTTCTGCGCGGGCAATGCGGTGTTGGCCAGCACGTTGTCGAAAATCTGCTTGGCTTCTTCCTCTGTGGCTCCGCCTACTATCTCCTCTGGCTTGGCCGTCTTGAACCCGAGGTCGGAGGGCTTGAATATGCGCTCGTAGTCGTTGGTGATGACCTTGAAGTCGCTCGTGAGCGAAATCTCGTCGTAGCCGTCAATGCTGTTCACGATGCCGTAGTCGATGCCTATCTTCTGGTACACCTGCTGGTAGAGGCGCATCTGGTCGAGCGTGGCGGTGCCAAGGAGCTGGCACTGGGGCTTCGACGGGTTGATGATGGGGCCGAGGAGATTGAAGAAAGTCGGGAAGGGCAACGCCTTGCGTATGGCGCCAACAAACTTCATTGCCTTGGCAAAGAGCTGGGCGTGGAGATAAACAATGCCGCACTCGTTTATCGAGCGGTTGAGCTTGTCGATGTCATCAGTGAACGTCACGCCGTGGTTCTTTATCACGTTTGAAGCCCCACTCACGCTCGTGGCGGCGTAGTTGCCGTGCTTTGCCACCTTGTATCCAGCTCCGGCTATCACGAAGCAAGCGGTGGTGGATATGTTAAACGTATTCTTGCGGTCGCCGCCTGTTCCCACTACGTCAATGTATCTATCGCAGTCCAAGGGCACTGGCACGCCAGTCTCTAAGATGCCGTCGCGGAAGCCGAGAAGTTCGTCCACCGTGATGCCGCGCATCTTGATGGCGGTAAGGAGCGCGGCAATCTCCGCGTCGTTGAGCTCTCCGTGCGTGATGGCGATGAGCAAGTCTTTTGTTTCCTCACGTTTCAGCTCCTCATGGTCGAGGAGACGGTTGAAAATGCCTGTGATGTTCATATCCGTATTTTTTAATGTTCTTCGTTATGTTTATTATAATGTTCTTATGATGTCCACCATTCTGTTTCTTATGATGTTCACCATTCAGTTTCTTATAATGTTCTTCTGATGTTCACCGTTCAGTTTATTATAATGTTCTATGTTGTGTTTATTATAAAGTAAAAGAGGCTTGTCGTGATTCACGGCAGGCCTCTTTCTTGTTTCTTCATCTTATGATTGAAGTATCTACACGGCTTCGCTCCTCACGACTTTATCAATCTTGAGTTACGCCACCACCAATATGTAGATACATTATTTGTCATATTCTTGCTTTTTTATTTATTGTTCGTGTTCTTTTTTGCTGTTCGTGTTCTTATTTATTGTTCGTGTTCTTATTTATTGTTCTTGTTCTTGTTTATTGTTCGTGTCTTGTTTATGGTTCTAATTTATTTTATAGTTGCAGACGCCTTGCCTTATAATGCTTTACCTTATAATGATAGTGTTTCAGGCTTCTTGTCTGTTTACTATTTCAGTTGCAAAGTTATATGTTTTGTTTCAATTAGCAAATCTTTTGCCTTAAAAATCTTCATTTTGTTGCATTTTTAACATTTCTACCAACATGTGTCGCGTTTCTTCTGCGGCTTGTCCTGCCTCATGTGCCCATTCCGTCCATCTTGTCCATCTGTCTATAATAGTCTATCCTGTCTATAATAGTCTATAAAGTCTATCCCGTCTAAAAAATCACCCATTCCATTGATTTACATCAATTATCCATCATTTTTGAAAAATAATCGCAAAAACATTTGGAGGGTATCGTAAAAGTCCATACCTTTGCACTCGCTTTTCGGAAATACGCTGGTTAGCAAACAAGAAAAGAGTTCTTTGAAGAGATTTACATAAACAGAGAAGTAGTACAAGAAGCGAGCCGTACACATTATATAATATATGGTGTATGCGGCTTGGGTAGAAAAACGAACCGTTCAATTCTCCCCGCGGGTGAGC
>JALEJI010000005.1 GCA_022769825.1 Prevotella sp. | reverse complement strand
TGTGGGTCAATCTCGTTGTTGGCTGCTGCACCATAGAGGAATGCCTCACTGCGCTCCCATTCACGACGAGCGTTCTTGAAAGCCTCGCAGGCATCGGTGATATCTGCATCGCTCAAGTTGCCAGCCTTGGCGTTGGCGTATGCCTTGTCGCATGCATCTTTCAGAACCTTGGCGTTGTCTCTCAAATCCTTGTAGGTAGGATTGATAATGTCGTTTACATAAGTGTTGGCAACAGCTGATAATTCTGTTGCAGGAACTACGTTACCCTCTGTTACAGGGTCATCATTATCGCTACAAGAAGCAAAACCCAAAGATAAGGTCATTGTTGCTACGAACAAAGAGGCTTTTAGAAATGTCTTTTTCATTTCGTGTCTATTTTTTGTTTATTAGATGTTATTGCTATTTCGTTATCTGTTAAATTTCTCGCACTCGTTTCTTTCCCTTTTAGAGGAAAAAACCCTGATAAGCGATGCCGATGTTGACTGCAGGCTCGTTATTATATTGCGACTTGAAGATGCGCTGCGTGTATTCGGCTTTCACGCAAATCTGTGGGAGGGGATAGTAGTTGATGCCTGCTGCCACAATCTTACGATTGGTCCACTGTGCCGTCTTGTTGTGCACAGAAGAATCGTAGTACTCGTAATGACCGAACACGTACATCTTTTGGTTTTGCGCGCGAAGCTTGCTAATCTGTGAGAAGACGTCATAGCCTGCCTCGACCATTGCGGCGATGGCATGGCTGCCGAAGTATTTGCCGCTGCCGCTCTCATTCGGCTTCACTAATGACGTGCCAGGATATACGATGCTTGTGATGGCCGTGGCATCGCTTACATAACCGTAATCAACGTTTCCTCTGATTTTCCAGTTGTATTTGTTGTAGGTGAAGTCGAGTGCTCCAACATATACATTGCCCTTGATGTTCTTATGCTGGGTATCCTCAGGAGTTGTGTTGCCCATCGACTTGCCATAGTAGCCGCTCAAGCCGATGCGGAGGCCAGGAATGGAGTAGTTGTCGACACGTGCTGCCACGGCGTACTTGTTGGCCACCTCAAACTCATAAGGGCTCTTGGCGCCACCCTGAATCCAGTTGCTACGGCTGAAACGATATGCGTTCAAGCCAGCCAAGAACTGAGCCTCATAGCGAAACTTGCCGCTCTTGCCCCAAAAGCTAATTCCCGTCTGGTGCCAAGTGCAAGGAAGAATAGTGTTCTCACCCTCAGGGCGATAGACGGTAAAGAAATTCAATGGCTCATGGTAAGCGTTGGTCAAGCCCACAGGAACCACGATGTGGCCGGCCTTGATGTTGGCGAACTTGCCGAAAGACTTCTGAAGCCAGAACTGCTCAAGTTCCACCTCTCCACCTTTCTCCACTTCCTGCTCATACTCAATAGCTTCCTCTGCCTCGTATTCGATTGACTGGCCTGTCCCGCCATGCTCAAACTCAATCTCCGTGCCCATTGTCCAGCCTTTGCCGAAGTCGTAGCCTAAGTAGATTACGGCATGAGGAATGTCGAAGCGACCGTGGTTTGGCGCGTTCTTGTAAGCTGTAGCGTTGGAGTAACGCTTGCCCGCGTCGGTGAAGAAATTGCGACTGTAAGCTGCCTCGCCGTAACCGCCCACGCTGAGGCGATTGCCCTTGGCATGGTTCATCACGGAGTCGGCCGCGTTTTGTTGTGCCTCAACACTCTGTGAACCACCTAATAATAAAGCTGTGGAAACGAGAGAAAGAATGATTTTGTTCATTGCTATTGATATACTTTATTTACGCTGCAAAGGTAAAAGTTTGTTTAAAAGTGCGCAATACTCAAAAATAGGTAAATGTTTTTCCTTGGCCACTCATCATTTTTGGGTATCAAGCCACGGCAGGCACAGCATGACACATAAGGAAAAATCGATAGCTATAAAGCAAAAAGGCAGATAGCGGATGATTCCGTTTTCTGCCTTTTCACATAAAAAATGTTTCCGTGATGTGGACCTGCGGGGAGTCGAACCCCGGTCCGAACAAGGAAGCCATACGCTTTCTACACGCTTATTCCAGCCTTCATTTTCGTACGGCAGCAAGACCTGGACCACCAACTGCCGTCTTATCCTCTAAAGCGTTTCATCAAAGGCGCGAGGCAGCCTTTGACTATTCCCGATTTAGTCTGCACCGCTTAATCTCTGGATTCGGAAAAACATCCTCGGAGCGATGTCTCGTCCCCGCGCCTGGCGCAGGGATTAAGCCAGTAACCTACTGTACTTCAGTTAGGCAGCGAGAGCGTAGTTGTTTTCGCCAATTAAATTCTTGTTCACTCAGATTATGGAGCTAGCCAACGAGGCTCCGCGTGCTTACATACAATTTCGTCTTGCCGTCAAATCCATACAAGCCCATTGTACTAAGATATAGCAAAGTTACGCTGTTTCCGCGTAACCGCCAAATTATTTCTTCACTTTTTTAATCTGCACATTAAATATAATATCTTATAGAGTCAACCAGCACATGAAACATTCCTTTTGGCATTCGCAATCCCGCAAATGGCTCAATCAATGTCAAGCTCTATGGGGCAATGGTCCGATCCGAATATCTCGTTATGTATCGACGCATCGGTTATGCGGTCGCGCAAACGGTTAGACGTGAGGAAATAATCGATGCGCCATCCGGTGTTGCGTTCGCGTGAGCGGAAGCGATAGCTCCACCACGAGTATGTGACATCATCGGGGTGCAACGCGCGAAACGTGTCGGTGAAGCCATTGCTGAGCAGAGTTGTCATCTTGCCTCGCTCCTCATCGGTGAACCCCGCGCTTAGGTGGTTGGTCTTGGGGTTCTTGATGTCTATCTCTTCGTGTGCCACGTTCATGTCGCCACACACTATCACCGGTTTTTTCTCGTCGAGGGCATGGAGATAAGCCTGGAAGTCGTCTTCCCATTTCATGCGGTAAGCCAACCGACGTGGCTTTCCGCCTTTTGTCTCGGCCTCCTGGGAGTTTGGAGTATATACGCACACAAGGTAAAAGTCGGTCATCTCCAATGTCACCACTCGTCCCTCGTGGTCGTGTTCCTCTATGCCAATGCCGTAATTGACGCTCAGCGGCGTGTGGCGTGTGTAGATAGCAGTGCCGCTGTATCCCTTGCGCTCGGCATAGTTCCAATACGATTGGTAACCCTCAAACTGCAAGTCGAGTTGCCCCTCTTGCATCTTTGTCTCCTGAAGGCAGAAGAAGTCGGCGTCCAGCTCCTTGAAGTAAGCCTCGAAGCCCTTGCTCTTCACGTTGCCCTCGTCGTCGGTCTTAGGCTTCACGCAAGCGCGGAGCCCATTGACATTCCATGAAATAAACTTCATCATATTCGCTTTGCCTCACCTCTTAGAAGACTCATGAACTCTTCGCGCACCTTCATCGACTCGAACACGCCGCTGTAGGCCGATGTCGTGGTGACGCTGTTTTGCTTCTCCACGCCGCGCATCTGCATGCACATGTGTCGCGCCTCGATGACCACCATCACGCCCTGCGGCTTGAGGGTGTCGTTTATGCAATTCATTATTTGCTCGGTGAGGCGTTCCTGCACTTGCAGCCTGTGCGAGAAGATGTCGATAACCCTCGCTATCTTGCTGAGTCCAGTGATGTGTCCATTTGGTATGTACGCCACGTGGGCCTTGCCATAGAAAGGCAACATGTGGTGCTCGCACATCGAGAAGAAGTCAATGTCCTTTACTATCACCATCTGGTCGTATCTCTCCTCAAAGAGCGCGTCGGTGAGCACCTTGTGCGGGTCTTGCGTGTAACCGCGCGTCAGAATCTGCATGGCCTTTGCCACGCGCATGGGTGTCTTCAGCAGACCCTCGCGCTCTGGGTCCTCGCCCAAGAGTGATAAAATGGCCTTATAGTGGGTTGCAAGCTCGTCGAGCCCATCACGGAATTCTGTCTCTGGATTCATTTGAAAGAATATATGATATTAAGAAGTATATATGATAATGTGTAAAATGAACGCGCGTGGTTCACGGCGTGGCTTATGGTGAAAGCTTGTCGAGTTAATCGAACACGGTTATTTGTCCTTTCACGATTACCGCCGCCTTGTAGCCCATGCCTTTAATGGCCTTGAGCATGCGCCTCGCCTCGCTGAGCGAGCGATAGTTTCCCACTCGACAAATCCATCGAGGCGAATAGAAGTGCACGTATATAGGCTGGTCTGGGAATCGCATCTTGATGTCGTTTCCCGCCTGTTGCGCCTTTGTCTTGTCGGCGCGCGTGTTTCCTCCGGCGAAGGCCTGCACTCTGTAGCCCGTCACCTTGCGGGCACCGCGCATTACCTTCTTTCGCATGTCCACGGTAGGGATATGCAGTTCAGCCTCGGCTTCCGCCTCCGCTGCGGCGCTTTTCTCCGCCGCTTGCTTCTTCGTCTCTGCGAGCTGGCGTTTTTCCTCAGCCTCCTTTCGCTTTTCCTCAGCGTTCCTTTCCGCTATTCGCCTCTGTAAGGCCAATGCCTCTTCCACGGCGTTCTCCTTGGCTTTTTGCGCCTTCAGCCTTTCCTCCTCCTGCTCGTGGGCGCGCGCCTTTTTCAGGCTGTCGTTCTTCCCGGCAGTGGCTTTTGCCGTTGTCTCATGCTTGCCGCTTGCCGTCTTTGCCGCGGTCGTCGTAGTTGCCGTAACGCTTGTTTTTTGGGTGGCGTTAATGTTTTTCTTAGTAGTCTGCCCTTGTGCCTCCGTCAGCGTCGCGCTCCGCGTGACATTGCCGTTGACCAGCGCGTCGATTTCTCGGCTCTGCGATACTGAGACCTTGCCTTTGCCCGCCTGGCTTTGTTGCAGGTGCTGCGTGAAGGTCTGGGCTTTCGCCGACACCATGACACTCATGATTGACAAGAAAAGAAAAACGAATCTCTTCATTAATAAAATGCGTTTTTGTTATGGTAAAGCGGAAAGAGATATCCGCGATGCTCCTCCTCTTTCAGAATAATGCAATAATGCCGATGATGCCGTCGTGGCGATTGTCTCTCTCCGCGGCACCATCGGTAGGATTATCTTAACGTTAATTCGCCAGATTACTTCTTCCAAGCGTCGATGATGCCCTTGAAGTCAGCGGCCTTCAGAGAGGCGCCACCGATCAAGCCACCGTCGATGTCAGGCTTTGCGAAGAGCTCAGGAGCGTTGCTGGGCTTGCAGCTGCCACCATAGAGGATAGTCGTGTCCTCAGCGGCTTCCTTGCCATACTTCTCGGCAACGATAGAGCGGATGTAAGCGAGCATCTCCTCAGCCTGGTCAGAAGTGGCGGTCTTGCCTGTGCCGATGGCCCAGATTGGCTCATAAGCCAGCACGATGTTCTTCCACTCCTCAGCTGTGAGGTTGAACACGCTGCCGTCGAGCTCAGCCTTCACGACCTCGTTCTGCTTGTTGGCCTCGCGCTCCTCCAGTGTCTCACCGCAGCAGAAGATGACCTTCAAGCCGTTGGCGAGAGCGAGCTGAACCTTCTCCTTCAGGATCTCGGCTGTCTCGTGATAGTACTGGCGACGCTCTGAGTGGCCAAGGATGACATACTGTGCACCTGTTGACTTAACCATTGCGGCGCTCACCTCACCCGTGTAGGCACCCTTCTCCTTGTCGGCGCAGTTCTCGGCACCGAGAGCCACTACATCCTGGTCGAGGACCTGAGCCACGCTTGCCAGGTGGATGAATGGTGTGCAGATGACGACACCGCAGTTTGGCTTGTCTGCCTTCAGTGTCTCGTTGATTTCCTTTGCCAGGGCAACGCCCTCTTGCAGGTTCTCGTTCATTTTCCAGTTGCCTGCTACGATTTTCTTTCTCATGATGATTAATATTAATATTGAAAAAAAGAATAAGCTGTCAGTTTTTCCGCTTCCTCCTGAGGTATCTTGTCCAGGCCCACGTGCGGTCGGCGAAGACGAGGAGGATGAGCGGGACGAAGAACAGGAGCACGACCTTCATGATGGTCTCGCCCAGGCTTGTTGACGGCATGGCCCCGATGCTGAGCTTCGACAACGGCGCGTTGAGGCTCGAGCTTGAAGGCAAGTCGTTGTGACTCCACTTCCGTATTATGGTTCCGTCTTTCAGCAGCAGCAAGCCCGGGTTGCTGCGTATGATAGTCTTGAGCGCGGTCTCGTCGGTGAAGCAGAACGGGTATTCCGCGCCCGTGATGTCGGCCCAGTGGTCTATGTCTTTCTTGGTGGAGGCGGTAAGGCAATAAAATGGTATCTTCCGCTCTTGGCAATACTCGTAGAGCAGGTCTATGTCGCCGAAGTTGGAGTCGTCGGCCTGCTCCAGGTGTGGCGACACGAGGAGGAAGATGTAACCCTTTGCCGTGAGCACGCTGTCAGTGATGTCGTCGCCGTCGGCCTTCTGTATCGAGAAGTCGTGGATTGGCGGCACGTAGCCTTCCTTGGTCTGCACGGTCTTGGAGTCAACAAACTGCCACGAGGAGTCGGGGTAGTTGTCGAGCGTGAACTCTTTCTTCACGCCGTTTTTCTGGAGTATGAAGGTCGTCTCAAACTCAGGTTGCGGCGCGCCAGCCGGTATTTCCATGCCTTTCTTGATGTTCATGCCGATATGGTATGGACGGAAGTCGATTAGCGGTAGGTGGTAGAGGCAATGGGCACTGAGCAACAGCACGAAGAGTATGGTGTAGTTGATGGCTATCCATTGCGTGGAGCGCGAGAGGAAGCGGTACATCCGCAGCGGTCGCCATGCCACGACGACGGAGGCGGCCAGCAGCACTATGTTCTTGAGCAGTGTCTGCACGTTGGTAAGGCGCAACGCCTCGCCGAAGCAGCCGCAGTCTTTCACGGGATTGAACAGCGCTATCCACACCGTGATGAGGGTCATCACGGCCATGAACGCCACGAGAATCTTTGACACGAGATGGCGGCGGATGGCGAACAAGACGAACACGCCGAGACTGAACTCAAGTGCCGACAGCGCCACCGACGCGAGAAGCGTAACGATGTCTGGCACGATGCCGCCCATGCCGACGGCCGAGATATAATCTTGAAGCTTGTATTGGGTGCCTATGGGGTCTATGGCCTTGACGAACCCCGAAAACACGAAGGTCGCGCCGAGGAGGAATCGGCATGCGTTCACCAGCACGGTCAAGGCTGCTGCCTTGGCCTTACTTAGACCTTGTTGTGTGCTGATAGTTGCCATTATCTCAAGCGTATCGCCCCGAAAACAGAATAATTGATGATGTCGAGCAAGTTGGAGTCCACGCCCTCCGACGCCAGTGCCTTTCCGGCAATGTCCTCCAGTTGCTTTATGCGCGCTATCTTGGTGAGGATGAAGTCGGTATAGCTGCTCACGCGCATCTCTCGCCATGCCTCCCCGTAGTCGTGGTTCTTCCTTACCATCAGCTCAAACGCCTCCTTGGCAATGTCATCGTAGAGGTCAAGAGCCTCCGCTGCTTCCATGTCGGGCGCGAGCACGGAAGGGTGGGCGAGCTGTATCAGGCCGATGATGCCGTAGTTGACCAAGCCGATGAACTCTGGGCGTATGCCCTCGTCTATCATTGCCTTGCCCGTGGTCTCGAGGTCGCGTATGCGGCGCGCCTTTATGAAAAGCTGGTCGGTGAGCGACGAGGGTCGGAGTATGCGCCACGACGCTCCATAATCGTGGAGCTTCTTGGCGAAAAGGTCGCGGCACTCGTTCAGTGTGTCCTTAAACTCTTGGTTTGTATCGTGTTCTGCCATAACGGTATCTTCCTTTAGACTGCAAAGTTACTAAAATTTTAATAGTGTATGGCAGAAAACACGCTTTTTCTTTTCCTCGGTCTTTTTCTCAGTCCTCGGCTTGCCTTTTGTGTATCACCCTGACGGTGCCGCAAAGGGCGTCGTAGCGCACCTGCAGCGAGTCGCGCTTCACGCGGAGCATGTTTTTCCTGTAGAGGTCTTTCTCAGCTCCGTATTGCGCTATCGTGGCTTGCAGCGCCGAGTCGGTTCGGCCTATCTCGGCTTGCGTCATCTTCAGCGAGGCGTCTTGCCATATCTTTAGGGCCTTCTCGCGGCTCTCCACCGCCTTGGGGTGGTTGGCGCGCAGCCGCGTTATGGCGTTGAGCGTGGCCTGGTAGTTGCCGGCCTTGTAGAGCGAGTCTATCTTGTTCATCAGCGACGCAGCCTTCTCGTCTTCGGTCTTCTGGCACGATGCCATAAGAGCCATGGCCGCGAGCGTCAGCAATGTTGTTTTTTTCATTTTCAATTCATTCGGTGTTAATCTTGTTTGCCTGCTGCTTCTCTGCCGTCGTAGTGTCACTTCCTCACCAGCAGCGCGGAGAGTTCCCACAGGATGTAGATTGGCAGGAAGACCGCGAACAGCGTGAACGGGTCCGACGACGGGGTGATGAACGCCGCCACCATGAGCAGCGTCACGATGGCATGGCGACGGTAGCGATTGAAAAACGAGCGATGGAGCAGTCCCATCTTTGACATGAGCCACGACAGCACCGGCAGCTCGAAGATGATGCCCATCATGAAGGTGAGCATCAGGAAGTTGTCCATGTAGCTCTCCAGTGACAACTGGTTGGTGATGGCCGGTGACAGCTGGTAGGTGTATAGGAATCGCAGGGTCAAGGGGAAGACCAGTCCATAGCCCACCACGCAACCGGCGTAGAAAAGCAGCGTGCCGAGGACGAAGGTGAACCTCACGCCCTGCTTCTCGTTGGCGTAAAGTGCGGGGCACACGAAGCGCCACACCTCGAAGACGACGTATGGGAAACTGACCAGCAGCGCGAGCCAAAACGACAGTTCGCACTGCAGGAAGAATTGCGACGCCAGCTTGAGGTTGATTACCGACACGTGGAAGGGCCTTATCAGGTCGGTGGGCACGGGCACGAAATGTCCCGACAGCGACGCGAGCCAGTGGTATAGGAAGAAGTCGTCGGAGGCCGGCGCCATCACCACGTGGTCGAAGAGCCACGGTATGAAGGCGAAGCCTAATATGAGCACCGCCACCCACGCCGCCACTATGCGCACGATTATCCAGCGCAGCACCTCGAGATGGTCCCAAAACGAGGGCTCGCCATCAATGCTTGTCGGTGTCTGTGGCTGGCTTGTCGCTCTTGTCATCTGCGTTTACGGTCTTGTCAACGGCGTCGTTGATGCCGTTGACTCCATCCTTGAAACTCTTGACGCCCTGTCCCATGGCCTTCATGAGCTCTGGTATCTTCTTGCCGCCAAAGAGCAGCAACACGACGATGAGTATTATGATAAGCTCCGGCGTGCCGAGGCCGCCGATGAGCATGAGTGTTGATAGTGTCATTTCTTTGTGTTTAATGTGTTCTGTGTGTTTACCTCGCGCTGGCCACGCGGGGCGTTCAAAGCGCGCTTCCCCATTCTCGGCACTGCCTCTCGGCGTCGCTGTCCGGGGCCCACTTCACCTTCAGCGGCTCGGCGGCAATCTCGAATCCGGCCTCCTCAAGGCGTTGCTGCATGCGCTTCTCCACGCCTCCGCCCCAGCCGAAGCTGGTGAACACGGCGGCCTTCTTGCCCTTGAAGCGCATGCCGTGGATTAGTTCCAGCATGCCGGCCATGGCATACGTCATGCCGAGGTTCACCGTGGGGCATCCCACGAGAATCTCGCGCGAGCGGAACGTCTCGAGCAGGATGTCGTTCTTGTCGTCCTTGGTCACGTTCATTATCACCACGCGCGTTTCGGGGTGAGCCTGGCGCACGCCGTTGGCTATCTGTTCGGCCATGCGCCGCGTGGCTTGCCACATGGTGTCGTAGATAATCGTCACCTGGTCTTCCTGATAGTTGGAATCCCACTTCTGATAGCAGCCCACGATGTCGTTGATGTGGTTGGTCCATATCACGCCGTGCGATGGCGCTACCATCTTGAGCGGCAGGTTGGCCTTCACCAGCTCGTCTACCTTGCGCTTCACGTTGGTGTTGTAGATGGTGAGGATGTTGGCGTAATATTTCTCCGCCTCGCGGAACAGGTCGCGCTGGTTCACCGTGTCGTCGTAGAGGCTCTCGGTGGCGTAGTGCTGGCCGAAGACATCGTTTGAGAAAAGTATCTGCTCCTTGTCGGCGTAGGTCATCATGGTGTCGGGCCAGTGGCACATCGGCGCCTCGATGAAATGGAGCGTGTTCTCGCCTATGCAGAGGGTGTCGCCCTGCTTCACGTTCACGAAGTTCCAATCCTCGTGATAGAGGCCGCGCAATATCTGCTCACCTTTCTTGGTGCAGTAAATCGGCGTGTCGGGGATGAGCTTCATCAGGGCAGGCAGCGCGCCCGAGTGGTCGTTCTCGTTGTGGTTCATCACGATGTAGTCGATGTCGCTCAGGTCGATGTCCTCGGCCAAGTGGGCCACGAACTCATGGTCGTAAGGAGTCCACACCGTGTCGATGAGCACGTTTTTCTCGTCCCTGATGAGATAGGAGTTATAGCTTGAGCCGTAATGGGTCGACAGCTCGTCGCCGTGGAAATGTTTCAGTTCCCAGTCTATCTTTCCTACCCATGACACTTTATCCGTTATCTTCTTCATGTTTTAGCTTTCCCGTTTAATTAAAAAACGTATTCCGAATTGTATTAATTGCAAAGTTAAGGCTTTTATTCGAAACGCCCCAATGATTATCGTTTTTTCTTCCCTGCCGCGGCAATTTGCCTCCACGCTCCAACTATCCCCATAGATAAACACAAGCGTGAATTTCCGTTGATGCTTTGCGGGGGCGGGGAGGATATGGGTCGTCCGCAACCGGAAAGGTCGTTGAAATGTAAAATATTATTGCCAAAATTTAACACTTGGAAACCGTTGCGTTTAGAGCGGAAAAATGGCTTAGAGGTGCCCCTTCTTGGCAACGTCGGCGCCTTTTTTGCCAAAAACCATTGCCGTTACGGTGCAATCGCGTTGCCGTTACACCGTAACCGCGATGCGATTTCACTGTAACCGCGATGCGATTTCACCGTAACGGCGACGCGATTTCACCGTAACGGCGACGCAAAATCAGCGTAATGGCAACGCCTGGAAAGTAATGAAAATATAACCGTTTGATATTCAGCGTCTTATCAAAACTGGTCATAATCGCGTCATTTCCACGCAAGCGACGGCTTGGTTGAAAAAAAACGATTCTCAGAAGACCTTTTGTAAAATATTATTATCACATTTAACACCATTGTATTGCAGTCGGATGTCCGCGGCCACAATTTCGTTGTGTATGGTTTGTTGGTGATCAAAACGGCAAGCCCATGCAAAGCATGCGGAAATTAGCGTAATGGACATGCGGCAGACATTTTTTTGGCTTATGCCATTGTCGGCGAGTGAAAAGTTTGTACCTTTGCATTGTCTTAGCAAAAGACTTGTAAATACACATTTTTTTATTATTTAGGTAATCACAATTTAACGCAATGAAAAAGATTGTATCAGCCATGTTGCTTTTCGCGGCAATCATCACTACCGCTGTCCTCGCGTCGTGTGGAGACGACAACGATGAACCAGCCAAAGAATCGCTCACAGGCAACTACATGGGCAATGACGCCCTTGGAATCGCCTTCGCCGGCCATGATTATTCCGCCACGGCGGGTGGCGTGAAATACGCTATCTCCGAAAACAAGGATGGCTCATTGAACATCACCTTCCCCGAGGAAAACTTCGACTTCACGGGCCAGGGCGCTCCTCCTTTTTTCAACCAGATAATGCAGGGCAGCTACGTGGTGAAGAACATCCCGTTCAATGCCGCCAAGAACGCCTATTATCTTGATTACGGCGGCACGGTGAGGGTTGATGTCACGCTCAACGGCAAACAGGGCAACTACGAGATAACCTCGGGTGAGCTCTCGGTGACATTCGACGGAAGCAACGTCAAGCTGGTCAACGCTTACAAGTATAAGGGCATGCCGCCAGCCTTGACCATGACAAGCACTTTCAATGGCGTGAAAGTCTTGAATAAGTAAAAAACAGACACTGCTTGAAATGTGATCTCGTGCCGTTTCAAGCGGTCGTGACATCGCTATATGGTTCAACGCATGTCTCTCACTAAGGCAAAGGCCCTATTGTTGGCGGCAGCATCGTTCCTGTGGCCTGATTGCCACGCCCAATACGCGTGGCAGCATGGCGCCGCGGCAGGTGAGATGCTGCCGTTTTCCGATATCCACTACGAGGCGGAGCTTCAAGGCTCGTTCTCGTCGGGGACCACACCGCTGTGGCTCAATGCCAACAAGCACGGCCTCGGTTCGCTGGAGCGCGACAATGGCTATCTCAGGGGGGCGTTGTGTAGACCGCTCAGTGCCGACTCGGCCCGTCGCTGGGGCTTGGGCTATGGCGTCGACGCGGCCGTGGCCAGCCATTATGCCAGCCGGTTTATCGTGCAGCAGGCCTACGTCGAGGGGCGTTGGCTGCATGGCGTGCTCACCATAGGCGCGAAAGAATGGCCCATGGAGCTGAAAAATCAGAGGCTCTCCAGTGGTTCGCAAGCCCTTGGCATCAACGCGCGTCCCGTGCCGCAGGTGAGGATTGCCGTGCCCGAATATTGGACCATACCGGCCCTTGGGCGCTGGTTTGCCGTGAAGGTACACGTGGCCTATGGCCTGTTCACCGACCAGCGGTGGCAACGCCAGTTCACCAACGGTGGCGCGACACCTTACAACGAGAACGTGCTCTACCATTCCAAGGCCGGCTACCTGAGGATAGGCAAGCCAGGCGAGAAGCCGCTTGCCGTGGAGCTGGGCCTGGAGATGCAGGCGCAGTTTGCCGGGTCGAAAGTGGCGCTCAGCGACGGCAAGCTCACGAGGATGGAGCTTGGCGGCAAGGGGATAAAAGACTTCTGGAGGGTCTTCATACCCTCCGGCTCCGACATCACCGACGGCCTTGGTTATGGCAACATAGAGGGAAACCAAAGCGGGGCGTGGCTCGCACGCGTCAGCTACGACAAGCCGTCGTGGGGCGTGTCGGTCTATGCCGACCATTACTTCGAGGACCACTCGCAGCAGTTCCACCTCGACTTTGACGGCTATGGCGACGGCGCCGACTATCAGAAGCGCGTCAGCCACAGATACCTGCTCTATCCCTTGAAGGACATATTGCTCGGCGGCGAGCTGAGGCTGAAGCGCTGCCAGTGGCTTAAAGGCGTGGTGGTGGAGTATCTGCACACCACCTATCAAAGCGGCCCCGTGTATCACGACCGCACGTCGACGATACCCGACCACATCGGTGGCCGCGACAACTATTACAACCACGGCAACTACATGTGCGTGCAACATTGGGGACAAGTGATGGGCAACCCGCTCTACCGTTCGCCGGCCTATAACGCCAACCACACCCTGCGCGTGGAAGACAACCGCTTCGTGGCGTGGCACATGGGCGTAGAGGGAACGCCGGTGCCGCGTTTGGGTTATCGACTGCTCGTGAGTTGGCAACGGGGATATGGCACCTACGATGAGCCTTACACATACCCACACCACAACACCAGCGTCTTGGCTGAGGCGGAATACGGCTTTGGCAAGGGCTGGACGGTGAGAGGGGCCTTGGGGATGGACAGGGGCTCGCTGCTCGGCAACAATCGTGGCTTGCAACTGACAATATGCAAGCGTGGACTCTTGCGATAGGAAAAAAACGTCGGGAAAGGGGGTGAGTATATAAAATAAAAACTCCCCATCCCTTGGTCTCACGACTTGAGATGGGGTACCTTTTAACCTTTTAAAAACTAACCTAAACCTATTGAAATGAATTAACGCCCCAAAAATAGCAAATTATCTTGAAACTTTTGTCAAACTTTCAGAAAAGTTGCTCTGCAAGGCGTAAAAATAAGATTCTTTCACGTTTTTCTTTATTTTATAAGGTTAATATTTCAAGTTGGCATAATTATTGTATTTCTCAACGCAGATAAACAAAAATTATAAACACAACCGAACAAAATGAAGAAAGGCAATATCGGGGTTACTACCGAGAACATCTTCCCCGTCATCAAAAAGTTCCTCTATTCAGACCATGAGATTTTCCTTCGCGAGATGGTGTCAAACGCTGTCGACGCCACTCAGAAGTTGAAGACCCTACAGCAGAAAGGCGACTTCAAGGGCGAGGCCGGCGACCTGACCGTGCGCGTGAAGCTCGACGCTGACGCCAAGACGCTGACCATCAGCGACCGCGGCATCGGCATGACAGCGGAGGAGATAGACAAGTATATCAACCAGATAGCCTTCTCCGGCGTTACCGACTTTCTTGAAAAATACAAGGATGAGGCCAACGCCATCATCGGACACTTCGGACTGGGCTTCTACTCAGCCTTCATGGTGTCTGACAAGGTTGAGATCATCACCAAGAGCTATCGCGACGGCGCGCAGGCTCAGCACTGGACGTGTGACGGCTCGCCAGAGTTCACGCTCGAGGAGGCAGAGAAGGCCGACCGCGGCACCGACATCGTTTTGCACATCTCCGACGATTGCAAGGAGTATCTGGAGAAGAACAAGATCCAGGCCCTGCTGACAAAGTATTGCCGCTTCATGCCAGTGCCCGTGGCCTTTGGCAAGAAGACGGAGTGGAAAGACGGCCAGGAGGTAGAGACCGAGGCCGACAACATTATTAATAATGTGGAGCCGTTGTGGACAAAGACGCCCTCGACGCTGAAAGACGAAGACTACAAGAAGTTTTATCGTGAGCTCTACCCAATGCAGGATGAGCCTCTGTTTTGGATTCACCTGAACGTTGACTTCCCGTTCCATCTCACCGGCATACTCTACTTCCCACGCGTGCACAGCAACATCGACCTGCAGCGCAACAAGATACAGCTCTACTGCAACCAGGTGTTCGTGACCGACCAAGTGGAGGGCATCGTGCCCGACTTCCTGACGCTGCTGCATGGCGTCATCGACTCACCCGACATCCCGTTGAACGTCAGCCGCTCATACCTTCAGAGCGATGCCAACGTGAAGAAGATCTCCACCTATATCACCAAGAAGGTGGCCGACCGCTTGCAGCAGACCTTCAAGGACGACCGCAAGGACTACGAGAAGAAGTGGGACGACCTGAAGCTCTTCATCAACTACGGCATGCTGTCGCAGGAGGAGTTTTACGATCGCGCCAAGGAGTTCGCGCTCTTCAAGGACGTTGAGGGCAAGCACTTCACCTTCGAGGAGTACAAGACCCTCATCAAGGACAACCAAACCGACAAGGACGGCAACCTGGTGTACCTCTACGCCACGAACAAGGAGGAGCAATACAGCTACATCAAGGCGGCGCAAGACAAGGGCTACAGCGTGTTGCTCTTCGACGGCGAGCTCGACGTGCCAATGGTGAGCATGCTGGAGCAGAAGCTGGAGAAGAGTCGCTTCTCACGTGTCGACGCCGACATCATCGACCGCCTCATTGTCAAGGAAGACGCCAAGAAGGAAGAGATGGCAAAAGACGACCGTGACAAACTGACAGAGGTGTTCCGTTCGCAGATGCCTAATGGTGACAAGGCGACATACGCCGTGGACGTGCAAGCCCTGGGCGAGACCAACACGCCTGTCATCATCACGCAGAGCGAGTATATGCGCCGCATGAAGGAGATGAGCCGGTTCCAGCCGGGAATGAGCTTCTACAACCAGATGCCCGACTCTTACATGGTGGTGCTCAACTCCGACCATAAGCTCGTGAAGGAAGTGCTCGACGACACCAAGAACAGCGTGGAGCAAGAGCTGAAGCCGATAGAGAGCGACCTGAAGGGCCAGGAGGCGCGCCTTGCCGCCCTGCACCAGAGCCAGTCGGGCAAGAAGCCTGAGGAGGTGACGCCGGAGGAGAAGAAAGACCTGCAAGACACCGAAAAGGTCATCAACGACGAGCGCGAAAAGAAGAACAAGATTCTCGCCGACTACGCTAAGGGCAACAAGGTGGTGCATCAGCTCATAGACCTCGCCTTGCTGCAAAACGGCATGCTGAAAGGCGAGGCGCTCGACAAGTTCCTAAAGAGAAGCGTGGAACTGATAAAATAAACACTCTTTCCATGGACATAAAGTAAACACATAGCGACAGGCGACAAGCATGCTCTTGCATAGAGAGACTAATGTTTGCCGCCTGTTTCTTTTTTTTAGCCATTGTTCGCGTTTCGTATCGCCTTTTCCACATATTATATATGGCCTACACGGCAAAGCATGAAATAAAAACAATGATTTTTCTTGTCACGCCGTTTTTTTTATTTATCTTTGCACAATACACATAAGTCGAAGCAAGGTATGACACGAAAGGAGCGATACACATATATAATAGACTATTTCAAGGAGCATCAGCCGGAAGTCACCACGCAGTTGGACTTTGGCTCGGCGTTCCAGTTGCTGTGTGCCACTCTTCTTTCAGCCCAATGCACCGACAAGCGCGTCAACGAGGTGACGCCCGCGCTCTTCCGCCGATACCCCACCGCGGAGCTCATGGCTAAGGCAGAGCCAGAGGACATGCTGGAGTTTATCAGAAGCGTGAGCTACCCCAACTCCAAGGCACGGCATCTCGTGGAGATGGCAAGGATGATAGTGACCGACTTCAAGGGCGAGATACCCGACACCACCGCGGAACTCGTGAAGCTGCCTGGCGTGGGCCGTAAGACCGCCAACGTGCTGCAAGCCGTGTGGTTCGGGAAGGCGGTGATGGCTGTCGACACGCATGTCTACAGGGTGGCCCACCGCATGGGACTGGTGCCGCCCACGGCCAACACGCCGCTGAAAGTGGAGGAGGTGCTCGAGAAAAGCATAAACAAGGAAGACATACCCCGGGCGCACCATTGGTTGCTTCTGCATGGACGATATGTTTGCCAGAGCGCGAAGCCGAAGTGCGACAAATGCCCGTTTGGCGACATTTGCCCAAAGCTGTTGAAGGGAAGTAAACTGGAATAGACATGAACATCAAATTGATACACGGATTTCTCGCTGACATAGCCGCCAACAACAACCGCCCTTGGTTTCAGGCGCATAAGGCGGAATATGAACGCGCGAAGCAAGAGTTTGAGGACGGTGTGCGGACGCTCATCGACGAGTTGGCGACGTTCGACCCAGAGATAAGCCATCTCACGGTCAAGGATTGCTGCTATCGCTTCTACCGCGACGTGAGGTTCTCATCCGACAAGTCGCCTTACAAGCGACACTTCGGCGCTTACATCTGCGCCCATGGCAGGAAGTCGCTGCGTGGAGGCTATTACCTGCACATACAGCCGGGCCATTGCCTCGTGGCGGTGGGCTCATACTGGTTGCCCACCAACATTCTCACGTCGATGCGCAACGAGATAATGGGCAACATCGACGAATGGAGGAATAGGGTGGAGGACGGACGGTTCATCCACTATTTCGGTTACCCCAACGAGTCTGCATGGGAAGGAGACCTGCCCGTGGACGAGAAAGGGTTTGGCATGAACTGCCTGAAGAAGGCGCCAAAGGACTTCCCTAAGGATTACGAGTTTCTCAACTACTTGAAGATGAAAGACTATTGCGCATGGCACTGTGTGGACGAGAAGATATTCGAGAAGCCGGACTGGGTGCGCCAGGTGGCAGAGATTTGCAAGGTGGCCAAGCCGATGATGGACTTTGTCAACAGCGTGGTCGACGACTACGAATGAGACGGCCTGTAAACCTTCAATCAACTTTTTCCCAACAAAAATCCAATCAGAACGCAAATGAATAACTTCCTGAAAAACGTCTTAGCCACTATCGTTGGCATAATCATCTTCGTCGTCGTGGCGTCCGCCATCAGTGTCGTTGGCATCCTTGGAATGGCGGTGTCGGCAAGTTCAACGCCTGCCGTGGAGGATGGCAGCGTGCTTGTGCTGAACTTCAACGGCACGCTGCAGGAGCGCGCGTCCGACGCCTCGCCGCTGAGCATGCTTCAGGGCGACGGCTCGAGCAATCCCGGCCTGGCCGACATGTTGACGGCGATAAAGAAGGCCAAGACATCCAGCAAGATAAAAGGAATATATATCGAGGCAAACGGCATGGTGTCGGTATTGGCGCAGGCACAGGAGCTGCGCGACGCCTTGGCCGACTTCAAGAAGTCGGGAAAGTGGATAATGGCCTTCGGTGAACAGTTCAACACCAACGACTATTACATAGCATCGATAGCCGACAAGATATATATCAACCCGCAGGGAGGACTTGAGTGGCAAGGACTTGGCACGAAGCTCGTGTTCTTGAAAGACTTGTTCAAGAAGGTGGGCATAAACACCATGGCATTCAAATGCGGCAAGTACAAGAGTGCTACGGAGACCTTCACCGAGGAGAAGATGAGCGACCCAAGCAGGGAGCAGGCGCAGCGTTTTCTCGATGGCTATTGGAACACCATACTGACAGCCGTCTCCGAAAGTCGCAAGATAAGCAAGGCGGAGCTCAATCGCCATGCCGACGAGATGATGACCTTTGAGAGCGCCGACGCGCTTGTCAAGGCCAAGTTCTTCGACGGTCAGATGTATAACGACGAGATAAGGAACGCGATAAAGGGAAAGCTCGGCATAGACAAGGACGACGACATACCGCAGGCATCCGTGGCCGACCTTTGCGCTGATACGGGCGATGACGCGGGCGACGAGGTAGCGGTGTACTATGCTTGCGGAGACATCGTGAACCAGGAGCCTTCGGGCAACCTTTACCAAAACGCCGACTACATAGTGGGCAACGACATGCGCGAGGATATGGAGCGGCTGGCGAAGGACGACGACGTTAAGGCCGTGGTCATCCGCGTGAACTCGCCCGGCGGCTCAAGCTACGATTCGGAGCAGATATGGCACGCGATAGAACAGCTGAAGAAAGCCCACAAGCCCGTTGTGGTGTCGATGGGTGGCTATGCCGCCTCAGGCGGTTATTACATCAGTTGTGGGGCCGACTACATCTTCGCCGAGCCAACCACCATCACCGGTTCGATAGGAATCTTCGGGTTGTTGCAAGACGGCGCGGAGATGGCGCGCAAGCTCGGACTGAAGTTTGATGGCGTGGAGACCAACCGCAACGCCTCAATGGGCATGTCGGCCTACGGCCTCATGCTCTCTCCTCTCAACCAAGAGCAAGGCGCGAGACTGCAAGCCGCGATAAACCGTGGCTACATGCTCTTCAAGCAGCGTGTGGCCGATGGCAGGCACCTGTCCATGAACGACGTGGAGGCACGCGCGCAAGGACACGTGTTCTTGGGCGAGGACGCCTTGAAGCTGAGGCTCGTCGACGACTTGGGCGGCATGGACAAGGCCGTGGCAAAGGCGGCGCGATTGGCAAAGCTGAAAGAGTATCACACGGTGGATTATCCTGTGCGAAAAGACTTCATGTCTAAGTTGATGGAAACCGACGGCAACGCCAAGGGGACACTGCTCGACGAGAAGCTGCGGCAGGTGCTCGGACAATATTACGCGCCTTTCATGCTGATGAACCAGGTGCAGATGATGGGAAGAATACAGGCACGCTTGCCTTATGTCATAATAAACAATTAAGAATCATGGAGGGTGACTTGATAAAGACGCGCGATTGGCTCTCGCCGCTCAGTTGGCTCTACGGCTTGGCGGTGACCTTGCGCAACTGGCTGTTCAACGTGGGCTTGCTGCACCAGCAAAGCTACGACATACCTGTCATATCGGTAGGCAACATCACCGTCGGTGGAACGGGCAAGACCCCGCACGTGGAGTATCTCGTCAGGTTACTCGACAAGCTGACGAAGGTGGCCGTGCTGTCGAGAGGATACAAGCGCAAGACCAAGGGCTATGTCTTGGCAGACGACGACGCCACCGCCGCCACTATCGGTGACGAGCCTTTCCAGATGAAACGGAAGTTCAAGGACATATATGTCGCCGTTGACGCCAACCGCAGGGAAGGCATAGCGCGTTTGACCACGGACAAGGATACCAATGATGTCGGCGTGATCCTTCTCGACGACGCTTTCCAGCACCGTTATGTCAAGCCAGGCATAAACATCCTGCTTGTGGATTATCACCGCCTCATCATCTACGACAAGTTGCTGCCGGCCGGACGCTTGCGTGAGCCACTGTCGGGAAAGAGTAGGGCCGATTTCGTGATAGTGACGAAGTGTCCCGCCGACCTTAAGCCTATGGACATACGCGTGCTGACCAAGGCCATGAGCCTCTACCCTTATCAGGAGCTCTTCTTCACCACGATGGAATATGGCGAGTTCTTCCCGTTGTTCAAGGAAAAGGAGGATGAGGCCCCGGAGCTTAAAGGCCACAACGTGCTCCTGCTTACGGGCATAGCATCGCCGGAAGAGATGGAGAACGACATAAAGATTAAGTGTCGCTCGCTGAAGACCATGACGTTCAGGGATCATCATGCCTTTACACCGAAAGACGTAGAGGCCATAAACGACGCTTTCGAGCGGATGGAGTCGCCAAAGATAATCGTCACCACGGAGAAAGACTCCACCCGATTGCTGCAAACAGAACTCAACGCCACCATTAAGTCGGCAATATACGTGCTGCCAATACGGGTGAGGTTCATGTTGAGCCAAGACGAAGAATTGTTCAATAATAAGATAATAAGCTATGTACGAAAAAATTCAAGAAACAGCATCCTGGCTAAGGGAAAGAATGCCCGCTCAGCCAACGACCGCGATAATCCTGGGCACAGGACTGGGACAATTAGCTTCCGAGATAACTGACACCACGGAGTTCGCTTACAAGGACATACCCAACTTCCCCGTCTCAACGGTGGAAGGCCACGCTGGCAAGCTAATCTTCGGAAAGCTTGGAGGCAAGGAAATCATGGCGATGGATGGACGCTTCCATTACTATGAGGGTTACGACATGAAGCAAGTGACGTTCCCTGAGAGGGTTATGTATGAGCTTGGCATAAAGACGCTCTTCGTCAGCAATGCCTCAGGAGGCATGGATCCAAGTTTAAAGATTGGCGACTTGATGGTCATCGACGACCACATCAACCTTTTCCCGGAGCATCCATTACATGGCAAGAACTTCCCCACAGGCCCTCGCTTCCCCGACATGCACGAGGCTTACGACAAGCGGCTGCGTGACCTTGCCGACGAGATTGGCAAGGAAAAGGGCATTCACCTTGTTCATGGTGTCTACGTGGGCGTGCAGGGCCCAACGTTTGAGACTCCTGCCGAGTATCGCATGTATCACCTCTTAGGAGGCAGCGCGGTCGGCATGAGCACGGTGCCAGAGGTTATCGTGGCTCGCCATTGTGGCATGAAGGTCTTTGGCATCAGTGTCATAACAGACCTTGGAGGTTTCGACGTTCCCGTGGAGGTAAGCCACGAGGAAGTGCAAGAGGCCGCCAACGCCTCACAGCCTAACATGGCCGAGATCTTCCGTGAGATGATTAAACGTTGCGATTAAGAGATGGAGATAAAGGAACTTGGAGAGTTCGGTCTCATCAACCGGCTCACTAAAGACTTGCAGCCCAAGAACGCCTCTACGCTGAAAGGCGTGGGCGATGATTGCACGGTGCTGGATTATCCCGACAAGCAGGTGCTCATCACCACCGACATGCTGATGGAGGGCGTGCACTTCGACCTCACCTACAACAGCATGGCTCAACTGGGCTACAAGAGCGCGATGGTCAACCTGAGCGACGTGTTTGCCATGAACGGCACGCCACGCCAGCTGCTTGTGAGCATTGCCCTGGGCAAGCGTTTCAAGGTCGAGGACCTCGACGATTTCTATGCTGGGCTCAGACAGGCTTGCGACAAGTGGAACGTTGACATCGTGGGCGGCGACACATGCTCGTCGTTGACAGGACTGGCCATAAGCATCACGTGCGTCGGCGAGGCTAAGAAGGAAGACATCGTCTATCGCAATGACGCCAATGAGACAGACCTTATCTGCGTCAGTGGCGACTTGGGTGCCGCGTATATGGGCTTGCAGCTTCTGGAGCGTGAGAAGACGGTCTATTATAAGCAGATAGACGACCTCAACGCAAAGATAAGGCAGGCAAAGAAAGACGGCAACGAGGAGATGGTAAAGCATCTACAGCAAGAGGGCATGAAGATAATCGACTTCCAACCCGATTTTGCCGGACGCGAGTATTTGTTGCAAAGGCAACTGAAGCCAGAGGCGCGCGGCGACATCATCAAGTTGCTGCACGAGAACAATATCCACCCAACCGCCATGATGGACATCTCCGATGGATTGTCGTCTGAGCTGCTTCACATCTGTCATCAAAGTCATTGCGGCTGTCGCGTCTATGAGAAGAACATTCCCATAGACTATCAGACGGCGGTGACGGCAGAGGAGTTTAACATGAACGTCACCACATGTGCCATGAACGGTGGCGAGGACTACGAGTTGCTCTTTACTTGTCCCATTGGCGACCACGACAAGTTAGACGCCCTTGAGAGTCGTGGCATAAAGCAGATTGGATATATCACCAAGGAAGAGCTTGGTTGCCGGTTGATATCGCGCGGTGACGGAAAGGAGTTTGACATCACGGCACAGGGATGGAATCCCTTAAAGTAAACAACGCGGAATCACATTGAATCTCATTGCGTGATAAACTAAAAGCGGGGACGGTCTTGTTGAAGATCGCCCCCGCTTTTAGTTTATTGTTTCAGGTCAATGTCACCATCGTGTTAATGCCACGGGGTATAACCACAAACGTTTAGTCAAGTCTAAGCCATCAGCCTTGTTTAAAGTCTTTTCCACCGGCGTTTATCTCAAGTCGATGACATCAGCCTTTGGAAAATCCTTCTGGTTGAAGGAGAACTTGCTATTGGGTTGGTTCTTGGCCTTGAAATTGGTTATCGAGATGGTTGTCCAATCGTTGCCTTGCCTCATTTTCACGGCAGTAGGCTTGTAAGAGCCTTTATTTATCGTGATGTAAGCCTCTTGCACGCTTCTGTGCTTGTTTTGGGCTGTCATGTGCACCACGTAGTTGCTTCCCGAAGTGGTCATCGACAGGTTGTAGCCATTCTTGTACATTGACATGCACGTGTATGGGTTCATGCTCATGCGCTTTGCCTCGTTGGGCGTGGAGATGTTCACCTCGTTTGTCATCTTGAGATAGCTCCATTGTGTCTTGCCGTTGAACCACACCATGGCCTTGTTTGTGCGAGCCATAAACATGTTGCCCTTGATGGCTATCGTTCCCGACTGCTTGCCTGTCTTCTTCCCCGATACCGTGAAGTTGGCCTCCGCGCCACCTTTCCTGCCAACGATGGCAGTGGCCTTGTTCAATACTTTCATTGCCTGTGAGCCGCTTTTGGCAAACACGCCCACGCAGAGCATCAACAGGATGTTGATAAACAATACTTTCTTCATAACCCTAAATAAGTTATCCTATAAGTGTTAAACTATAATCAATCTCTTCACGCGCCATGTATTCTTGCCAAGAGCACGTTGAGGCTCGACTCGTCTTGCAACAGCACCTCACGCGGCTTTGAGCCTTGTGCGGCTCCCACTATGCCGGCTTTCTCCAACTGGTCCATCAGTCGTCCGGCACGGTTGTAGCCAATGGAGAAGCGCCGCTGTATCATGCTCGTGGAACCTTGTTGCGATATCACTATCGCATGAGCGGCATCATCGAAGTAAGGGTCAAGGTTCTTGGCCTCACCCTCTATGCCACCGCCAGCGCCAACGGCGTTGGGGTCGTCGGGCTCCGGAAGTTCCATCGCGTCAACAGGGCCAGGCTCTGCGGCAATGAAGTCGTTGACAGCCTCAATCTCTGGCGTGTCTATGAAGGCGCATTGCACGCGCACGGGTTCGCCACCGCCAAGGAAGAGCATGTCGCCACGTCCCACGAGCTGGTCGGCGCCAGTGCGGTCGAGGATAGTGCGCGAGTCTATCTGCGAAGCCACTCGGAACGCCATGCGTCCAGGGAAGTTGGCCTTGATATTTCCGGTGATTATTCTCGTGGTTGGCCTTTGCGTGGCTATTATCATGTGTATGCCCACGGCGCGGGCAAGCTGTGCGATACGCGCTATTGGCGCCTCTATCTCCTTGCCAGCCGTCATGATAAGGTCGCCGAACTCGTCTATCACGACCACGATATAAGGCATGTACTCATGGCCGTCGGTAAGCCTCAGCTTGTGATGAATGAACTTGTCGTTGTATTCGTCTATCTTCTTCACGTTGGCCAGTTTGAGCATGTCGTAGCGGTGATCCATGAGCTTGCACAGAGAGTTGAGCGTTCTCACCACCTTCTGCACGTCGGTGATGATAGGCTCGTCCTCATTCTCAGGCAGCGCGGCCATATAGTGGGGGGCTATCTTGTTGTAGATGCTGAACTCCACCTTCTTTGGGTCCACGAGCACGAACTTCAGCTCGTTTGGATGCTTCTTGTATAGCAACGACGTGATGATGGCGTTCAAGCCTACCGACTTACCCTGTCCCGTGGCGCCGGCTACGAGCAGGTGGGGCAGCTTGGCAAGGTCCACCATGAACACCTCGTTGGTGATGGTCTTGCCCAAGGCCATGGGCAAAGCCATCTTCGTCTCCTGGAATTTCTTGGTGTTGAGCACGCTTTCCATCGACACGATTTGCGGCTTCTTGTTAGGCACTTCTATGCCAATCGTGCCCTTGCCTGGTATAGGCGCGATGATACGTATGCCGAGGGCGGAAAGGCTCAAGGCAATGTCGGCTTCCAAGCCGCGTATCTTGCTTATCCTCACGCCTTCAGCGGGAGTGATCTCGTAGAGGGTTACCGTGGGGCCTACCGTAGCGTTAATCTTGCTGATTTCCACGCCAAAGCTCTTCAGCACCTCCACGATGCGAGCGTTGTTCGACTTTATCTCCTCCATGTCGATAACCGGCTTGCTGTCGTATTTCTTAAGCAAGTTGAGCGTGGGGAACTTATACTTCGTGAATGGTTCCCATGGGTTTATTGGCGTGTCGAGGTCGGTTAATGTCGTGGCGTTGTTGCCCGAGGCCTTTGGTTCATCCTTCGATTCCTCCACCGTTATATCGGCAGGTTGGTCGCCTTGTCCTGTGGTGGCCGTGGCTTGCGGCTCTTCGGCGTGGTTCTCCGGCTTGTTCTTTGTCTCAAACTGGCTTAGGTCGGTTAGGTCAACCACGTTTGGCTTTACCTCCTCGTTATCCCCTTGATCGGTTGCAGACGGTTCACTTTCCACGTTTGCCGGCTCAGGCTCAACAATGTCGGTCTGCAACTCGCCGTCTTTTGTCACGGGATGGTTGTTAACGGTAATCTTTACCTTGTCGGTAAAATATTTCACGGGGTTGAGAATCTTGCGAACCACCTCTATCGTCTCGTGGCTGAGATAGGTGAGAAACGCTATGGCTGTCACTATGAGAATGGCAATGAAGCCGGGTGCGCCTACCACATTCTCTATTCGTTGCACGCACAGCAGGCCGTGCATGCCGCCAGGGTTATATACCTCATCGCCCATCAATGGGGCGATGAACTTGGCGAGAAACGCTGACAGCCAAATCATGGCTACTGCCAGGCAGAAGAACCATTTCAAGAGGCTGACGGAGTATATCCTCATCAGCTTCAGCGCCGCGAGGATGAAAAAGAGAGGTATGGCAAACGCTGGCAAGCCGAAGTTGACGGTGATGAGGAAATAAGCCACAATGGCGCCAAGAGCGCGGCAGGTGTTGCTGAACTCGTGGTTGGTATTGAAAAAATCGGCTGGCTTCAGCGATTCCAATACGCTTTGGTCTGCCTGGCCTGTCGTCAGATAGCTCACCATGGCAATGACAAGGTATACCGCTATGGCAAGCATGACAAGGCCAATGAAGAAATTGACGGTGTCGCTTTCGAACCTGTCTTTTATGCCTATGGCCTCGCTGAAAGATTTGGGCTTGTTTTTTGAACTCCTCTTGCTCATCTTTTTTATTTTACCATGCAAAAGTAATCTTTTTATCGCTAATCTCAAAACATAAACCGTCTCTTTTGTTTTTTTTCATCAGGCAGGTTGGCTACCATGTTGTGGCACAGGGAATAACGCGTCGTGGCGCTGACATGTCGACGGCTAACTGTTTATCATGTCTTCGAGTGAGACGAAGCGGTAACCCCTGTGTCGCAGGGCCTTTATGACCTGTGGCAACCGTTTGTAAAACTTGTCGGCGCGCTCAGGCGACGTGCCGAAATGTATCATGAGGAAATGCCCGTTGAGGGTGTGGGCGTGCTCGTAGTCGAGCAATCGCTTTTCAATCTCGTCGCTCGAACGGTAGTTTTTCATCGACGGTATGGTGTAGTCGGCATTGGTGCCTGTGCCCGGCGTGAAGTTTACTATCCGCAGGCCCATCTGCCTTGCCCATGAGCATACGGTTGAGTTGTAGTATTCGTAAGGCGGGATGAAGAACGGGGCCTTGGCCTCGGTAATGCCGAAACGGGCGAGCGTGGCGTAGCTCCGTCTCATGTCGTCCATGAACTGCTGCTTGGTTATGAGCATGGAGTCACGGTTCTCCCACGGCGCGTAGAGCAGATGGCCATGGCTGTGGCTGCCCACATAGTGGCCATCGGCGACGAGTCGGCGCACCACGTCGGCATGCAACTCAAAAAAGCGGCCAGTGAAGAAGAACGCGCCTTTTATCTTGTTTTTCTTCAAGGCGGAAATGATGTCGTCGGCGCCGTCGGCCCATTGGTCGGCGGTGAACACCAAGGTTATGTTTTTCTTGTCGGGGTTTCCCTTTATTATGCCCCCCGCCTGTTCATACACGTTGTTGTCCTCTTCCGTCCCGTCTTGTGTCCTGCCCTCGATGTCGTAAGCCGAGAAGGGGAACGTGAGCGAGGCCGTGCCGTCCATCGTTGGCTCGTTTGAGCTGTAATCGCTCATGTTGTCGTGGTAGACCACGTCGCCAGGCTGGAACGCCTCATAGTTGTGGGCTTCGGCCGCGCGCCCCCCCGTGGTCAGGCTCACGCCTTTCAGGCTGCCGAAGATGGTGGCATAGACCGGTCCGTCGACCAAGCCGCCGGTTGTCGTGCCCTTGTTCAGGTAGACGAAGCCAGAGTGGGGCTGCGTGGGGTAAGTGCCGCCCTTGGGCAGTTCCACTATCATGCTCGTGCCCCACGGGTTGCAGCCGAGCAGCCAGTCGCGCAGCGCGCCTTCCATCTCCTCGAAAGCGTGGTCGCCGGTGAGTTGGCGGTAGAGAATGCACTGGGTAAGCATGGCCGTGGTTAGGTTGTTTGAGCACCAGATGCCCGGCACGCCCCATAGGAAGGGGTGGTTGCGCCCACGCTCGCAGACGCGCTCTATGCCGGAGCGCAGGTTCCTGACAAACTCGTTTTTAAGCCGTTGGTTGTCGGCGAGCTTGGCCAGCTGATAGTGGCCCATGTTCATGAAGGGGTACCACTGGTAGTGGCGTGCGCTGTCGGCACCCATCCAAGGCGTGACGGGCTCGCGGCGGCCATACTCCACGGCCTTCGACAAGTAGAGCCTGTCGCCGGTCTTGCGATACAGCTCCATGGCGCCGAGCTCCATGTCGTCAACCCAGTTGTCTTCCTCGTAGATATATGGCGAGACCACCGAAACCGTTTGCGTGTTGCCAGGCTTGTCTATGCCCACCTGGAAGGCGTCAGCGGCCTTGCCTCCAATCTTCTCGGCAAATTCAGGATAAAAGGGCTTCAAGACGATAGATCCGAGGGCGAAGTCGCTCGCGAACTTGCCCGCCGTGCTTGCCGCGCCCATCGTGGCATTTTCGTATTTGCCACGTTGCTGGCGTTTGCCGTCTACGAAATACACCAGGCGCTCGGCGTTCTTGCCCCATCCATAGTCGGCGGGGTCATAGTTTGGCAGCTTCATGGCCACGTGGTCGCGGTCGTCGGCAATCTGGTTGTAGAGCTCGCCCTTCTCCGGATTCATGCGGTCGAGCCAGGCGAGGCCCCAGTATATCTCGTCCACGATGTCGGGTATGCCGTTGGCTCCCGGCGTGCCGTCGGCCTTGAAGCTGTCGGCGAAAGCCGTTGGGTTTTGCATGTAGGCAAACATCATTTGGTATATGGCGTTTGCCGAGGTGGGAGTGTATTGCAGCAAGTCGGCGGCGTCGTGCCATCCGCCGCGCACGTCGACGTGTTGCCCCGTCTTCGTTGGGTGGTTCATTATGATGGCGTCTTTCTGGTGGCAAAAGTCCTTGATGTAAGGGTTCCAGCCACATCGCTGCTGGCGCATATAGTTGAGGGTGAAGTCGGCTACGCCACGATACACGTTACCGTTGACGGGGAACACCTGTGAGCGGCAATCCCCGACCTTGACATAATAGGCGCCTTTTCTTGTCAGCTTGCTGAAATTGAGCCTGAACGTGGCCTTCATGTTGCCAAGTGGCCCCGTGGCCTTTATCTCGTTAGACGATAACACGGTCTCATCGGTAAACGCGTCTCTTATCTCAAACGCTTTCACCTGTGGCTTGTCTTCACACATCATCACCGCTACCTTGGTGGAAAGCGGGAGATAGCCAAGCTGGTTTACGCGAATCCATTCGCCTGCCATCGCATTGAGGCAGGAGCACAGAAGCATGGCTACGGCCATGAGACATTGTCTTGATTTTCTTGTCATAAGACGGTTGTTTTGAGTTTAGAGTAGAAAGAACGCAGATTGCAGACACAAAGTTAGTGTTTTTGCCAATATTACACGAAAAAGCAAACAAAAAACTTTGCTTGTTAAGTTCACGGCACCATGCTTCCACGTAGAATTGTAAAATATTATGGTCAAAATTTAACACTTGGAAACAGGGGCAAATAGAGCGGAAAAAGGGTAGCCTTCCGCCTCTTGGCAACACCGTCGGCCGGTTTTCGGCCAAAAAAAATTGCCGTTACGGTGCAATCGCGTCGCGATTACACCGTAACGGCATCGCGATTTCACTGTAACGGCAACGCGATTACACTGTAACGGCGACGCGATTACACTGTAACGGCGACGCAAAATCATGGCTTTGGCAACGCCCTAAAATCGTAAAACTTATAAGTCTTTAATAGCCAATGGCTTACGAAAATGACCCATAATTGCGAAATTTCCACGCAAGCGACACCTTGGTTGAAAAAAATCGATTCTCAGACAATCATTTGTAAAATATTATTATCGCAGTTCGGGTTGCGGACGGCGATAATAATATGTAATGTGTCGACTTTTATTCAGCACCGGTGTATTGCCCGATGAAGAATATGGCGTTGGAGTTGCGCTCCGTAATCAGGTAGATGAACGGGCGGTTGGCATGGAAGCTGACGTGGCGCGGCTCTTCGGGGCGCACCGACATGGTCATGATGGCAGCGGTCACGGCAGCGGCCTTGGTGCCTTTCTCGCTCACCTCAATCTTCGCCTTCTGCAACATCGCCGACACGAACATTGGCACGTCGCTCATGTTGCTGAAGTCGGCCTTGCCTGCATGGAACATCGACGAGGCTCCGAGCGCGGCTATTGGCTTGTTGAGAGAAGTCTCGGTCGTGGTGGAGAAGCGCGGCAACTTCAAGTCGACCACGCACTCGTCCATGTCGAGCCGCATCTTCTCAAGCGTCTTCGCGTTGAGCGAGTTGACGATTTCGGTTGTCGACTTGCCCTCGGCAGGCAGGATGACGGTCATGGAGTAGGTGCCGTTGCCGTAGGGCAGCGTCACGGCGGCGAAGTCCTTGTTGTCGGTATATGAGAACTTGCCCTCCTGGTGCATCATGGGAACCTTCTTTATGTCGCGCGTGTAGCCACGGAAGTTCTCCGTCTTAGTGTCGTTCTTGTCGAACACGTTTGCCCACGTGCCGTTGAAATACACGGCGTTCATCAGCACCGCCGTGGCAGCTGGGTCGAGCTGGTCAACGATCTTTGGAATCATGCCCTCGGTTTGCCTTGAGCACCATGCGTTGATTTTCGCCAAGGCCTTCGGCGAGGCGAAGTCCATGCTCTCCACGTTGGCGTTGTAGAGCGTCTGCATGGCGTCTTTATAGTTGTCCTTGAGCGTCACCTGCTTGTTCACGGCCACGCAGTTGGCTATGTTGACCTTGGTCTGGCTGTCGTGGCGCGAAGCCGTGTTGAGTATGCCCTTGTAAGTCTCGTTGAGGGTTGTCAGCGACGTGCCGTCCATGCTCAGTGCCTTCATTATCTCGGCTTGGGTGGCGCCGCTGGCGCCGTTGGCGAGCAGGCCCATGAGATAAGCCACGCTCACGGGCGACACCACCTTGGAGTCCATGCCCGCCTGCGTGCGAAACAAGTTGAGCGCGAACTCGTTGGTGTTGTCCACGGCCGCGCGTTCCGCGTCGCTGAATATGAGGTAGTTGTCGTCCATGTTGTCGCCCCTCACTATCTGCATGTTGTTATCCTTCTCTTGCTGGGCCTTCTTAGTGGCGCACGATCCGAGCGTCAGGGCGGCCACTGCCGTCGTCATGGCCGCGTAGCCCAATTGGGCAAATGCTTTGTTCATCATGGTTTGTTCTTTATGATATTAATATATAATGTGATGCTTTGTCTCGACTACATAAATGCTGTTGATGGCGAAAGATTGCATGGTCGAGGCAACTTTTTTTTCGTTATTATTCTTTTACTATCCTTTCTGGGTATTTTATTCGCGTGTGGTAGATGGCCTTGAGCCGCTCTATGAGCACCTGTTTTGCCACGGCTATGTCGTAGAACGTTATCTTGCACTCGCTGAACAACCCGTCCTTGACCTGCTGGTCCACCAGTTGGTTCACCAGTTTGGCTATGCTCTCCTCGGTATATTCTTTCAGCGAGTGAGAAGCCGCCTCGCACGAGTCGGCCATCATTAGTATGGCCTGCTCGCGCGTCGAAGGGTTGGGGCCAGGGTAGGTGAACGGGCTCTTGTCGACCACTTCGTTTGGGTGCTCGTTTTGATATTTTATGTAGAAATACTTAGACATCCCACAGCCGTGGTGCGTCAGTATGAAGTCGCGAATCACCACCGGCAAGTCGTATTCCTCGGCAAGCTTCACGCCGTCGGTCACGTGGGCTATTATTATCCTTGCACTCTCTTTCTCGGTCAGGTTGTCGTGCGGGTTCATGCCGCCCTGCTGGTTCTCGGTGAAAAACGCCGGGTTCTTTATCTTGCCTATGTCGTGGTAGAGCGCGCCCGTTCGGGCGAGGGTGGCCTTTGCCCCTATCTTGTTGGCTATCTCCGATGCGAGGTTTCCCACGGTGATGGAGTGCTGGAAGGTGCCAGGGGCTATCTCCGACAGCTTGCGAAGCAACCCCTTGTTGGTGTCAGACAGTTCGATGAGCGTCAGCACCGACACGAAACCAAACGTCTTCTCCACCACGAACATGAGAGGGTAGGCCAGGAGCAGCAGCACGCCATTGATGAGGAAGTGGTAGTACATGCTCCGCCCGAACCTCATGTCGCCGTTGCTCTCCATGAGTTTCAGCGCGAAATACATGGCGCATGTTGCCACGAAGACCCATAGCGCCGTGCGGAATATCTGCGAGCGCGTAGACACCTCGCGCAGCGAGTAGATGGCGATGAGACCGGCAATGGTCTGGATGATGATGAAGTCGAACTGATAGCGCAGGGCGCACGCCGATATGAGGACGGTGATGAGGTGGGTGACGAACGCCGTGCGCGAGTCCAAGAAGATGCGCACGAAGATTGGCCCCATGGCGAACGGCAGCACGTAGACGGAGAAGCTGAAATAGCTGTGCTCCATCATCAGCGACACGCAGAGCGGGAACAAGGCAATGAAGGTGTAGAGCATGGCCACGCACCTTGGCTTGGAGAAATAGTCGCGGCGGAAGAGCGTCAGGTAGAGCGTGAAGAGCAGCATGAACGCGATCACGTAGATGATGTTGCCCACGAAATGGCGCGTTATCTGCGACTTGCCGGCCTGGCGCCGGTCAATCTCCTTCTCCATGGAGTTGAGCACGCGATAGTTGTAGTCGTCTACCATGTCGCCCTGGCCAATGATTTTCTGCCCGGCCATCACCATTCCGCTCGCCGGCGTTATGCCCGACAGCAAGTCGTTGCGTGCCGTCTCCGTGCGGTTGCGGTCGAGTATGAGGTTGGGCATTATGTAGTCGTTCATGTTGAGCCTCTGCATCAGCAGCCGCTCTTTGGAGAGATAGCTGTCGTCCAACAGCAGCTCATAGGCCGTCATGGTGGAATAGATGAGGCTCACCTTCCTCGACTCCGCGTCCTTGCCGAAGACCACCCTTATCTGCGACGTGGTGTCGTTGTTGAACGAGTTGTATTGCGGTGTCCCCATGATGCCCGTCTGATAGAGCTGGTGCAGCTTTTCTATCAAGGCCTGCGCGAATCCCGGCGGCAGCGTGCCGGCCTTTGCCAGTTCGACCCTCAGCTTGGCCGTTTGCACCGACTCCACGCTGTTGTCGTAGTTGTAGTAAGGCTGGAAGGAATGTAGCAGCGAGTCGCGCTCACGTTGCACCGTCTCGTCGGTCTTGTAGACAGGGAAGTCGAACTTCGCTATCAGCGTGCCATAATGCCAAGGCTCGCCAATCTCGTAGGCGTATTGCTTGGCCTCGTTGCGTGGAAGAAACCAGATGATGATGAAAGAGGTGAGAAACACGAGGCCGGCGCGGATGGCCAGGCTGTGCCAGATGTTCTCCTCTTGCCCTATGATTTTCTTGAAAGTGTTCATGTGGCTGACTTAAATGCGGCGCTTTATGATGGTGCCTATGTGTTTTTGCTGCGAAAATACGAAAAAAATCAATCAAAGCAGAAAAAAAGTATTAATTTTGCAAAAAATAATTTCAAGAGGAACCATAAGCGATGTTCCTCAAAAACATTTATTCTTCGATATGTCAGAAAGAAAAGTCAGGGTGCGTTTCGCCCCAAGTCCAACAGGTCCGCTCCACATTGGCGGAGTCCGCACGGCTTTGTACAACTATCTGTTTGCCCGCCAGCATGGTGGAGAACTCGTGTTCCGCATTGAGGACACCGACAGCCATCGTTTCGTGCAAGGGGCAGAAGACTATATCATAGAGTCGTTCAAATGGCTCGGCATCAAGTTCGACGAAGGCGTGTCGTTCGGCGGCGACCACGGCCCTTATCGCCAGAGCGAGCGTCGCAAGATATACAAGAAATACGTGAAGCAGCTTCTCGACGACGGCAAGGCCTACATAGCCTTTGACACGCCTGAGGAACTGGAGAAAAAGCGCGAGGAGGTGAAAAACTTCCAGTACGACGCCCACACCCGCATGTCGATGCGCAACTCCCTCACGCTGTCTAAGGAAGAGGTGGCCCAGCTGCTCGACAGCGACGCGCAATACACCGTCCGCTTCAAGGTGGAGCCAGGCGAGGAAATTCACGTCAACGACCTCATTCGTGGCGATGTGTGCGTGAAGAGCGACATCCTCGACGACAAGGTGCTCTACAAAAGTGCCGATGAGCTGCCCACATACCATCTCGCCAACATCGTGGACGACCACCTGATGGAGATAACCCATGTCATACGTGGCGAGGAGTGGCTGCCGAGCGCGCCGCTTCACGTGCTGCTCTACAAGGCGTTTGGCTGGGAAGACACCATGCCTCGCTTCGCCCACCTGCCGTTGCTGCTCAAGCCGGAGGGCAAGGGCAAGCTGTCGAAGCGCGACGGCGACCGACTCGGCTTCCCGGTCTTCCCGCTCGAATGGCACGACCCCAAGACGGGTGAGGTGTCGTCGGGCTATCGCGAGAGCGGATATTTCCCCGAGGCCGTGGTCAACTTCCTCGCCCTCTTGGGCTGGAACCCAGGCACCGACCAAGAGCTGTTCTCGCTCGACGAGCTGGTAAAGGCGTTCGACATCACCAAGTGCTCGAAGAGTGGCGCGAAGTTCGATTACCAAAAAGGCATCTGGTTCAACCACGAGTATATCCTGCGCAAGAGCGACGACGAGATAGCCACGCTCTTCGCCCCGATAGTGGCCAACAACGGCATCGACGAGTCGTTTGACCGCGTAAGGCAGGTGGTGCGCATGATGAAAGACCGTGTCAACTTCGTAAAGGAGTTGTGGCCACTGTGCTCTTTCTTCTTCATCGCCCCGACGGCCTACGACGAGAAGACGGCAAAGAAGCGCTGGAAAGACTTCTCGGCCCAGCAGATGACGGAGCTCGTAGACGTGCTCAAGGGCATAGGCGACTTCTCCGTGGAGGGACAGGAACCCGTGGTGGAGAAGTGGATAGCCGACAAGGGATACAAGATGGGCGACGTGATGAACGCGTGGCGTCTGGCCCTCGTGGGCATTGGCAAAGGCCCGGGCATGTTCGACATCTCGGCTTTCCTCGGCAAGGAGGAGACCATAAAGCGAATGGAGAAAGCTATTGAGGTGTTGGGCTGATGTACGAGCTGTTTATCATTCTATACAACATTGGCGTGTGGGTGGCGTCGTTCTTCTCGAAGAAGGTGCGCGCCATGTGGAAAGGCGAACACCGGACTTTCCGCGTGTTGCGCGAAAAGATAGACCCCAACGCCATGTATATATGGTTCCACGCGGCATCATTGGGCGAGTTTGAGCAAGGCCGACCCATAATGGAGGCGATACGGCGCGAGCATCCTGGCTACAAGATATTGCTCACGTTCTTCTCGCCGTCGGGCTATGAGGTGCGGAAAAACTATGATGGCGCTGACGTCGTGGTGTATCTGCCCATAGACACCAAGCGCAACGCCCGCCGCTTCTTGCGGCTGACCAACCCGGTGATGGCGTTCTTTATCAAGTATGAGTTCTGGTCCAACTACTTGCACATGCTGAAAGAGCGCCATGTGCCCACGTTCTCGGTGTCGAGCATCTTCCGCCCAAACCAGATATTCTTCCGCGCCTACGGCAAGGGCTACGGCAAGGTGCTGGACTGCTTCACCCATTTCTTCGTGCAAAACGAGGAGAGCCGCGACTTGCTGAAATCCATTGGCATTGACTGCGTTTCCGTGACTGGAGACACGCGTTTCGACCGAGTGCTGCAAATCAGGGACGCGGGCAAGTCGTTGCCGATAGTGGAGAATTTTGTCGGCGGCACCGCCGAGGATCGGCCCCATGTCTTCATTGCCGGAAGCAGCTGGCCTCCCGACGAGGACATCTTCATAAGATATTTCAACGAGCACCGCGACTGGAAGCTCATAATAGCCCCACACGTGATAGGTGATGACCACATGAAGCAGATACTTGGCAAGCTTGAGCGCAAGACAGTGCGCTACACCGAGGCCACGACCGAGAACGTGGTTGGGGCCGAGTGTCTCATCATCGACTGTTTCGGCCTCTTGTCGAGCATATATCGCTACGCCGATGTCACATACGTGGGCGGAGGCTTCGGGGTTGGCATCCACAACGTGCTGGAAGCGGCCGTTTGGGGGAAGCCTGTCATCTTCGGGCCAAACAACAAGAACTTCCAGGAGGCGCAAGGACTGCTCAAGGCCGGTGGAGGTTTCGAGATAACCAGTTATGACGACTTCGTGGGCGTCATGCGGAAACTTGCCGACGACAAGGCCCTTGAGCAAAGCCGCGAGAGGGCCGGAGGCTTTGTTGAGAGCCTGGCTGGGGCTACAAGGCAAATAATGAAAGAGGTAAAGTTTGATTTTTAACGCTTTTTTCGGATAGTTGATGCAAGGTTTTCATAAGCCTTGCATTTACTTTGGTAGTCAGGCTTATGCCATGACGGCAACATCTCGTGACAAATTAATCAAATCGTAAATAAATAAAAAATGAGAACATTCAAGATTTTCGGAATCTTCCTTTCCGCAGTGCTCACGGTTTTCGGCATGACCTCATGCTTTAACAGCGATGACAACAGCAATCAAAGCCTCACGAAAGAGCAGATTCAGCAATGCTATTTCGCAGTGGCCGGCCCTCATTCAGGCAAGTTGGTCTATGTCGCCGGCAAGTCCGACAAAGGCAACAGCAAGACCGACAGCATTCCCGCGTCGTGGAATATCACGTCAGACTCAACAATGGTTTTGAACAACGTATCAGCCAAGGCCGTTGCGTCGTTGATTGACACCACCAGCGCTGAGCACAAGGAGATTCGCAAAGCCATAGCGGCACAGTCATCCAAGCCGATGAACTGCTACATAGGCTTTGTCAACATGAACCCGGTGCAGTGGCTTATCAACCCCACTGGCCTTACTTATAATGTCACTTATGGTGGCGCGAAGCATGAGATAAAGCTCGTGTTCGCGGCAAACAACTCCTATTCCTTCGGTCAGTACAACTCCACGTCGAGAATCATGCAGTTGCAGCTCATAGCTTATGGCGCCTACATTGATGGAACATTTGATACAAGCACTACACCGTTGGTGCTCCGAGGCACCCCTTTGTGGTTTGTGCAGAAGTAAGCAAGGCAAACAAGAAAGGCGCGCCCAAAGCCATGTGGCTTTAGGCGCGCCTTTACTTTATCCTTTATAAATGGAAGATTTACTCAGGAAGGCTGATTGCCTCGTTGGGGCAAACAGAAGCGCATGTGCCGCACTCTGTGCACTCGTCGGGGTTGATGTGATAGATGTCGCCCTCAGAGATAGCTCCTACTGGGCACTCGTCGATGCAAGTTCCGCATGCGACACAGTTGTCACCAATTACGTATGCCATAATTCTTTTACGTTTATAAATTAATAATGTTTTTGTAATGTTGTCCTCACGAGTGCCTTACGGCTATAAAGCTGGCTTACCTCAATGTGGTATTGCAAAGATAATGACTTTTGCTTAAATACCTACAAATAGGTATGTTTTTTTTCCGTTTTTAACATTCTGATACCTTATATTTGGTATTATTGGCCAAGATAGTGCAGCCTATCTTATACAATAAAATGGCATTTCCCACGTTGTATATAATATGAAGAAATTATTTTGCGCGATACTCTCTTTCCTGATGGCAGTCAGTGTGGCAGCCCAAGACCGCACGGTGCAGAACCGTCCTTATACTGATCTGCGCCCATTCCATTTCGGCATCCTCGTGGGCACTCACGCCCAAGACTTGGAGCTTGTCGGCGTGGGGCCGCAAACGGTGACGCTTGCCGATGGCACCACGCAGACATACACGATAACCACCGACCAAGACCGCTACGACTACGGTTTCAATGTCGGCGTGCTTGGAGAGGCGCGCTTGGGCAACTATCTCTCTTTTCGCCTTGCACCGACCTTGTATTTCGGTAGTCGCCACGTCACGTTTCACAACGTTGGCACGGAGGTGCCCGACAGCATGGCAAGCAGGACACAAAACCTCAAGTCGGTGTATATAGCCTGCTCCATGGACCTGATTTATGCCGCGAAACGCTCTGGCAACCACCGCCCGTATGTCATGGCGGGCATCAGCCCTGTGGTAAACCTGAGCGGGAAAAGCGATGACATCATAAAGCTCAAGCGTTATGACCTTTACTTTGAGACAGGCTTGGGATGCGACTTCTACCTGCCGTTTTTCAAGTTGAGGCCAGAGCTGAAGTTCATGTTTGGTCTGACCAACAGCCTTGACACTGGTCACGCCGCTCGCCTCAATGACCCATCAACACGTGTCTTCGCCACCTCCGTGAGCAAGGCCCGTTCAAAGATGATAGCCTTGACTTTCTATTTTGAATGAAACGCTTATCATGATAAACACACATACTATAATGAGATATTCGATAAAGAACTTTCTACCAGTCGTGGCGCTCTTGCTTGCCACGTCTTGCCACACCCCTTACCGCCTTATCAGCGTGGATCGCACCCGAGTGCTCGTTGACAACCGTTACGACGCCAAGCCAGACGCCCAAGCCGCGGAGTTCCTAAAGCCGTATGAGCGCCAGGTGGACGAGAAAATGTCGCCCGTGGTAGGCTCCACGGCACATCCCATGAGAGCCAGCAGGCCTGAGAGTGACCTCAGCAACCTGCTCGCCGACATACTCGTGTGGGGAGGCAAGCAATTCAACGAGGCACCCGATTTCGGAGTCTACAACATGGGCGGCATACGCGCGTCGTTGCCAGAGGGAAAGGTAACCTATGGCGACGTGCTCAACGTGGCACCTTTTGAGAACCACATCTGTTTCCTGACCCTCACGGGCGAGAAGACGCTTCAGCTCTTCAAGGAGATGGCGGCGCGTCATGGCGAGGGCGTGAGCCACGGCGTGAGGATGGCCATAGCCAAAGACGGCACGCTGAAGTCGGTGACACTTGACGGTAAGGCCATTGACCCACAAAAGAATTATCGCGTGGCCACGCTCGACTACCTGGCACAGGGCAACGACGGGTTGACGGCGTTCAAGTCGAAGACCAATGTCGTGTCGCCAACTGGTGAGGCCAACGACGTGAGACATGTCATTGTGAAATATTTTGATGAGAAGAAAGCGCAAGGCCAGGCCGTGGACTCAAAGGTTGAAGGCAGAGTCACGGTGGAATGAGCCAAGCGGAATAATCAAATGATACAGAGAAGAAAAACCAAAAAGATGAAAACGTCAAGACACACATTCTTACACATTAATATATTAAGGCTCTCCAATACATTAAGGCACGCCGCGGTGATGTTCTTGCTTTGCTGCAGCGTCACCATGCTCGCGCAGAAGCGGCTCACCATCCTCCACACCAACGACACCCACAGCTGTGTCATGCCGTTGTCGCCCCACCTTGCCGATACCCTGCAAGCCGGGCGTGGAGGCTTCTTGCGCCGTGTGGCAATGCTCAAGGAAGAGCGCGCGAAAGACCCAAGTCTCCTGCTCTTCGACAGTGGCGACTTCTCGCAAGGCTCGCCTTACTACACGTTGTTCAAAGGCGACGTTGAGGTGGGCTTGATGAACATGATGCGCTATGATGCCGTTACCATCGGCAACCACGAGTTTGACTTCGGCCTGGAAAACATGGCTCGCCTGTTCAAGAAGCTCAACTGCCCGGTGGTGTGCGCCAACTATCGCTTTCATGAATACGACCTCGACAAGATAGTGAAGCCTTATGTCATAATCAAGCGCGACGGCGTGAAAATAGGCGTGTTTGGTCTCGCGCCAAAGCTCGATGGCCTTGTGGACCACAACAATTACCGTTCTACGGAATATCTCGACCCCGTGGCAACGGCACAGGAGATGGTTGACATACTGAAGAAGAAGCGTTGCGACCTCGTGATTTGCGTCTCACACTTGGGATGGGAAGAAAATGGCATGGGCGACCAGGAAGTGATAAGCCATACGCGCGGCATCGACCTCGTGCTCGGGGGCCACAGTCACACTTATTTCAAGAAGCTCAGATATGTCGACAACGCTGACGGCAACCCCACGCCCGACGACCAGAACGGCAAGAGCGGCATCTATATAGGCAAGATGAGGCTCACCCTCGCACATCTGAAATGAAGATAAAGTGTTAAAAAAGGATAGAAAACCGCCTAAAAGTTTTCTATTACGCTAAAAGTCAGTACCTTTGCACAGCTTTTCGGCTCGACCGCTGGTTGGGAGAAGTGTTCCCAGGCTATGTCGGGTTGGAGCGACGGACAACATTTAATCATTACAATTAACAATGGATTTAATTAAAGTTGCTGAGGAAGCATTTGCAACCGGCAAGCAGATTCCTGCATTCAAGGCAGGTGACACTATCACTGTCGCTTACAAAATCGTCGAGGGTTCAAAGGAGCGTATTCAGCTCTATCGTGGTGTCGTGATCAAGATCAGTGGCCACGGAGACAAGAAGCGTTTCACAGTGCGCAAGATGTCTGGCACGGTGGGTGTAGAGCGTATCTTCCCCGCTGAGTCTCCCGCTATTGACCACATCGAGGTCAACAAGTACGGTAAGGTGCGTCGCGCTAAGCTTTACTATCTGCGTAAGCTCACTGGTAAGGCTGCTCGCATCCAGGAGAAGCGTGTCGTCACTGGCGAATAATATTGCGCTTGACAAAGCTAAAAAAGAGCCGTTCTTCCATTTGGAGGAACGGCTCTTTCCTTTTTTCCGTTATTTGTAGTTGACGCTTGCGTCGGTGTTTCCGTGGATGGCATCCTCAAGGTCGCTCCAGCTTTGGAACCCCGCGAAGAGGGCCAGACGGTCGCGAGCAGCCAATGATAACTTGCGTTTGCCCGTGACAAGCTCAAGGAGTTTCTTCAATGAGGTCACGCTCAAGTTGATGTGATGCCTCAACAACTTTTTGGATAGGCCCTCGAGGTCGTGCTCAAGCTCATGCTTTCCTTCCTTTGCCTTCTTGCCTGTTGTCTCAATAAGAAGTTTCAAGTCTCTTTTCATTTTTCTCACATACTTTTTCTGTAACGCGCGGCAAAGATACGACTTTTTTTCTTACCTTTGCCACAACATTCATTAAATATCAATTAATAATGAAGGAATACGCACTAAAGTACGGGTGTAACCCAAACCAGAAGCCCGCACGCATCTTCATGGAGCACGGTGAGCTTCCAGTGGAAATTCTCAATGGACGTGCCGGCTACATCAACTTTCTCGATGCTCTCAACTCTTGGCAGCTTGTCAAGGAACTGAAGGCCGCGACAGGTCTGCCGGCCGCCGCTTCGTTCAAGCACGTCAGTCCGGCTGGCGCGGCAGTGGGCCTCCCACTGAGCGACACGCTGAAGAAAATCTACTTCGTTGATGATGTGGATTTCGAGCTGACACCGCTTGCCAATGCCTATGCTCGCGCGCGTGGAGCAGACCGCATGTGTTCTTACGGTGACTTCTGTGCCTTGAGCGATACTTGCGACGAGGCTACGGCCAAGCTTATCAAGAGAGAGGTCAGCGATGGCGTGATAGCCCCTGATTACACTCCCGAGGCTCTTGAGATATTGAAGGCCAAACGCAAGGGTACTTACTGCGTCATAAAGATAGACCCCGACTATGTGCCAGAGCCAGTGGAACGCAAGCAGGTGTTTGGTGTGACTTTCGAGCAAGGCCGCAACAACGTGGATCTCTCCGATCCCAAGCTCTTCGAGGACGTGCCAACGAAGAACAAAACGTTCACGCCAGAGGCCATTCGCGACTTGAAGATTGCCTTGATTACGTTGAAATATACCCAGTCAAACTCCGTGTGCTACACCAAGGACGGACAGGCTATCGGCATCGGAGCCGGTCAGCAGAGCCGAATCCACTGCACGCGCTTGGCAGGCAGCAAGGCAGACGAGTGGTGGATGAGGCAGAGCCCGAAAGTGCTCAACTTGCCTTTCAAGGATCATATCCGCCGCGCCGACCGAGACAACTGTATCAACGTGTACCTCTCAGAGGAATATGAGGACGTGTTGCGCGATGGCGCTTGGCAGCAGTGGTTCACGGAGAAGCCGGAGCCTTTCCTCCGTCCTGAGCAGAAAGAGTGGATCGCGCAGAACAAGAACGTGTGTGTTGGCTCAGATGCTTTCTTCCCCTTCGGTGACAACATTGAGCGCGCCCACAAGAGTGGGGTGGAGTTCATAGCCCAGGCCGGTGGTTCCATTCGCGACGACAATGTCATTGACACCTGCGACAAATACGGCATCGCAATGGCAATGACACACGTGCGCCTGTTCCACCACTAAACTTGTTTGTGCCACATGGATGACTTCGAGGAGCTTCTCGTCAATGGCATCAGTTTCAAGAAGGCTTCAGGCCAGAAGAAAGATGATGACAAGGTGAGAACCAAAGCCAAGAAAAAGAAATATGTGACCGGAGCACACGGCTCTGGCTCTGCCAGGCAAAAAGCCAAATACCGTGAGCAGAGAGCCAACCGCAAGTCGCAGCGAAAGAAATAGTCGGTCCGCTTGCGAGGAGGCTTGCCCTGTCTTATAATTATTGTGGGTAGCCAATGTTGGCCACCCACAATCGTTTACCGACAATATGACAATCTTATATTTAATCAATGAGAAAACTAATATCTTTGGCACTCGCGCTTTTCATGGCCACGAGTGTTGCCTTTGCCGATCGCACGGTGAAGGCCAATGACCCTAACATCAGTTTTACGGGACGTGTGCAGCGCATGGACAATGGCGCCGTGAGCTACGACTGGGTTGGCACCTATGTGCAAACCGATTTTACAGGCTCTTCCATCGCGGCAAGAGTTAGTGAAGAGGGTGAGAGCTACCATCAGGTGTTCATAGACGGCAAGCTCATGGGAAAGTTGCGCTTCACGGGCAAGGAGCCTCACGACATTGTGCTCGCCAAGAACCTTGGAAAAGGCACTCACCGCCTGCGTCTGCAGAAGGTGACAGAGGGCGAGTATGGCCGTTCCACCATCTTCTCGTTCACGGCAGGCAGCAAAGGCTCGTTTAAGGCGGTGCCGCGGAGAAGCCGTTTGATAGAGGTGATAGGCGACAGCTATACGTGCGGCTATGGCTCTGAGGGCACTGAGGACAGCCACTTCGAGCTGAAGACCGAGAACTGCGACAAGGCTTACGCTTGTGCCCTGGCACGCTATTTCGATGCCGACTACGTGATAGTGGCTCATTCGGGCATGGGTGTCGCGCGCAACTATGCCGGAAAGACCATGCGCACCATGAGCCAGCGTTATCCATTGCTGTTCGACGACCACGATTCCGTGGCCTATGATTTCAAGCAGTATCGCCCGAATCTCGTGATTATCAACCTCGGTACAAACGATTTCTCCAGGAATGGCGCTCCTGCCGACTACGTGAGCAAATACGTAAAACTTATCAAAACGGTGAAAAGCCATTATGGAAATGACCTGCCCGTGCTTTGCGTAACTCCGCATTCTGCCAACATCTTCCTTCTTGCCGCCCTTAAAGAGCTTGGCGAGAATGTGGCGGGCATGAAAAACGTGCGTGTGACTGAGCCAATGCCCGGTGTCGTGGTCAAAGGTCACGACATTGGATCAGACTGGCATCCCAACTGGAAAGGCCATCAGAAGATAGCGTCCACGCTCATCCCAGTGGTCTCTACAATTACAGGTTGGGAGATGAAGAACGACCTTTAGGAAATATTATGCTTCTGAAACATTAATCTTTGTCTTTCAAGCCACGCTTTTGGCACCTTTTTTGTACTTTTGCAACAAATACCGGCCGCTTGGCCATGAATGCAAAAACACAATGGAAAGACAGGAAACACCCGTTTTGCTGCTCACGGGTTATTTGGGCAGCGGTAAGACTACCCTTCTCAATCGAATATTAAAGAATGAGAAGGGTATAAAGTTTGCCGTTATCGTCAACGACATAGGTGAGGTCAACATCGACGCCTCTCTCATTGAGAACGGTGGAGTGGTTGGACAAAAAGACGACTCGCTCGTGGCCTTGCAGAACGGCTGCATCTGTTGCACGCTCAAGATGGATCTCGTGCAACAGCTCAACGACATCATCAACCAAAAGAAGTTCGATTATATCGTCATCGAGGCGTCGGGTATTTGCGAGCCCGCCCCCATCGCGCAGACCATATCCACTTATCCGCGCATGATTCCCGAGAAAATCATGATGAACGGCGTGGCGCGTCTCGACTCCATCGTGACCGTTGTTGACGCCCTTCGCATGCGCGACGAGTTTGGCCTTGGCGATGCCTTGCAGAAGCCGGACATGGGCGAGGACGACCTTGAGAGCCTCGTAATCCAGCAAATAGAGTTCTGCAACATCATCTTGCTCAATAAGGCATCCGAGGTGTCGCCAGAGGAGCTTTGCCATCTTCGTGCCGTGATCAAGGCCATACAGCCTAAGGCGGAGATTTACGAGTGCAACTATGGCGACGTGGATCTCGACAAGATTCTCAACACGCATCTCTTCAATTTCGACAAGGTGGCTACGTCGGCTCGCTGGATTGAGGCCATGGAAGACGATGACGACGAGCTTGAGAACGAGGAGAGCGGCGAGGCCCTGGAATATGGCATCCAGACTTTCGTGTGGAAGCGTCGTGCCCCGATGAGCCTTGGCGATTTCGACGAGTTCGTGTCTACCAAATGGCCCAAGGGCGTGGTGCGTGCCAAGGGCATGTGCTATTTCGCTGACGAGAAGGACACGTGCTATCTCTTTGAGCAGTCAGGCAAGCAGTTCAACATTACCAACGCTGGTCAATGGTATGCCACGATGCCTGCCGACGAGCTTGCCGACTTCCTCGACAAGAATCCCGACGTGAAGAAAGATTGGGACCCGAAGGTCGGCGACCGTATGCAGAAGATAGTGTTCATAGGTCAGCATCTCGACCGCAAGGCCATCGAAGCCGAACTCGACAAGTGCTTGGCTGAATAATGATTCCGCCTCGCGTCGGGCGCGGACGATGAAACAGTGTTGATCACAAAGTGGGATAACTTAAAGGAATGAAAAATGGAAGACAAGCCTTTTGTTTTTACTCGTGAAGAGCTTGACGAGGTATGGCGGTTGCGCCGATATATCTTCGACAAGGTCGGCGACGCTATGCCGCGCGATGACATGGCCAAGCTCAAGGCGAGCCTGCGCAAGGCCATCGCTGATGGCCACGTTAGTCGCGACGTGTTCGGACTGAACCCGATAGTCACAGCCATGGAGACGGCACGCATCTGCGTCGATGAGATTGGCTTGCGCCGCGAGTCGGTGATAGCCACGCTCTTGTGGGCATGCCATGTGGACAACTTCGTGGAAGTGGCCGAGAAATATGGCGAAACCGTGGAGCACATCGTTCATGGGCTCTACAAGATACAGCATCTCTACGACAAGAATCCCGTGATAGGCAGCGACAACTTCCGCAACTTGCTGTTGTCGTTTGCCGAGGACATGCGCGTCATACTCATCATGATTGCCGACCGTGTGTGCGTGATGCGTCTCATTCGCGACACGCCGATGGCCGACGCGAGGCGTGAGGTGTCGGAAGAGGCTTCGTATCTTTACGCGCCCCTTGCCCACAAACTCGGCTTGTACACGCTGAAGTCGGAACTTGAGGATCTCTCGCTCAAGTACATGGAGCACGACGCCTACTACATGATAAAAGAGAAGCTCAACGCCACAAAGGCAAGTCGCGACGCATATATCGACCACTTCATTGGCCCTATTCGTGACAAGCTGGAAAAGGCAGGGTTGAAGTTCCACATGAAAGGGCGCACCAAGTCCATACACTCCATCTGGCAGAAGATGAAGAAGCAGCAGTGTGGCTTTGAGGGCATCTACGACCTCTTTGCCATACGCATTATCCTCGACTCGCCTCTCGAGATGGAAAAGCAACAGTGTTGGCAGGTCTACTCCATCATAACCGACATGTACCAACCTAACCCGAAGCGATTGCGCGATTGGCTATCGGTGCCCAAGTCGAATGGTTACGAGAGCTTGCACATTACTGTGCTTGGTCCGGAAAACAAATGGGTGGAGGTGCAGATACGCACCGAGCGAATGGACGACATAGCCGAGCATGGCCTCGCGGCCCACTGGCGCTACAAGGGCATAAAAAGTGGTGGCCAGATGGACGAATGGCTTGCCAACATACGTGCCGCGTTGGAGGCAGGCGACAACCTTCAGGTGATGGACCAGTTCAAGATGTCGTTGCAGCCAGACGACATCTACGTGTTCACGCCACGTGGCGACCTGTTCAAGTTCCCGGCCCGTTCCACGGTGCTCGACTTCGCTTATCGCATCCATTCCAATATAGGCAATGCCTGTGTTGGCGGCAAGGTCAACGGCAAGGCTGTCTCAATGAGGCAGGAACTGCATTCCGGTGATACCGTGGAAGTGATAACGCAAAGCAACCAGAAGCCAAAACGCGACTGGCTGTCGATAGTGGTGACGCCAAAGGCCAAGTCGAAGATAAGGCTTGCCTTGAAAGAGACACAGCAGAAGGACGGTCTCTATGCCAAGGAACTGCTGGAGCGGCGTTTCAAGAACAAGCACATCGAGGCTGAGGAGAGCATCATGGCGCATCTCGTGAAGAAGATGGGGTTCAAGGTGGTGTCCGATTTCTATAAGCAAATAGCCGACGGAAAACTTGACCCCAACGACGTTATTGCCAAATATGTGGAGGTGCGCGACCATACGGAGAACAAGGACAAGGAGATAGTGTCGGCCGACCAGTTCAACTTTGAGAGTCCTCAAGAGGAGCTGACCCACGAGAGCGACGACGTGCTCACCATAGACCAAAACCTCAAGGGCATCGACTATCAGCTCGCGCCGTGCTGTCATCCTATCTATGGCGACGATATCTTCGGCTTCGTCACCGCTGGCGGCGGCATAAAGGTGCACAGGCAAGACTGCCCGAACGCGCCAGAAATGCGCCGCAGGTTTGGCTATCGCATAGTGAGGGCGCGCTGGGCAGGAAAAGGCTCGTCGAAGTATGCCATCACCTTGCGCGTGGTGGGGCACGACGACATTGGCATAGTCTCCAATATCACCAATATCATTTCAAAGGATGAGAAGATAGTGATGAGGTCTATCAATATCGATTCTCACGACGGTCTCTTCTCTGGCAACCTCACCATCCAAGTGGAAGACACGGCACGCCTCAATCAACTCGTAAAGAAGCTAAAGGCCGTGAAAGGCGTGAGGCAGGTTGACAGAGTGTGAAGACGCAAGTTAAGGTTATCGCCGCTTGCTCTTCCGCATGGCGTGACCCTTGCTTGACTGAAACACAGCACAACCATACCAAGTGTTTTTACAGGGTGCGGTTCCTTGTGGCCGTCCGCGACCCGCAAAACGGAGATGGATAACGAAAATCTCACAATGCGATGCTTTAGGACACCATTTCGTTTTCAGACAACTTCTGATTTCTGATATGCCTGCCGTTGGTCTCCGTTTTGCAAATGAATGAGGCCGCAATAAGTTCAGCAGTTCTTTGTGAGGCGGTGCATTACGGTATTGTCACTAAGCGTGTCTATAAGGATATTGCTTTCCTTAGAGAAGCACCAGTCGGTCAAATCGTTCATTCCCCCATGATGGTGTGGCAGTCTCGCTACTCTATGGATGACGTGGTAGGGTCTTTCGTTCAGCCATTTACCATTGTCAATAAGACGCAGGACCGTGTGGAAGTCATTAGCCGAAGCTCTTTTATAGTACGTTTTTACTGTCATAGGCTCCTCATTGTGCCATCGTTACCTCTTTGAATAGTCGTTCTGACAAATCTTCGAAGGTCGTTCCTTCTGGTATCTTTCCACCTGCCAACTCATTGGCTACCTTTGACATGCATACTGCTCCGACAGCTGCCATGGTTGACAGGTGCAGCTTATTGGCAATGTACGTTGTGAGTCTTGACAGCAATTTCTCTATTTCGAGTTTATCTGTAATCATAGGTCTAAAATTAATTGTCTAATTCCTTTTTCTGTACAAAAGCAGTATTGTATGTACTCCGGGCCAGGATATTTCAACTGTTTTGCCAATTTGTTGAGGTTAGTGCTATTGGCGTATACGTCGCCGTAGCTCCTACGATATTCCTGTAATATGGCATCTACACGCGAGTCAGCAACAGGACCGATTACAATGTCATAGTCATGCTTGTAGGCATGAAGAGTACTCTTTTCTCTGTTCCTTAGCACAAAGAGCGCCCATTCAGCCGTTCTGCCATTGAACTTCTTTATCCTTACATCGATGGGGCATCTTGATGGATTGAATATGAACGGTGACACTTCTGGACAGCCTTCTCCAATAATAGCAGTGGTCCGCTGAGCCATGGCGACTGCACGTGTATAATCCTTAGTAAGATAGAAACCACGACCAAAGTCCTTGAAGTCCTTGCTCTTTGACAAGTCTATTCTGGTAATCAGTTGGTTACTGCCGTGATAGAGAATCATAGACGACCACCGTTATTTGCACATACACGTGAGACATCATTGACAATCTCATGATAGCTTAGGGTCTTCTCAATGTCTTGGTATTGGCGCAAGAAGTCCATTCCCTTGAAAGTCACGACATAGTCGTAAGCCTTACTGAGAGGTATCTTCTTCTCATCG
>JALEJI010000031.1 GCA_022769825.1 Prevotella sp. | reverse complement strand
TGCTGCAAGACTCTCGCTTGCACGCTGGTATAACAAAGTGGACGACTCTGGCTTTAAGAGTTTCAATGTTATTGCCGCCACGCTTTACGAGCATTATGATGAAGTCTTGAACTTCTTTGTCAACAGGGCAACTAATGCTTTTGCAGAGTCATTCAATGCTAAAATTAAGGCGTTTAGAGCTGCTTCAAGGGGAGTAACGGATATAAAGTTCTTTCTTTTCAGACTTACAAAGCTATATGCTTAATCCCCCTAGTTTATCGGGTGAGCCTGAATCAAGCCAATAAAGAATCTCGTAATCAAGAATGTTTGAAGTGGGAGTGTGGCATGCTTTTTTATAACAATCCTGTCGTCTTATTATTGATGACTTTGGGTATGATTAATAGCTCTTTAGCTTTAAGCGTAACTCAGTATAAAAAAGAGAGGGATGGAAAACGCCGTATCGCATTTTTCCATCCCTCTCCTTATTTTTATGTGTGTCGTGCTAAAGCTTAGATAATGCTGTTTTTCTTAGTCCACTCCACAATCTCTGGAATATAGCCAAACGCAAGGCCTGTAACTGTGTCGGCGCAACCATAGTAAACGGCAATGCGGCCAGTCTCAGGGTCGTGAACTTCTGCGCATGGGAAGCAAACGTTTGGCACGTCGCCCATGCACTCGTAAGGCGTTTGCGGAGAAATGAGGTAAGGACCAGAGCGATGCGTTACCTTCCAAGGCTGCTCGAGGTCGAGCAGGGCCGAGCCGAACGCATAGACATAGCCGTTGCATGAGTGCAGCACGCCGTGATAGAACAGCAGCCAACCCTCGGAGGTCTTTACGGGCACGGGGCCTGCGCCTATCTTCATGCACTGCCAAGCCGAAACCTCAAATGCGGCTGGTGCCATGACGTGGCGGTGGTGTCCCCAGAACTCCATGTCGGGCGACTCGCTGTAGAATATGTCTCCGAATGCCGTGTGGCCAGTGTCGCTTGGGCGAGAGAGCATGGCGAAGCGTCCGTTGATTTTCTCAGGGAAGAGCACGCCGTTGCGGTTGTATGGCAGGAAGGCATTCTCAAGCTGGTGGAACGTCTTGAAGTCCTTGGTCCATGCTACGCCGATTGTTGGGCCGTGATAGCCGTTGCACCATGTCACGTAGTAGCGGTCCTCTATGAAGCACACGCGTGGGTCGTAACCATAAACCCACTCTCCGATTTCCTTGTTGTCGCACTCGAAGCGCAGAGGTTCCTCGTTGATGTTCCAGTTCACGCCGTCTTTTGAGAAACCAACGTGGAGCACCATGCGGCGGTTGGTGTCATCGCAACGGAACACTCCGGCGAAGCCCTCGCCGATAGGCACGACGGCACTGTTGAAAATGCTGTTGCTTGTTGGCAACAGGTCGCGTGGTATGATTGGGTTCTTCGAACAACGCCACAGCGGTGAGCGTGCGCCCTCGGGACGGTCTTCCCAAGGCATATTTGGCAACGGGTTGCCAGAAATGATGAGTTTGCTCATAATCTATTTTGTTTAAGAGTATAATTTTTTTGTATTCCTGATTTATTTCTTGTCAGGGTACGTGAACGGCACGAACCATGTTATCAAGAATGCAGGTATGGTACACACGAGCACAAAGATAAAGAAGTCGCGATAGCCGAGCCAATCGCTCACGAAGCCGCTGAGCATGCCCGGCAGCATCACTCCGAGGTTCATTATGCCTGAGGCGAAGGCATAGTGTGCCATTTGGTGCTTTCCTGGCGCTACTTGCTGCATCATGAACAGTGTCAAGCCAACGAAACCGAAACCATAGCCGAAATACTCAAGCACGATGCCACCACCAATAAGCCACAGGCTCTCTGGCTGATAGATGGCCAACAATGTGTAGGCCACGAACGGCAGATTGAACACGCAGCAAAGCGAGAAGAGCGACTTCTGCAATCCACGGTGCGCTATGTAGTATCCGGCGAGTATGCTTCCTATCACGAAGGCTGCGGCGCCGAAGGTGCCGTAGCATATACCTATCTGCTCCTCGGAGAGTCCGAGTCCCTGGTCAGCGCGGTCGGCCTTGAGGAACAAAGGCACAATCTTCATGACGAATCCTTCGGCAAAGCGATACAGGATAATGAAGCATATATAATAAATAATGTGTCGCTTGCGGAAGAAGTCGGCAAACACGCCTCCCAGTTCATGCATTGTGTCCTTGAATCCAGGCTTCTCGTCAGCTTTTTTCTTTGCGTCTGCAGGCAGGAATTTTATGTGGTACACACCCAAAACCACCATCACGATGCCAATGATTGCCATTATTGTCGTCCAGGCCATCACGGTGCCTTGATGTTTGGCTGCCGCGGCTGCCACGGCGTCGAGTCCTGTCACGTCGCCAGTGAAATGCTTTATCAGTGTTCCAGCGAGGTAAACCAGTCCGCCTGTCGCGGCTATCTTGGCTATGTTGTAGAACGCGCCCTGCCATCCTATGTACTTTGCCTGGTCCTCGTTAGACAACGTGGCCATGTAAACGCCATCGGCGGCCACGTCGTGTGTGGCTCCGCTCAATGCTATTACGGCAAGGAGGGCTATCGTCACCGCGAAGAAATTGGGCAGGTGCAATGCCATTGCCACGAGGCCGAACACGCAGCCTGTCGCAATCTGCGTCACTATGACAAAGAATTTCTTGGTCTTGTAGATTTCAAGCAGTGGGCTCCACAATGGCTTGAGTGTCCACGGGAACATTATTATCGAAGTCCAGAATGCTATCTGCGCGTCGCTGATGTTAAGTCCTTTGAACATAAGCGTACAAACCATGTTGAGCACCACGAAAGGCATTCCCATGGCAAAGTAGAGTGTAGGCACCCATGATATGGGACTACGCTTCGATGAGGTGACAGGTGTAGGTTCCATTCTAAATTTTCTGTTTTATTGTCTTTTTTTTGTTTTGTGTTTGCTTCGTGGTTACCGTATGTAGGTTTACGGCATACAAAATTATGAAAAAAAAACGACAATGGCCTTTTTCAATTCCCTTTTAATTCAGAAACTTCAATCTTTTTCATCAAGCGTAACCTTCTTAAATGTCCAATTTTATGAAACAGTCTGTTTGAAAAATCTGAAATATCATTATTTTTGATGATTTTTGTTCTATTTGATGTAAAAAGCTTGCTTTTTGTTGAGTATTTGATATAAAAACAATAACATTGCAATCTAATGGCTAATACGTGTATGTTATGAGGATAGTATTAACCTTCTTGCTGTATATTGTGTTTTCGTCATTCGCTTTTGCTAACGCGGGTCACTATTCCGTGAGTGGCAAGGTGGTTGACGACGTCACCCAGAAACCATTGTCTTATGCCACCATAAGAATCCAGAACATGGAACTTTGGGCCATTTCCGATGACAATGGCAAGTTCTTGATAGCCAATATCCCCACTGGTCAAGTAACCGTTGAGGTGAAGACTCTTGGATATGTCACACGTACATTTACGTTCGCCCTCAATCGTGACGCGCGTGGCTATCGCAAGGCCACGCCAGTAGAGGTGTATATCAAGAAAGGCATAGTGGTGAAGGTCGTAGCGTTGAAAAACGAGGAGACCGTGCCTTATTTCAAGCGCGTAAGGCAGTCGCTACTTCCCAAATACGCCAACTTGAAGGTCTCCAAGGCCAAGAAGCTCGCTTCCAAGACAGCTATAGACGGATGCACAGGGGCCACGTTCAGCACGAGCGCGGTTCAAAAGAACATCAAGGTAGCGCTTGACTATTACGAGAAGCATAAATAGAAGCATCGCTCTGCATGGAGCGCTCTCGTGCCGGCTCACAAATAATGTTCAACTGATTATTTTCAACCCAAATCGGTCATTAGAAAATTTCGCTTTCTTTTTGTCTATGAATAGGATAGAAAAAGCATATTGTGTTAGCATACAGATGCTATTACGATGGTACAATTTACTATAACCTGACTATTTGCACGAAAAAATCTCTAATG
>JALEJI010000074.1 GCA_022769825.1 Prevotella sp. | reverse complement strand
GCGCAGATGTCGGAGGATATAGACGAATTGGCAAAATCGCAAGAATTGACCCGTGAGGAAACGATTGCCGAATTGAAGGAAAACTATGACGGTTATCATTTCTCAGCCAAGTCGCCAGACGTGTTCAATCCTTTCAGCTTGCTCAATTGCTTTGCGACAAAGGAGTTTGGCGCTTATTGGTTCTCCTCGGGCACTCCGACCTACCTTATCAACATGATGCGCAAGTTCAATGTCGCGCCAGCCAACCTTGGCAAGATGTACGCCAAGGCTTCCTCTTTCGACGCTCCCACTGATAACATGACCGCCATCACGCCTTTACTGTATCAGAGCGGATACCTTACCATTAAGGGGTACGATAAGTTTAGTAAGCTTTACACTCTCGACCTCCCCAACAAGGAGATAAAGGTGGGCCTCTTCGAGAGTCTCTTGCCAAACTATCTGGAGGGCATGTTCGCCCAGAATGGCGATGTCGCCATCGCCCAGATGTCGGTGCTGATACGCCACGACGACATGGACGGGGCCTTGCGTTTGCTCCAGACCTTCCTCGGCACCGTGCCTTACTGCAACGTCACCAACCATGAGGGCCATTACCAGCAGATGCTCTTCATCATCTTCTCGCTCCTTACGGGATATGTGGTGGATGTGGAGGTACACACGCCTAAGGGCAGGGTAGACATCGTGATGCTGACACACACCCGTCTCTACGTCATCGAACTGAAGTTGGACAAGAACGCGCAGGCCGCCTTGGGGCAAATCAACCTCAAAAACTATGCCCAGCGCTTCGCCCTCTGCGGCTTGCCAATAACCAAGGTTGGCATCAACTTCGACTCCACCACTGGCAATATCGAGGATTGGGTGATAGAGGAATGAAATTTTCAACAATATAGCAATAAGACGCGTCGCCTTGTCATGTACACTTTTCGCTGTCACGAAAAGTGTAAGCCATTGGCAGGGCAGAGGCGGTGAAGAAACCTGTGTGTAAAAAGTATTAAAAATATAATATATTCGTTTTCCATATCAAATATTTTACCTAATTTTGCAGAAAAGTCGTTAAGGGCTTTTATACGAAACCTTTTGACGTTAATTATGGTTAATAGAAATACATTTATTATATAATTAATTTTTTAGTCTATGTCAAAACGAGTACAAACAGTCGGCATGCTGCTCGCGCTCACTTCAATGGCCATTGGGGGGGGTAACGCGGCTTATGCTGGCACGGTGACCTCTGTCAACGAGGCCCAAGACGTGAAACAAGACGCGCAATGCAAAGGTGTCGTTGTTGATGCCGCAGGTGAGCCAGTGGTTGGCGCAACCGTGTTGGTGAAAGGCAAGACAGGAGTGGGCACGGTTACCGATATTGATGGTAACTTCTCGCTCAAGAACGTCACGAAAGGCGACGTTATCCGCATCTCTTACCTTGGCATGACCACAGCTGAGGTCGTGTTTAATGGAGCAGACCTCAAGGTGACGCTCAAGGACGATTCCAAGGCCCTCGACGAGGTGGTGGTGACCGCCCTCGGCATGAAGCGCGACGCCAAGGCCCTGGGTTACGCCATGACAGAGCTCAAGGGCTCTGACCTCAACGCCAACCTCATCAACCCCGTGCAGGCTTTGCAGGGTAAGGTGGCCGGTGTGGAAATCAGTTCATCAGACGGTGGTATGTTCGGTGCCTCCAAGATTCTTATCCGTGGTGCCTCTACCCTCAACAAGAACAACCAGCCTATCTATGTCATCGATGGCGTGATTCTCGACAACAGTGTCGTGGAGAACGACGCCGACTGGGCTTCGGGCGCCCAGAACTATGGTAACGAGCTGAAGAACCTCAACCCCGACGACTTCGAGACAGTGTCGGTGCTGAAGGGTGCCGCCGCAACCGCGCTTTACGGCTCACGCGGCCTTAACGGTGCCGTGGTCATCACCACGAAGAGCGGCAAGGGAAAGAAGAAGACACAGGTCAACTTCACCCAGACGTTTGGCTTCGACAAGGTGACAAGCCAGCCAGAGTTGCAAAACGAATATGCGGAGTCGTTCTTCTATTGCTCTTCGCCAAACAGTCCGTTCAACGTGAACGATCTCTATTGGACCAATGAGGATGGCTACGCATCTTACAAGACATTGTCTGCATACGATGAGATGGGCTCGGCAATGGGTCCGTCGTTTGAGTATCTCCGCCAGCACGCCAAGGACGGAAAGATAGAGATGTATGATGGACAGCTCTATACCCCACAGGCATACAAGAACAACTTCAAGGACGCTTACGGCACAGGTTTCTCTACCAACACCAACGTGTCTATTTCCGGCGGCAACGACCGCACGTCGTTCTACACCTCTCTCTCTTACCGCTACAACAACGGTACGTTGCCAAACAACGACTTCCAGCGCCTTAGCGTGATGACGAAGGCTTCGCATAAGCTCACCGACAACATCGAGCTTGAGGCAAGCATGAACTACGCAAGCTCTAAGCCACGCAACGCGCAGCCTAACATTGGTGAGTATTTCGTGAACGGCACATGGGACCGTATGTACGATGCCAAGTATTATCGCGACAAGTACAAGGGTAGCCACGGCGGCCTCGCCAGCACAAGCTATGGCGATAAGTGGGGCTACGTCATTGGCCGCGGCATATGGTGGAGCATCTGGGAGGATGAGTACTACCAGAAAGAGACCACGTTCCGTCCCGACCTGAAACTCACGTGGCAGCTCACGCCTTGGCTCAAGTGGATTACCGAGGGCAACTACAACTATTACTTCGTGGAGGCTGAGGGCAAGTATCCTGGCTCTGGCTATTACAACAAGGGCGGTAAATATACCACCAAGCAGAGCCGCAAGCAGCAGATCAACTTCAACACCAACCTCATGGTCGACAAGCAAATCAACGAGGATTGGCACGTTAACGGCTTCCTGCGCTACGAGTTCTACAATGGCCGCAGCTCGGAGATATACTCAGAGACAAAGGGCGACTTCATCGTGCCAAACCAGTACTTCCTCGCCAACGGTATCGATGGCTATAACACATCCGCGAAAGTCTATGGCACAAAGATCATGCACTCAGTGGCATTCCAGGCCGGTGCAAGCTGGCGCGACCAGGTCTACCTCGACGTGACAGGCCGTAACGACTGGTCTTCGGCCCTTATCTACGCCGACGGACACGGCACGTTCAGCTACTTCTATCCTTCAGTGAACGCCTCTTGGCTTATCTCCAACTCGTTAAAGTTGCCAAAGGTCATCAGCTTCTGGAAGGTGCGTGCCTCTTACGCACAGGTAGGTAACGACTGTGACCCATACTACATCAACTCGGCTTATACTCTCGAGAACTACACCAACAACAACGGAAAAGAGTTCGCGACTAAGCTCCCAAGTACTTTCTACAGCCATGACCTCAAGCCAGAGCGCAAGAAGTCGTGGGAAATCGGTACCGACTTCCGCATGTTCAACAACCGCGTTGGTCTCGACTTCACATTCTATAAGGAGAACACCACAGACCAGATCATGACGGTGTCCATTCCTTACGCCTCTGGTTACAGCAGCGCGCTCATCAACGCCGGCGACATCCAGAACTCTGGTTTCGAGGTAGCCCTCAACACCACGCCTATCCAGACAAAGAACTGGCAGTGGGACTTGAACTTCACGTGGTCTAAGAACAACTCAAAGATCAAGGAGCTGTCTCCTCTCTGCGCCGACTACATCACCCTGCAGGGTTCTCCAAACTACGGTAACTACCGCATTGGTTCCGTGGCACAGGTTGGTGGCACCTATGGTATGCTGATGTCCGACGCCATGCCTAAGATAGACAAGGAATCTGGTCTTCAGGTGCTCAGCATGGGCTACTACAACGCCGGTTACAACATTCCTACCGTGCAGCGTTCAGGCGTGGTGCAGAAAGTGGGCAACATGGTTCCCGACTTCCTCGGTGGCATAAACACCTCTCTCCGTTGGAAGAACTTCACTCTCTCCGCAAGCTTCGACATGCGCTTCGGCGGCAAGGTAGCATCCTACAACTCTCGTTACGGTACGGCATACGGCTACACCAAGACATCTCTCGCCGGACGTGGAACCAATCACGGTGGCGCGGAATACACGTCGAAGTGGGACGGTGTGAAGTATGACGACGGCGTCATTCCAAGCGGTATCGTGCTCGCGGGCACGAAAATCCGCTTGCCTAAAGGTGGTACCTATACCGTCGGCACGGGCGCTTACAAGTCGGGTGAGACATACCAGGAGCTCTTCGACAAGGGCATGGTCGATTACGTTCATGCCGCTGGTTGGAACTACTTCCTCAACAATTGGGGCCAGGGCGTGATCAACGACAGCTGGTTCAAGACGTTGAACTACATCGCCTTCCGTGACCTCTCGCTGTCTTATATGTTCGACAACAAGATCGCCAACAAGATTGGCGTGCACAACCTCAGCATCACGGCCGCCGGCCATAACCTCGGCTATCTGCTCAACACCATGCCTAACAAGGAGAACCCAGAGGCCGTCGCAGGTACCACTACAGCTGAGTTCCGAATCCGCCAGTTCTCTGGCGTGACATCAAGCTTCACGCTTACCCTCAGGGCCACAATCGGCAAGTAAGCAAAAGGTAAGAATGAGACAACGAACAATCAATTATTAAACGACATGAAAATGAAAAAGATATTTTCCGTCTTATTTGCTGGATTGGCTGCCATATCGTTCACCAGTTGCGCAGACGATTTGGTGGGCACCAACACCGACCCGGCAAACGTGACCAAGACTTTGCCAGAGGGTCTGATGGCGGCTGCCATCAACGATTTCCAGCCCAACGACTACCTTATCTGGTATTATAATGTGAAATACTTCAACCAGTGGAGCCAAATGTGTGGCGGAAGCTACTCAAGCGACTACACAGGCCAGACTGAGAATGGCGGTCAGGGCAGTCAGTATATCGCCACGCTGAACTACCGCAACAAGATTCAGCAGTACATAGACCAGACCGGCACTGTGGAAAACAATGGTTTCCTTGCTGCCACTGGCATCATGACAATCTACCTTGCCATCTTCGATACCGATATGTATGGTTCCATCCCATATACCGAGGCTGCCCATTACGATGACAAGGGCATCCTCACTCCTAAGTATGAGTCGGTAGAGGACCTCTACGACCTCTGGATCGAGGAGCTGAACAACTACATCACCATGCTTCAGGCTGGTGACCTCGTGTCTTTCAAGGGCCAGGATGCCGCCTATGGCTGCGACTGGAAGAAGTGGGCAAGGTTCGCCAACTCGTTGAAGCTGAAGATTGCCGCGCGTCTTTACAACAACGAGCCTGCCAAGGCCATGCAACTCGTGGAAGAGGCCGCAAGCAACAAAGCTGGTCTCATGACCTCTACCGACGACGACTTCCTCTTCTGCAAGGCCACTGTTAAGTCTTCGGGCAGCGACGACTACGTGTATGGCACCGGCAACGGCATTCTCTCGCCGTCGGCCTCAAGAAGTGTGATGAACTTCATGCTTGGCGCAAAGGATCCACGCGTGCGCTTCATCTATACCAAGAATAGCTTCAACTCTTCCGTAGTGCAGGCCTTTATCGACAAAGGTCGCTACGACGACCTGCCTTCTGAGGTTAAGGCCAATGTCATCCGCGACAAGGACGGCAACTTCGAGAAGTGGGGCGGCATGGGCGAGCCTTGGGTTCGTTACACCTCCGTGCCAATCGTGTTGGATGCCAAGGCTTCACACGCTGCCGGCAAGCTGTCAGACGAGATGTATGAGGAGTATTTCAACCCTGGCCTGCGCTATGAGATCAAGTTGGACGATGACCACAAGAAGGACTACTCTCCGTTCAGCTACTATTCAACCGAGATGCGCAAGGGTCGTGACGACTTCCAGCTCCCAACGGCCATGACACAATCAGCCAACGGCAAGATCGACATGAACGTGCTGCAGGACACCGAGGACAACCCTCTCTACTCCATGTACATGACAGCGGGCGAGGTGAACCTCTACTTGGCTGAGTTCGCTTGCCTCAAGGGAAGCGCCATTGCTGGTAAGACTTATCAGGAGTGGTATTACGCTGGCGTGCGCGCCTCTGTTGAGGAGTACGACAAGCTTGCTAAGTCGAACAAGATTCCTTACTACTACGATGAGGGCAATCCTGGCATCTACGCATACGACAAGTTTGAGAAGACCATCGCATTGCAAAAGGGTGAGATTGACACCATGCTCGCGACCGACAACATTAAGCTGACAGGCACGAAGTCGGCCGACCTTGAGAAGATTTACATCCAGCTGATGATGCACTTCAGTGAGCAGCCCGATGACCAGTATGTAACGGCACGCCGCTCTGGTTATCCTAAGGTCGGTTCAAAGCTCCTGCCTTTCGAGAAGTTTGACGGCATCGCCCTTTCGGCAATCCCACGTCGCTTCGTGGTGTCAGAGCCTACCAAGGACGACATCATGCGCGATATCGTGATGAAGGCTTACGAGGAAGAGGGCTTCAAGACCTTAGGCACCAACAGTCAGGGCGTGCAGTACAACGGCGGCAACGCGCCTCTCAACGTTGAGCGTGTATGGCCTGACAAGAACGCGCCACAGTGGGGAACTCCTAAGGAGTAAGCTCTTGCGAAATACAAGGATAAATATTCCTAATCCATAAAATAGGGGAGGGGGAGCGATTGTCGTCCTCCTCCTCGTTTTCGTTTTTCAAGGTATCTTATAATGATTGTCATCAATATGAACAAGAAAAGAATTCTCCTTTTTGTCGCCTTCGCCCTTTGCTCAGTGCTCTCCGTGATGGCCCAGGGTGAGCGCATATTCCTGTTCGACCATTTCGCCGAGGGTGTCATAAAGTTCAATACGGGCGCGGTGAACGCCAGCCTGATGAACTACGACGCCAACAACGGCAAGATGTATTTCATGCAGGGCGAGACCATGATGGAGCTCACCGTGCCAGAGGAGATAGACAGCATACGCTTCGGCGAGCGCAAGTTCGTGGGGCGCAAGGGCGACTTCGTGGAGCGTTGCAAACTGAAGCACGGCACCGTGGACATCCTCTGGCGAATCCACAAGGTCCACGAGGGCTATGTGGGCGCGTTCGGCCAGACCCAGCAAGTGGGCGCGAAGAAGATAGAGCTGCAAGGCAACTTCGGCATGGGCGGTTTCGCCAATGGAGGTATGTACAATGGTTCTTCCGACTACAACCGCGACAGCAACGGCCGCAACCTCGACGTGTGGAAGATGAAGAACGCCAACACCTACTATTTCGAGAAAGACGGCAAGCAGTATGCCATCAGCCGCCTGAAGAGCCTCTATAAGAAGTTTCCGAAGCAGAAAGCGCAACTCGGGGCTTTCGCTTCGGAGCACGGTCTCGACTTCATGTCGGCCGACAAGGCGGTGACGCTCATAGATTATCTCCTGTCGCTCTGATTGAATGAAACGAGAAAAGGACTTCCGCTCGTGAGCGGAAGTCCTTTTCTCGTTGTCGTACGCGGATTCGAACCACGACAAACAGAACCAAAACCTGTTGTGCTACCATTACACCATACGACAATCGGTTACACCTCGGAGCGCACGTCAAGCATGCGTATTTCCTAAATGTGGTGCAAAGGTAAACTTTTTATATAAAACAACCAAACAAAAACCGACGTTTTTGCTTATTTTTGTCTAACTTTGCCACGACGTAGCCTATATCTAACCCATTGAGGGGTAATAAGAAGACTTTAATCTTTGCGAAGGAGAACATGATAGTTAATCTTTAAAATCATAAACTTAAACACATGAAAGTACACGAATATCAAGCCAAGGGCTTCTTCGAGAAGTATGGCGTGCCAGTAGACCGGCATTATCTTTGCCGCACCGCCGACGAGGCCGTGGAGGCATACCGCGCCTTGGGCGGTGGCAAGGCCGTGGTGAAGGCGCAAGTGCACACCGGTGGCCGTGGCAAGGCCGGCGGCGTGAAGCTCGGCTCAAGCGAGGAGGAGATACGCGAGAAGGCCAACGCCATTCTCGGCATGACGATAAAGGGATATACAGTGGACAGGGTGCTCGTGTCAGAGGCCGTGGACATAGCGGCGGAGTATTACGTGTCGATACTCGTGGACCGCAAGTCGAAATGCCCCATGATGATGCTCTCGCGCTCTGGAGGCATGGACATAGAGCAGGTGGCGCGCGAGACCCCGGAGAAGATAGAGAAGGTCATCATCGACCCCACGATAGGCATGGCCGACTTCAAGGCCAACGAGGCGGCATGGAAGCTCTTCGACGACAAGGCGCAGGTGAGGCAGGCGGCCAAGATGTTCAAGGCCCTCTACAAGCTCTTCGTCGAGAAAGACGCGTCGCTCGTGGAGATAAACCCACTCGTCTTGCTGAAGGACGGCACGCTTCGGGCCATCGACGCCAAGATGACGTTCGACAACAACGCCCTCTTCCGCCACGACGACGTGAAGGAGTGTTTTGAGCCCGACGAGGACGAGAAGAAGGAGCAGTGGGCCAAGGAGCACGGCTTCAGCTATGTCAACCTCGGGGGAAAGATAGGCTGCATGGTCAACGGAGCCGGACTCGCCATGGCCACCATGGACATGATAAAGCTCTATGGCGGTGAGCCTGCCAACTTCCTCGACATCGGCGGATCGTCGAACCCAGAGAAGATCGTGGAGGCCATGAAGCTCCTCATCTCCGACAAGCACGTCAACACCATACTCATCAACATCTTCGGAGGCATCACGCGTTGCGACGACGTGGCCAAGGGCTTGCTTGAGGCGCTGAAGGTGGTGGGCACCGACATCCCAATCGTGATTCGTCTCACGGGAACCAACGAGGCCGAGGGCCGCGAGATTCTCAAGGGCACCCACTTCAACGTGGCCACGTCGATGGCCGACGCAGGCCACAAGGCCGTGGAGATTTCCAACGCCAGGTGACGCGGATGAGAGAGGCACACATGCTACAAGGATATATTCAACGAAGCTAATTGATCAAGACAAATGAGCGTACTAATAGACAACAATACGAAGGTCATCGTCCAGGGCATTACCGGGCGTGACGGCAGTTTCCACGCTGCCAAGATGAAGGAGTATGGCACACAGGTGGTGGGCGGCACGTCGCCCGGCAAGGGCGGCCAGCAGGTCGACGGCATACCGGTGTTCAACACCGTGAAGGAGGCCGTGGCTGCCACGGGTGCCGACACGTCGATCATTTTCGTGCCGGCACCGTTTGCCAAGGATGCCATGCTCGAGGCCATAGACGGTGGCGTGAAGCTCGTGGTGTGCATCACCGAGGGCGTGCCAGTGCTCGATGCCGTGGAGGCGCAAAACTATGCCCGCGTGAAGGGCGTGAAGGTCATCGGCCCCAACTGCCCTGGCCTTATCTCCCCGGGCAAGTCGATGGTCGGCATCATGCCCACGGGCGTGTTCAAGCAGGGCCACACTGGCGTCATCTCGCGCAGCGGCACGCTGACCTATGAGGTGGTCTACGACCTCGTGGAGAGCGGACTCGGCATCTCCACGGCAGTGGGCGTGGGTGGCGACCCCGTGGTGGGCCTCTACTTCGAGGACTTGCTGCAGATGTTCCAAGACGATCCCGAGACTGACTCCATAGCCATGATTGGCGAGATAGGCGGCGACGCCGAGGAGCGTGCCGCGGAGTTTATCAAGGCCCACGTCACCAAGCCCGTGGCGGTGTTCATCTCCGGGCGCCAGGCTCCTCCGGGCAAGCAGATGGGCCATGCCGGCGCCATCATCTCCGGCGGCTCAGGCTCGGCAGAGGGCAAGATAAAGGCGCTGGAGGCCGCTGGCGTGCCCGTGGCCGACGAGACCCGCCTCTTGCCGGAACTGCTCAAGGCCCGGCTCTGACCATCGTGAAAACATGAGTGGCACATTGTGCCACGGATAGGGGGCGGCCACGCGTATGTCAACGCGTGGCCGCCCTTTTTGGTCTGACATTATATTTTAGGGCCGGCATGAGACCGCCCCTGCAAGGTGTTGAACGATGGTATGCGTAATCGGCGAAGCCGACATCATCATAATCTTTTTTTATCCGTGTGAGAAGAAAACGCGCACGCTAATCAACATAGCCCAAATTTTTTTTATTGTCTTCTTGCGTGGATTCTTTTTTTTTTCATACATTTGCAATGGAAAGAAACAATGAAAACCATGACCAAGACCTATCTGCATATCAAGACCATCATCGTAATGACCTTATGCCTCGCGCTCCACGCGCTTGCCTGTCACGCCCAGACGCGGCAAAGCGTAGACTCGCTGCTCCGCTGCATCGACAAGGCCGTGGACAACTCCTCCGCTTATGTGGCCAAGAGGGAGAGGCGTATAGGTAAGTTGCGGCGCGACCTGGCAAAGGCGACGACCGACAGTGAGCGCTACCGCGTGGCGTTTGCCCTCTATGGCCAATACGCGCCCTTCGTCAACGACTCGGCCGTCTATTTCCTCGACCGTTGCGTCACAATAGCCTCGCGGATGAAAGGCCGTGAGGCTGACGTGTGCACGTGCAAGGCACTCATTGCCATGCGCCACTCCAGCACCGGAATCTACGTGGAGTCGCTAAAGACGCTCAGCGACATCGACACCGCCAACGTCTCCAGCCTGGCCAAGGGCATGTATTTCCAGGCCTACACCCACGTCTATGGCGAGATGGCATACTACAGCCACGTTGCCGCCACCAAGGCCCTGTACGAGGAGATACAGGCGCGATACCGAGCGCGGATGTACGCCAACCTGCCGGCCACCGACAACGCCGTGTTCCAACACCGCCAACTGCAAGCCCTCAACTCCGGCGATTGGCGTAAGGCGCTGCGCGTCAACGACGGCTGGATGAGGCACGTGCGCGAAGGCTCTTACCCCTATGCCCTCGTCACGCTCTACCGCTATCTCGCCTACAAGCTCGACAACGATTCCACGCGCATGATGTATTGGTTGGCGCAGTCGGTGCTCTCCGACATCAGGAACGGCGTCTTGGACCAAGGCTCCATGTGGGAGATGGCAAACCAGCTGATGGTGACCAACAACGTGGACCGCGCCTACAAGTACATCAGCTATACCTGCTATTGTGCCACGAGGTTCGGCTCGCGCCAGAGGCTGGCGCAGATAGCCCCGCTGCTCGCCGACATAGCGAGGAAATACAAGACCGAGAACGATCGCTACAACCGCCAGCAAAACATTGCCCTCGGTGTCATCAGCGTGCTTGCCGTGGTGCTGCTCTTCGGATTCTTCTATGTTGTCAGGCAACGACAGAAACTCGCCGTGGCGAGAGACGACCTGGAAACCTCCAACCGCCAACTGCAAGAGTTCAACGTCAGGCTCGAGTCGCTCAACGGACAGCTGAAGGCGGCCAACGCGCGCCTCTCGGCGGTCAACAAGGAACTGTCTGACGCCAACCGCGTGAAAGAAGAATACGTGGGGCTGTTTATGCGGCTTTGCTCCGACTATATCAACAAGATAGAGGCCTTGCGAAAGAAGGTGAACAACAAGGTCAAGACCCGGCAATATGCCGAGCTATACGACATGACGCGACCTAAGGGCGACAAAGAGGAACTGGAGGTGTTTTACGCCAATTTCGATTCAGCCTTCCTGCACCTCTTCCCCCATTTCTTCGAGTCGTTCAACGCCCTGCTGCGCCCTGAGGAGCGCATAGAGCGGCCGGAAAGGGATAGGCTGACCACGCCCGTGCGCATCTTTGCCCTCATACGCTTGGGCATAACCGACAGCGGCAAGATAGCCGAGTTTTTGCATTACAGCGTGAACACCATATACAACTATCGCGCGCATATCAAGAAGGGCGCCATCAACGACAAGGAGACCTTTGAGGACGACATAAGAAAAATCGGCACCTTCTGATTTTTGTGGATAATAATATTTTACAAATGGTCGTCTGAGAATCGATTTTTTTCAACCGAGCCGTCGCTTGGTCGAAAATAACGCGATTATGGGCTGTTTTGGTAAACTATTGATTATCAAGGAATTGTGTTTATAACGGTTTTTCGGTGTCGCAAATTCGCTAAAATGGTGTTGCCGTAACGGCAATAAAACATGGCAAAAAAGTCGCTGACGGTGCTGCAAAGGGGCACCTCGAAGCCGTTTTCTCGCTCTAAATACACCAGTTATCAAGTGTTAAATCTTGACAATAATATTTTACAATTCGACGTGGTAGCACGGTGCATGTCATAGATGCTGTTTTGAAATGTCATTTCAAAGCGAAGGGCAAAACAACCCCTTTTCATCAATTTTTCTTGCACGTTTACCATTTCCTTCCTACTTTTGCCGACGTAAGCTTACGACAAAAGAATGAATTTCAAAAACAAGGAAGAGGAACAACAAGAAAGCAGACAATGATGAACGATAACATGTCAACCAACATTTTTTACGGCTCCAACCATGACGACCTCCATTTTGACAGCAGTGAGTATGGCGACAGTTTGTATGGCGCTCCTGACCCTGTGGCTCTTGACGCTGCGGCCGTGGTGGCGAGACTGGTGAGGCTCCCGGCGGGCAGCGTGAGGTGGCGCGGCAGCAAGCGATGCCTGGTGGAACTCGTGGCTCGCGCGGCTGAGGCTCGCGTGCTGACCGATGGCCATGGCGGAGCAGCGACCCGCGTGGCGCTATGCCGCGACCTGTTTCGCGTGATGGGCATGGTGCCTCCACGCCGCGTGTCGTCGGTGGTCTACCGCATACGCAACAGGGTGACGCGGCAACCGCCATTGGCAGTCAGGGTGAGAGAGGCCCTCGGCGAGGCCGCCAAGACGCTGTGAGCCGGCCGGCTACTGCCTATTCACGATAAATGTAAACAACTTAGCAAAACAATTTCAAGAACATGGAAAACACTACAACGACAAACATCAACGATATCAACAACACCATAGAGGCTCTCGACAAGCTTGACCCTCGCACCACTTGGCTCTCGCCCCATTTCCGCCTGATAGAGTTCACGCGGTCGGGCGTGGCCACCGACAAGGGCATCGACAACACCCCCGGCAAGGAGGAGGTGGACGCGCTGCGCGCGCTCTGCGAGAACATACTCGAACCCCTGCGCCATCGCTTCGGCGCCATATACATCTCCTCGGGCTATCGCTGCCGCCGGCTCAACAACGCCGTGGGCGGCGTGATGAACTCGCAGCACATGCGTGGCGAGGCCGCCGACATCTTGCTCTCCACCTTCGCCGACTGGCGCGACGCCGTGAGGTTCGTCAAGGGGCTCGACTTCGACCAGGTGCTCGTGGAGCCGCTCCACGACTCCAGGGCGCGATGGCTCCACGTGAGCTATACCACGCGCCATCGCAACCGCCACTTCCTGAGCGTGGGCGAGCGCGACATGGCGGTGCGAAAGCTGTGAGAAAAACACCGGGAAAAACTTGCCATTCTGAACTTTTTTTCTTATCTTTGCCATAATAATAACTTATATGAATACATATCCAGTTGATTATCAACTGGATATGCTTCAGATAAGGACTTTTGGCGTCCAAACTGGTAAATCGCTCCACATATGACAGAACGATACATAAACCCCCATACCGATTTCGGTTTCAAGCGGCTCTTCGGTTCCGAGTTCAATAAGGAGCTGCTCGTGAGTTTCCTCAACGCCCTGTTCCACGGCGAGCAGACGGTGCGCGACATCACCTACCTCAACTCCGAGCACCTCGGCGACCGCTCCGACGCTCGACGTGCCATCTTCGACGTGTATTGCACCAACGAGCGTGGCGAGAAGTTCATCGTGGAGATGCAGAACGTGTACCAGGAGTTCTTCAAGGACCGCACGATATATTATTCCACGTTTCCCATCCGCGAGCAGGCACAGCGTGGCGGCGACTGGGACTTCCACCTGAACTCTGTCTACACCATCGGCCTCTTGAACTTCAACTTTGCCGAGGGTGAAGAGAACGCCCGCCGCTGGCACCATGAGGTTAAGCTCATGGAGGTAGACACCCACGAGGTGTTCTACGACAAGCTGACTTACATATATGTAGAGATACCTAAGTTCAACAAAAGCGAGGACGAGCTTGTCACGATGTACGACAAGTGGATGTTCGTGCTGAAGAACCTCTCTCGCCTCATGTCCCGCCCTGCGGCCCTCCAGGAGCGCGTCTTCACTCGCCTGTTCGAGCAAGCCGAGATATCCAAGTTCAACCCCCAGGAGCTGAAGTCGTATGAGGACAGCGTTAACGCCTACCGCGACATCGTTAACGCCATAAAGACGGCGGAAAAGAAAAAATACGCAGAAGGCCGAGCAGAGGGACGAGCAGAGGGACGTGCAGAAGGACGAGCAGAAGGCCGAGCAGAGGGACGTGCAGAAGGACGTGCCGAGGTAGCAAGGAAAATGCTCAGAAAAGGCATAGGCATAGATGTAATCACTGAGATGACAGGCTTGTCAGCAGATGAAGTCGTAGCCTTGAAGGATTGAAACCCTGTAAAGCATGGCGTATATACAAAAGCATTGGCTCATGGAGTCGATTTTTCACTAACTCAAAATATGTTGGCAGTCGCAAAAGAGCCTATGCAGAGGTGAAGGCCATAAATTGGGTATCAACAATATAAATTCATTAAATTTAGTGAGATTGACGGCTCGGCAGACTTGACGCCAAAAAATAAATATTCTAAAAAGACACGTTAAAAATCTTCATTGCATAAAATATATTATATTTGCAGAGGTTATGGATAAGAATGAGATTTCACTAAGAATAATTGGCAAGAATGGGGATGCTCCACTTTCTCCTGCCAACTTTGACATCGGGCAGATACGATTCTTGCTCGATGAGGTGGAGAATTTGTTATATCCAGACAGGAAGAAACGTATAGACCGCCCTACGATTTCTTATGAATTGAAGGAAGGCTCTGTGCTCAATGTGTTTAAGACTTCCATGCAAAGTGTTCTCTTAGTGTCGTCTATGCTTGGCGTTATTGAGCAGGAAAATGGCTGTATTGATAAACTGGAAGTGGCAAGTGCGCAAGCAATAGAAAATCTTCAGTCTTTTGCATTGCGTCATAACTATGACATTGAGATAGGTACTTCCGACAAGCCACAACGCATCTTTAAGATTACTCCTAAAACTCATTATGTCCGCCGTGAGAACATCTTGGTGGATATTGAGTGCTATTATTATGGCACATTGACAGATGCTGGTGGAAAGGACAAAGTTAACATTCATTTGGATACAAAGGATGCCGGTTCCTTGACAATTCGAACAGACAAGGAATATTTAGCGGGTTATCAGGGCAATCCTCTCTATAAGAAGTTTGGTGTACGAGTTCGGGCCAAGAAGAATATTCTTACTGGTGATATAGATAAATCAACCTTGGTCTTGGTGGAATTGATGGACTATCACCCCAAGTTCGATGAGGATTATCTGCAGGGCTTGATTCGTAAGGCTACTCCAAAGTGGAGAGGTGTGAATGCTGACGAATGGTTGGCTAATGTAAGGGGAGGGCTTGCCTGATGGAACAGAATTGCGTACTGTTGGACACCAGTTTCTTCATTCGCTTGTTGAATGAAGAAGACCCTTTGCATGAAAATGCTTTTGGGTATTTCAGATATTTCTTGGAGCATGATTTCGTGATAAAGATCAGCACCATTGCTATAGCAGAGTATTGTGTGAGAGGGGAAGTGAGTGAACTTCCTTTAAAAAATATGCTCATCGTTCCCTTCAATTTTGATCATGCTCAACGAGCAGGAAAGATGATAGCAGAGGTTTATGCTGAGAAGAAAAAGCGCGGCGCAACCATTGCTCCAAGGGCTATTGTGCCTAATGATACGAAGATGTTTGCGCAAGCTAATGTGGAACCTGACATCACCTTTTATGGTACTGCGGATGTCGAATGTAAGAAGGTGTATAAAATGATAGAGTCAGCGGAAGGCAAATTGTCTTTTAAGTTCATTGATATAACCATTCCTTATAATGCCTTCTTTGGAGAACTTGATTTTGAGTAGTAAATACTGATATAGGTAATATTAGAACTTCCACCACATATAATTATCTGATAAGCAAATACAGTGATGAGAGTTCTTGTTGATACAAATGTGGTTCTTGACTTTTGAGAAAGGAATTTATGTTCTCAGAGATAATGGTCCTGCCCCCAGTGAGCTTTTGAAAGTCTTATCTATCAATTGACTATTATTGGTAATTTTCGGTCTGCAGCCAAAAACCATGACGATAACATCGAATTGGCAACATGACAATAGTTGATAAGCACATTGATTTTTTTGACGACTCAATATATGTTGGCAGTCGCAAAAGAGCCTATGCAGAGGTGTTCTTCCATCAGAATGTGCCAGAGCCTTATGCGAGTATCTACTGTCAACAGTTTGATGAAGCAAAGAGTATGGCAGACTTCTTGGAAGTCATGGCAAAACGAATGAGATAGAAACACGCCTAAGAATTAGTGGAAATTTAAGTGAGTGAAATAACGATATGGATAAGAATACAATAACCGTGACGTCGCCTCTTCTTCCTAATCTTGACGACTTCACGGCGGAGCTGAAGAAGATTTGGGACAGCAAGTGGATAACCAATAATGGCAGTTACCACAAGCAGTTGGAGGCTGCTCTCGCCGAGTACTTGAAGGTACCATACGTGAGCCTCTTCACCAATGGCACTTTGCCTTTGATGACAGCTCTGCAGGCGCTCCGTATCACTGGCGAGGTGATAACGACACCTTATAGCTTCGTGGCAACCACGCATAGTATCTGGTGGAACGGTTGCAAGCCAGTGTTTGTTGACATTGACCCTGCTACAGGCGATATGGATCCAAACAAGATTGAGGCTGCCATTACGCCAAGGACAACGGCGATAATGCCTGTGCATGTCTATGGCAAACCATGCGACACCAAGGCAATCCAGGACATCGCAGACAAGTATGGCTTGAAGGTCATCTACGATGCAGCTCATGCCTTTGGAGTAGAAGTGAATGGTGAAGGACTTTTGAACGCTGGCGACATGAGCACGTTGAGCTTTCATGCCACCAAGGTGTATAATACCATTGAGGGCGGTGCCTTGATTACCCATGACGAGAAGACCAAGAAGCGTATCGACTACTTGAAGAACTTCGGTATCGCTGACGAGGTGACGGTGGTAGGTCCTGGCATCAACAGCAAGATGGATGAAATCAGAAGCGCATACGGTTTGCTCAATTTGAAGCAGGTAGATGCAGCTATTGAGGCTCGCCATCTGGTAGCCATCAAGTATCGTGAGGCATTGTGCGATGTTGAGGGTATCACCTTCTTTGACGATATGCCAGGCGTGAAGCACAATTACAGTTACTTCCCAATCTTCATTGATGCAGAGAAGTACGGCATGACCCGTGACGACCTTTATTTCAAGATGAAGTCAGCCAATGTCCTTGGCCGTCGCTATTTCTATCCATTGATTAGCGACTTCTCCACCTATCGTGGCTTGGAGAGTGCAGCACCGGAAAAGCTTCCAAATGCGCATAAGATGGCTGATAGCGTAATCTGCTTGCCTATGCACCATCTGCTGAGCGAGGAGGATATACAGAGAGTGTTGGATTGTATAGTGAAATAAGATCAAAGATTAAAATAATATAATACAAGAATAATACAAATAAAAGAAGCAGAGAAACAAGAAAAAGTTGTATATTTGCAACAATTTAAAATGGGAAGTTTATGACAACATTGACATTGCAAGTTGAGAATCCTTCGATTTTGGCGCATTTAAAAGTTGTGTTGAAGTCTATTAAAGGGGTTAAAGTATTGAGTAGCAACAATTCTTTAACTCCAGAAGATACATGTGAAGAAATTCCTAATGCAATGACATTGGCTGCCATGAAAGAAGCAGAGAGTGGCAACGATGCTGGTGTAGTGTCAACGGATAGTTTGGAAAGTTTCATGGCTTCTTTTGAATAACATGAAGGAAATCCGTAAGACTTCTCAGTTCAAGAAAGACTTTAAGCGTTTTGCCAAGGATGTTGAAAAGGTAAAAACGTTAATGAGTATTGTTGAAAAGCTCGAAAGAGGCGAATTTATACCAGATGAGTTTTATCCGCATCCATTAAAAGGCGAATGGAAAAACTACATGGAATGCCATATTGATGATGATTATCTTTTAATATGGTTTGATAAGGAGGAAAGTATTGTTAGGCTCGTTCGTCTTGGTTCTCATTCCGAGCTGTTTGGAAAGAGAAAGAAAAGATAGTTTTCTTGTATTCTCTGTTTCATAATCTGTGGATTTATGAAACAGAAAAAAATAATGTTGCTTGGTGGTTCTGCCCAGCAAGTTGTTGCCATAAAGACTGCAAAGAATTTAGGTTATTATACCGTACTCTGTGATTATCTCCCAGATAATCCGGGTCAATATGTAGCTGACAAATACTATAATGCCAGTACCACGGATGTCGAGGCAGTCTATCAGATAGCCAAGGATGAGCAAGTGGATGGAATCTTGGCATACGCTTCCGATCCAGCAGCACTTCCTGCTGCTATCGTGGATTGGAAAGTGCAGCACCAGAAAACCTTCCAAATGCGCACAAAATGGCTGATAGCGTAATCTGCTTGCCTATGCACCATGCATTGAGCGATGAGGATATACAAAGAACATTGGATTGCATATTAAAATAACAAAAATAATTAATAGCTAATGAAACGGAAGAAGTTGATGCTTCTTGGAGGCATTCGTTATCTGCTACCAGTTATTAAGGCAGCTCATGAGCAAGGCTATTACGTGATAACGGCAGATTATCTACCCGACAATATAGCCCACAAATATTCTGACGAGTACGTCAATGTTAGCATCGTGGATAAGGAGGCTGTCTTGAAAGTGGCTCAAGAGAAACAGATTGATGGTATAATGTCGTTCGGTGTTGACCCAGGAGTTGTTGCTGCATCATACGTGCAGAACAAGATGGGGTTGCCGTCGTTCGGTCCGTTCGAATCGGTAGAGATTCTGCAGAATAAGGATAAGTTCCGTGCTTTCCTTACCGAGAATGGTTTCAACGTACCTTGGGCTTTCGGCTTCTCAAGCAAGAAAGAGGCATGGCTGGCTCGTGACAAATTTTCATATCCTCTTATTGTTAAGCCTACCGATTCGGCAGG
>JALEJI010000050.1 GCA_022769825.1 Prevotella sp. | reverse complement strand
GAAAATTTCGCTTTCTTTTTGTCTATGAATAGGATAGAAAAAGCATATTGTGTTAGCATACAGATGCTATTACGATGGTACAATTTACTATAACCTGACTATTTGCACGAAAAAATCTCTAATGACCGATTTGGGTTTATGAGATATTCTATAACTCCAGTTTAACCCAAATCGGTCATTAGGATTTCTCTGTGTCGTACGGCAAAGAGAAATCCTAATGACCGATTTGGGATAAAGCAAGGCTGCGCCAACTTCGCGCGCCTTTGGGGTCCGAAAAGGTTTATAGAGATTCTTGTTGCCGAATACGCGCGCCTGCGTAAGTTCGACGAGCAAGAGGCCATCGGCATTGCAATGTACAGCCGCCGAAAATTTTGGACAAGGTACAGAAAACGCCACAAGGTGAAATTCAAACTGGAACTGTGATTGTTCAGTTGAGGAGATATTTACGGAGAAACGTCTTTACCCACAGCCCATAGAGTTCCTTGTGGTCCTTGAAACTCTTGGCATGTGCCGAGCCATGAAACACCACGAGCATCTTTGGTGCTGGCTTGGCGGCGTATAATGTATAAACCATGCGTGTCGGCACGAAGTCATCGTTGCCACCATGTATGAAAAGCATAGGCTTGCGACACTTCGTGACTTGCCTCATCGGCGACGCCTCACCAAACGACCAGCCATAGCCAACCTTGCATAGCGCAGAAGCCGTGTAGAGCAACGGGAAGTCGGGAAGCCCGAACATTTGACCCAATTGATAGCTGAACTCATCCCAAGCTGACGTGTAGCCACAGTCTTCTACGAAACACTTTATATAGTCGGGCGTATTCTCACCAGCCACATTCATTGTCGTGGCCCCGCCCATAGACCACCCATGTATCACGATTCTCGCATGGCCGGTGGAGTCCCTGAACATGTTATCGGCTATCGCCGCCCATCTCAACACGTCGTCACGGTCGTTCCACCCCATCTGCATTGCCTTTCCGCCACTCTTCCCGTTGGCATGCAGGTCTGGCACCAGCACGTTCATGCCAAGCTCTCGGTTATAGAAGCAGGCGAATTGAAGCATGCCAACGGCACAGTCGGTATACCCTGGGATGACAATGGCCGTGAGGGCGGTCTTGCGCGGTGCCTTTACAAAGAGCGCGTGCAAGCGTGTGCTGTCGGCGAGAAAAAGTCCCGTGCGCTTGTTTGCCATGGTCACGAAGGTGTCGCGAAGGGCCTTGTGGCTGCTCACGGAGTCGAGCCAAGTGACTATCCACGGATAACGTTCACGCATCATGGCGTACTGCCCGGCATAGTCGCGCCCCTTGTTGTTAGCCGGGTGTAGGGCGAAACTCAACAAATAAACGCTTCCACCAATTACGGCGGCCATCATCAAGACCACCAACGCCAAAGACAATCTCAGCGCGTGTTTCCTATTCAGTTTCATATGTTTCCTCACTGTTGTTCTTATTTCGCAAAGTTACGAATATGCCAGTTTCATAAAACAGGATAACAAAACCATAATGAGCAAGAAACAACTAAGTCTACCGTGGCAGGGAAGAGATTGAAGCAAGTTTCACCTCCTCCACTACACAAGAGTCTCCCCGCATGCTTTTGGCACGCTGCAAGAGAAACGTCGGCCCTGGCAACTTGAAGTTTATCCAGTTTAGATAAATAGCCTTGCTTACTTCACCTTCGCCTTCTCGGCGTTTCTCAACCCCGTGACGTTGGTCATGAAGGCCTTTGCCGAGCCAAACTTCAGGTGCAGGTCAAGGCGGACGGGTATGTGGTTTTCATCGTCCGACACGAAGAAGTCAACTATCTTCTCCCACTTGTTGCTGTCGTCGTCCTTGTCCATGTAAGCCAGTTTAAGGCAGCGGTAAGTGTGTCCGTTGTCGGCCTTTATGTTCACTACGCCTTGATAGCGCAGCTGCGCGGCATAGACCTTCCTTCCGTCCACTATCGGGAAGTTGACGGCATAGCCTTTCTTCCATCCCGTGGGATTGAATGAGCGCGCTCGCATGAAGATGCTCATCATGTCGTAAACACATTCGTTGAGCGTGTGTTGCGACCTCGAATAAGTGCCGTCGTGCTTCAACCTGTGCTGCTTCACGTGGCACTTGCCGTTTGGATAGGTGTAATACACCTCGTCCACCGTGTAGCGCTTGCCCTCCTTGGCTCCCTTGCGATAGTAGAGCGGTGCCATGTCGAGCGTGTTGTAGCACAGCAGCGTGTCGCGTAGCACGAAGAAGCGGTCGGCGCGCTTGTTGCCTCTCGTTATCAAGCTTCCCTTGTAAGCCTTCTTGCCAAGGAACCTTGTCTGGTCGATGTCGAAGGAGGCGGTACCCACCTTCACCCAAACAAACTTCCAGTTGAAATAAAGGTTGTAGGAAAGTCGCTCGCCCGACTTGAACGCCGTGTTGCGGAACGTGCACTGCGCCGAGGCCGACACCGAGAAAAGCGCGAGCAATGAGAAAAGCGATATCTTAATACGTCTTGTTGCTTGTGTCATCTTGTTTTCCTGATAAGTCATTGTCATTATTATCCTTAAATTAAAAAACAATTATCATTATCGCCTTTGTCAAAGCTTCGGTACATACTGTATGCCGAGCTTTTTGGCACGGTCGAGGTTCTTGTGCTGTATGGTCTTCTGCTTGTCGGCCTTCTGCTTTGTTATGGCCTCCGGCTTTTGCCGCCACAGCTGTCTCGCCGTTGGGTCCCACGTGAGCGTGAGGTCCCACTTTTCCTTGCATTCTATCACATCCGGGTCATAATACACCTCCTCAGGCTCCACGCCCTTGTCGTAGTCGCCAGTGTCCCAACGGTGATTGTCGTTGGCGTCCACTATCACGCGCATGTAGTATTTCCCGGCCTTGAGATAATAGAACTCCGCCTGGCCATTGTCGGTGTATGCCTCCTTCACCATCTTGCCCGAACCGTCGAGCAACTGGGCTATGACATGCTTTCCGCTCATGCCCGACAGGGTCATCAATATGGAAGCGTAAGAGTCGTTGGGGCGCACCTTCAGCCCAAGCTTAAGCTTTTTCGACACCTCGCCATACAAGGAGGCGAACGTGGCGCTGTCGGCCTCGAGGCTGTACTCCATTCCCGGCCTCCACTCGGCGAGCAACCGGTAACTCCTGCTGTCTATCTTGCGCAGCTCATAGCGTTCGGCATACCAAAGCGAGTCGTTCTCGGGATGTGAATAAAGGTGTATGTGGGCGGTGTCCACCGGCACCAACGGCACGTCGCTGCTTATCGTCACGTTTTGGTCAGGATCCATGTCGCCGGAAGGCGTTATCTTCAGTTTCAGTTCCTCACGCGGCATCACGCTGTCGTAGTCCAAGCCTTTCTTTTTCCTCTTTTCCTGCTCCTTCTGCCAGGCCTTCAGCTTTTTCTCGGCGTCTTTCACGCGTTTCTCATACGTGGTCTTGGCAATGAGCTGGAGCGTGTCTACCTGCTCGCGCAGCACGCCCACGGTGTCGGTGATGTTGTGCACCACCTGCATCCTCAGCGTGTCTTGGTTCACGAGGGCGGTGTCGCGAAGCCAATACACTATGGTATCGCGCTTTTCCGTAGGCTCCACGAGGAAGGCGTTGTCGGAGTTGAAGTTAAGTCCTGTTATCCTTGGCAGCGCGTTGTCGCCGTAGCTGTAGAACAGCGTGAAATGGTTGGCGTCGGTGCGGTCGCTCTTCACGAGATACCTGTTGGTCAGGATCTCGTTGAAGGCGCGCAGGCAGATGTCATCGGGAAGGAAGTGGGTGTAGCCCGTCACGTTGATGGAGGCTATGTGCAGCGAGTCGGTCCAGATGGTGTCTTGCCGCGTGTCGGCCTTGAACGACGGCTCCACGATGTCGTGGTTGAAAGCCTGCATCTCGCTCTTCTGGTTGAACATGTAGTTGCCATCGGCGTCCTGCAAGGCATACACGCGGTATTTGCCCGGCGCGATGCCCTTTATGGTGAAGTGTCCGCGCGAGTCGGTTCTCGACACCCTCATCATCGGCTTCTTCTGGAATGCCGAGTCGCTGAGGTCATCGTAGAGTCCCACCAAGATGCCTTTCACGGGTTCCAGGTCTTCTGCCCCGACTACATATCCCGACACTTGCAAGGTGTCGATATGGTCGCCCGTGGAGAAGGTGTAAGCGTAGTCGCCGAGAGGGTTTCCCTCGTTGTTGTCGCTTATGGCGTTGGAGAAGTCGATGGTGTAAGTGGTGTTTGGCTTCAGCGAGTCTACAAGCTGCACGCTTATGCGCTTGCCCTCGCCCTTTATCTCTGGAGCCTCGAGCTGCGGTGGCGACACCACCACGTTTTCCGTGGGGTTGTCTATCTTTATATACTCATCAAAATTGATGAGCACCTTTTTCTTCTTCACGTTTGTCGCCCCTTCGGCGGGATCGGTGCCAATGACCCTTGGCGGTGTCTCGTCGAACCATCCGCCGTCGGGGTTTCCCATGCGCGCGCAACCTTGCAAGAGCAGAAGCATGAGAAAGCCCGCAACCGACAACGCTCCCATGAGCATCGCCGTCCTGCCCTTGTCTATGTTTCGTTTGTTGACAATCATAAAACGTCTGTCAAAGTCTATTTCTGTCTATAACAGTCTATTCCTGTCTATCATTGTCTATCATTGCCCCTTGTAGTTGCCGTTAAGCTCAAGCAGCTCGTCCATGTTCTTCCTCGAGTTGCTCAGCCTTGGCACCTTGTGCTGTCCGCCGAGCTTGCCCTTGGCCTTGAGCCATTCCTCAAACAGGTGCGGATGCGCCTTCACCACCTCAAGGTGCTGTAGCGTGACGTCATGGAAGCGCTTGGCCTCGTAGTCGGAGTTGATTTCCTGCAACTTGCTGTCGAGGCAATCGGCAAACGCCTTCATGTCGTCGGGCTCCTTCGAGAACTCTATGAGCCACTGGTGGCGGCACTTGGCGTTCTCGTCCATGTAAACCGGGGCGGCGGTGTATTCAAGAATCTGCGCCCCGGTGCGCTCGCAAGCGTAGGCAAGGCCCTTCTCGGCGTTGTCCTGGATGAGCTCCTCACCGAAGGCGTTGATGAAATACTTGGTGCGGCCGGTGATGACAAACTTGTATGGCCGCGTAGAGGTGAAGGTCACCGTGTCGCCTATCATGTAGCGCCACAACCCGCACGAGGTGGATATCACCATGGCGTAGTTCTTGCCGGTCTCCACGGCTTCCAGCGGCACGATGTCGGGGTTAGGCTTGCCCACGTCTTCCATGGGTATGAACTCGTAGAACACGCCATAGTCGAGCATTAGGAGCATGGAATGGTCGTTGGGGTCGTCTTGTATGCCGAAGAATCCCTCCGAGGCGTTGTAAGTCTCCATGTAGTGCATCTTCCGCGACGTGATTATCTCCTCGTACTGCTTGCGGTATGGCTCAAATGCTATGCCGCCATGGAAGAAGACCTCAAGGTCTGGCCACACGTCCTCGACGTGCTTCTTGCCCGACAGCTCCAGCATCCTCACGAGCACGCTCAGCATCCACGATGGCACGCCCGATATGTTGGTCACGTTCTTGCCCATGCACTCACGGGCTATGCGGTCGCGCTTCAGCTCGAAGTCGGAGAGCAAGGCGGTGCGCTTCTTGGGCACGCGGAAGAGGTTGACCACGGGGTTGATGTTCTCTATCAATATGGCTGAGAGGTCGCCCACGAGCGAGCCTTCCACGTTGTAGTTGGGCGAGTGGCTTCCGCCGAGGATGAGCGACTTACCGTCGAACAGGCGGCTGTCAGGATTGTTGCGCAGGTAGAGCGCCACCACGTCGGAGCCGCCCTTGTAGTGGATGTTGTGAAGTCCGGCCGACGACACGGGTATGAATTTCGACTTGTCGTTGGTCGTGCCCGACGACTTGGCGTACCATCTCACCAGTCCCGGCCACAGCACGCTTGACTCGCCGTGGCGCATGCGGTCTATGTCGCCTTTCAGCTCTTCATAAGTGTTTATGGGCACGCTCTTCATGAAGTCGTCGTAGCCTTTGATGTTCACAAACGCGTGCGAACGGCCATATTCCGTGTCGCGTCCCTTGGAGACAAGGTAGTTCAACACCGAGCGTTGCAGTTGCTCGGGTTCAGTGAAGTGCTTCTCGAGCTCTTTCTGTCGGGGGCTGAAAAACTTACTTGCTATCTTTGTAAGACTCATTTTGACAAATCAATACTATTATGGTGTGCAAATTTAAGCTAAAAGAACGACAATGACAAAAAAATTCTCATGTTTATGGTTTTGGCACATTTTATTGTAGTAACTTTGTATCATATTCCATGAAATAACAATAAAGGAAAAACTGTACAACTTTTTTTAATCTCATGAAAAACATTAAGCACACTATCGTCTCCGTGTTGCTTTTGCTCGTAGCGGTGGTTACCGCGAGCGCGCAAATGCCCATCAAGACGATACCAGTGGACACGGCTTTCCGCATCGGCAAGTTGCCTAACGGATTGACCTACATCATCCGTCACAACAATTGGCCGGAGCACCGCGCCAATTTCTACATCGCGCAAAAGGTGGGTTCGCTCGAGGAGAACGAGGACCAGCGCGGTCTCGCCCACTTTCTCGAGCACATGGCCTTCAACGGCTCCGACCACTTCAAGGGCAACGACCTCATTGAGTGGTGCCGCTCAAAGGGCATTGAGTTTGGCCGCGACCTCAACGCCTACACTTCGATAGACAAAACGGTCTACAACATCGACAACGTGCCCACCACGTCGGCCTCGACCCTCGACTCGTGCCTGCTCATCCTGCGCGACTGGTCGTGCGGCCTGCTGCTGGAGCAAGACGAGATCGACAAGGAGCGTGGCGTCATACACGAGGAGTGGCGACTGCGCACGTCGGCGCAGAGCCGCATGCTGGAGCGCAACCTCGAGAAGTTATACCCAGGCTCCAAGTACGGCAAGCGCTACCCCATCGGCTTGATGTCGGTGGTTGACAACTTCAAGCGCAAGGAGCTCGTGGACTATTACCACAAGTGGTATCACCCAGACCACCAGGGCATCATCGTGGTGGGCGACGTCGACGTGGACAAGACGGAAGCGGAGATAAAGAAACTCTTCGGAGGCATCAAGAACCCCGACAACGAGGCGAAGATAGTGGAGGAGCCAGTGCCCGACAACGCCGACCCTATCGTCATCATCGACAAGGACAAGGAGTATCAGCAGTCGGTGGTGATGCTGATGATGAAGCACGACACCGATCCCGACTCAATAAAGCAGAGCATAGATTACACTCTCTCGCAATACGTGAAGCAGGCCGCCTTAGGCATGCTGTCAACGCGCTTCGCCGAGGCCGCGCAGAAGGCTGATTGCCCGTTCGTGGGCGCGTCGGCCGGCGACGGCAACTACATTTTCGCCAAGACGAAAGACGCCTTCTCGCTCGACGTGGCGCCAAAGGACATGGGCAAGACGGCTGACGCCGTGAAGGCCGCTTACCTCGTGGTAAAACAGGCTGCCGACCATGGCTTCACGGCCACGGAATACGCACGCTTCAAGGAGTCGATGCTCTCCTCGCTCGACAAGATGTGGGAAGGCCGCGACAAGCGCAGCAACACGTCGTTCTACAACCAGGCACTCGGATGGTTCCTCAGCAACGAGCCTATGCCTTCGTTGGAGTTCAACTACAAGATGATGAAGCAGGTCGTGCCAATGATTCCGCTGGAGGCCATCAACCAGGTGCTGCCGCAGCTCGTGGCAAAGAGCGACAGCAACCTCGTGATACTAAACTTCAACAACGAGAAGGAAGGGGCCGTCTATCCCACTGCCGACCAGCTGCTGGGCGCAGTGCACGAGGCAAGGGCCACGAAGGTCGACGCCTACGTGGACAACGTGAAGAACGAGCCCATCATGAAGAACCTGCCCAAGCCCGGAAAGATAAAGAAGGAGGTGAAGAGCAAGAAGTTCGACTACCAGATACTGTCGCTCTCCAACGGCGTCACCGTGCTGCTGAAGAAGACCGACTACAAGAAAGACCAAGTGACCATGAGCGGAACGGGAGGCTCTGGCGAGGGCAACTACGGCAAGGCCGACTTCGCCAACCTGCAGATGTTCAACAGCGTCATCGACAACAGCGGCCTCGGCGACTTCGGCTCAATAGAGCTGGGCAAGGCACTCGCCGGAAAGATAGCCAACGCGTCGCTCAGCATGGGCGCGAGGAAGATGAGCCTGGGCGGAAGCGCCACGCCTAAGGACGTGGAGACGATGCTCCAGCTCGCCTATCTCTACTTCACCAACATAAAGAAGGATCAAGACGCCTTCAACAGCCTCATGCAGCAAAACGAGGTGGAGCTGAAGAACCGCGACCTCGACCCGACAACGGCTTTCTCCGACTCGATAACCAAGACTGTCTACGACAACAACTGGAGGATGCGCCCGTTCCTGCTGAAAGACCTCAAGAACGTGTCATACGACCGCATACTGCAGATGGCCAAGGAGCGCACTGCCAACGCCAACGGCTGGGTGTTCGAGATCATAGGCAACTTCGACGAGGCCACCATCCGCCCACTCATCTGCCAGTATCTCGGCTCGCTGCCATCAAAGGGCAAGAACCCCGAAGGCAAGCGTGAGGTGGTACCCACAAAGAAAAACGTCGACAACACGTTCACCCGCAAGATGGAGACTCCAAAGTCGATGGCGCAGATACTGTGGTTCAACTCATCTATGCCTTACTCCATGGAGCGCGGCATCCAGGCTTCCATCACAGGCCAGGTGCTCTCCATGGTCTACCTCAAGCAGATTCGCGAGGAGGCCAGCGCGGCCTACAGCTGTGGAGCGCAAGCCGGCATGAGCCAGGCGCAAGACGGCTACCACATGGCGCAAATAGCGGCCTACTGCCCCATGAAGCCTGAGAAGAAGGACATTGCCATACAGATAATGAACCAGGCCGTGAAGGACCTCGCCGTGAAATGCGACGCCGAGATGCTCAGCAAGGTGCAGAAGCTCATGCTCAAGCAGTATGACAGCGCGCTGAAGACCAATGGCTATTGGGCAAGCGTGGTCTGGGACAACTACACCATGAAGCGCGACGAGCACACCGACTACGTCAACACCGTGAAGGCCCAGACCCCGGAGAAGATTTCCGCATTCGTGAAGGAGTTCCTCGCCGGTGCCAACAAGGTGAGCGTAATCATGCTGCCGGAATAAGCACGACACGCCAACATATTTTATAATGAAACGGGGGTGTGTCATAATTGACTATGGTCATTTATGGTGCACCCTCCTTTTGTATATCGTTTAGCGAGAGCAAAACCAAAGTTTTTTATTTATTTTTGTTATATGGTGCCCCATTGTCTTAAAATTGCCATCCAGACACTCTACGAAACAGAAAATATGGCAAACACAGGCCCATTATACCGCCTTTTTCAACTTTC
>JALEJI010000072.1 GCA_022769825.1 Prevotella sp. | reverse complement strand
CCTTTTATCACAATACTCACCCCTACTTACAACCGTGCTTCGCTGCTGCCGAGGCTGTTTGACAGTTTGCTGCGCCAGACCAACAAGGATTTCGAGTGGATTGTGGTGGACGACGGGTCAACCGACGACACGCGAGAGGTGGTGGCAAACCTTAAAGAAAAGTGTGGCGGAGCCTTTCCCATGGGCTATGTCTACAAGGCGAACGGCGGCAAGCACATGGCAATAAACATTGGCGCGGAGCGTGCGCGTGGCGAGCTGCTCTTCATAGCCGACAGCGATGACCTGCTCACCGACGACGCCCTGGAGACCGTGGCAAACTCATGGCACGACATTTCTGATGACAAGTCGTTTGCCGGCATTGCCGGTCTCGACATCACCATGGACACTCGTGAGGTGATAGGCTCTGGATTGCCTCAAGAGCATATAGACTGCAATGCTATCGACATTCGCTATCGCCATCACGTCACGGGCGACATGAAGGAGGTGTTCCGCACTGAGGTGTTGCGAGAGTTCCCGTTCCCTGAATTCGCTGGCGAGCGTTTCTGCCCCGAGCAGCTTGTGTGGTTTCGCATGGCGCGGCGATACAGGCTGCGATACATCAACAAGCCTATATACATTGCCGACTACCAGCCCGACGGCATCACGGCAGGCATCACGAGGGCGAGGATGCGCAACCCGAGCGCGTCAATGCTTACCTATGCCGAGCTCACCGAGTGTCCCGTGCCGTTCTTGGTGAAGGTGAAGGCCGCCATCAACTTCTGGCGGTTCTGGCATTGTCGCACGGCCACGTCAGTGGTGCCGCGTGTGGCCCTGCGTTGGCATTGGCTCCGCCCCCTGGGCTGGATGATGCATGTGCGCGATGGCAATGCGTTACGCAAATAAAATGCACTAACCATTGTAAATCATCGGTCGAACATTATTCGTGGGCCGGCACAAGACCGGTCCCTGCAAAGCATAAACAAAAAAGATGAAAATACTGCAAGTGATAACCTCGCTGCTCACGGGTGGCGCCGAGACCTTGGTGGTGAACCTCGTGCCGCGGTTTCGCGCCATGGGCGATGAGGTCGACGTGTGCTTGTTCAATGGAGTGGAGACACCGCTCATGGAGCGGCTGCGCCGCGAGAATCCAGGCATAAGGATATGGAAACTTGGCAAGGGCTTCTACAACCCCTTGTATGTGGTAAAGCTTGCGCGCATAATGCGCCGCTACGACATTGTGCACACCCACAACTCCTCGCCACAGCTCTTCGTGGCCTTGGCCTCAGTGTTATGCTCTGTCGAGCTCTGCTCGACAGAGCATAACACTTCCAACCGCAAACGCGGTTGGAAGTGGTATGCCCCCGTCGAGAGCTGGATGTATGGCCGCTACGACCACGTGATATGCATCTCGAAGGTGGCCGAGGACAAGCTTCGAGAGTATATGGGCGGTGAGTGGATGGACAGGCGGTCGAGTCGCTATGGCCGCATATTGACCATAGAGAACGGTGTTGACGTGAACGCCTTCCACGATGCCGAGCCACTGCCCGATGCCGTGACGGGGCGACAAAAAGATGACTTCGTGGTGACCATGGTGGCAGGTTTCCGTGATGCCAAGGACCAGGACACGCTCGTTAGGGCCTTGACCATGCTGCCCGATTGCCACAAGTTGTGGCTTGTGGGCCAGGGCGTGCGCATGGACGAGGTGAAGGCGTTGGCCGAGAAGCTTGGCGTGGCCTCTCGCGTGCGCTTTTGGGGCTTGCGCACCGATGTGCCTCGTGTGCTGAAGAGCACCGACGTGGTGTGCATGGCGAGTCATTGGGAGGGCCTCTCGCTGTCCAACATCGAGGGCATGAGCGTTGGCAAGCCTTTCATGGCATCCGACGTTAACGGCTTGCGCGAGGTGACCAAGGGCTGGGGCGTGCTCTTCCCCGAGAGCGATGCCAGGGCCGTGGCCGATGAGCTGACGCGCCTCCACGACGACCGCGCCTATTACGATGCCGTGGCCGACAAGTGTTGGCAGCGCGCCCGCCAGTTCGACATAGCCAATACCGCAGAGCGTTACCAGGCGGTGTACACGTCAATGCGGTGACATTTGCGGCCCCTGCACCATGGACGATGCAGCAACCATATAAAACATGAGAAACAAGAAGAAGATATTAAGGGCCGTCACGGTGGCGCAGTCGCTGGTCTTCTGCCGCGACGTGATGGTGAAGATGAGGGCGGTGGGCTACGACATGGTGGCCGTGACGTCGCCTGGTCCGGAACTCGACAGCCTGCGCCATGACGACGGGTTCCACTGCGTGGCGGTGCCCATGCACCGCCGCATATCGCCCGTGGCCGACCTGGTGTCGCTCGTGAGGCTCGTCATCGTCATGGCCAAGGAACGCCCGTGGGTAGTCCACTCCATGACGCCCAAGGCCGGACTGCTGTGCATGATAGCGGCGTGGCTGACCGGGGTGCCGGTGCGCGTGCATACCTTCACCGGACTGGTTTGGCCCACGGCCACAGGCCTGAAGCGTCGGCTGCTGATGATGACCGACCGCATAACCTGCGCCTGCGCCACCCACGTCATACCAGAGGGCAAGGGCGTGATGCACGACCTCCAGCATGGCGGCATCACCAGCAAGCCCATGCGCGTGCTCGGGCATGGCAACGTGAAGGGTGTGGACATTGAGCGGTTTGACCCGTCGCGCCTTGGCGCGCAAGCGGCCTCTGGCGCGTTCACCTTTCTCTTCGTGGGCCGCATCGTGGGCGAAAAGGGCATAAACGAGCTTGTGGAGGCTTTCGCGCGGTTGCATGAGGAACAGCCAGCCACAAGGCTCGTGTTGGTGGGCAACTATGAGACCGAGCTTGACCCCTTGAGCCAAGGCACGCGTCGGACCATCGATGCCATGGACGCGATAGAGACGCCTGGACCAAAGCGCGGCGACGACTTGGTGAGCGCCTATGCCGAGGCCGACTGCTTCGTCATGCCGTCGTATCGCGAGGGATTCCCCAATGTGGTGCTTGAGGCCGGGGCCATGGGCCTGCCATCGGTGGTGACCGACATCAACGGTTCTCGCGAGATAGTGGAAAACGGCAAAAACGGTCTCGTGGTGCCGCCACGAGACGCTGCCGCCCTCTACGACGCCATGAAACTGATGGCCACCGACAACGAGGCGCGACAGCGCATGGCTCGTGAGGCGCGTCCCCTGATAGTCTCGCGCTTCGAGCGTGGCTACGTGCAGTGGTGCCAGATAGAGTTCTACAAGGACGTGATTAATTTAATCGGATAATAATATTTTACAAAAGGTCGTCTGAGAATCGATTTTTTTCAACCAAGCCGTCACTTGCGTTGAAATAACGCGATTATGGATAATTTTGATAAACTGTTGATTATTAAGAACTTGCGCTTTTAACGGTTTTTCAGTGTTGCCAATTCGCAAAAATCGCGTCGCCGTTACGGTGCAATCGCATTGCCGTTACGGTGCAATCGCGTCGCCGTTACGGTGTAATCGCATTGCCGTTACGGTGTAACGGCGACGGCATTTGGCTATTATCGCAACAAAAACGGGTCAAAATGCCGCCGACGGTGTTGCGAAGAGGCCGAAGGCTACCCTTTTCCCGCTCTAAATGCACCGGTTTCCAAGTGTTAAATTTCGGCAATAATATTTTACAATTGTGCCGGTTCGTCTGATGCGTTTGCATGAAGGACATGCCAGGGCCGGCATCCCACCCCTATGCATTACGCAAGCAATTTCATTGAAAAGAATTTGCGGATGTCGCGGATTTGGCGTAATTTTGCGAGTGAAGCCAGGTCTATATAAATAATATTAGAATAACTATGGTAGCAGACAAAATAGAATATATAATAATGCTTATCAAACTGTTTGCTAAACACTTTGGGTTGAGTTATAAGGGATAACGACATCCATAATATCATGGACTACAACGACAAGGTTATCTATCCCGACAAGATTCGGGTCAACCTGTATTATCTCAGCCACTATTCTTTCTTCAAGGACCTGGAGATGATCGTCTGCACCGTATTGGGACGGAAGATGATGTACGGAGGAGAGTGGATATAATACGAATAACGAGAATAAAACAAATCAAGAATATGGAAAGAAGAGACAAACGCGTCATATTGTGCCTCGCCCACATGTCGGGCAACGAGATGAAATACGTGAAAGAGGCTTTCGACACCAACTGGGTGGTGCCCCTTGGTCCCAATGTCAACGCCTTTGAGCAGGAACTGGGACGCTTCGCCGCCTCGCCTTGCCAGGCGGAATGGGAAGAGAAGATAGGGAATGAGCCTTATCCGCAGTGTATCCAGGCTCACGAGAGCGACCCCGACAAGTTGTGGCCAGACGCCCTCGACATGTCTTGCCTTGCAGGCAAGCAAGTCGTGGCCTTGGCTTCGGGCACCTCTGCCGTGCACCTTGCCCTCGTGGCCCTCGGCGTGGGTCCCGACGACGAGGTGCTGTGCCAGAGCTTCACGTTCTGCGCGTCGTCGCATCCGGTGCGCTACCTCGGTGCCACTCCCGTGTTTGTCGACTCTGAGCCGGAGACGTGGAACATGGACCCAGAACTGCTCGAAGAGGCCATCCGCGACCGTCTTTGCAGGACGGGGCGCCTGCCGAAGGCCATCATCGTGGTCTACCTCTATGGCATGCCGGCGAAGATAGCCGAGATCAAGGCCGTGGCCGACAAGTATGGCATTCCTCTCGTGGAAGACGCCGCCGAGGGACTGGGCTCGCGCTATCGCGGACAGGTGTGCGGCACGTTTGGCGAGTTTGGCGTGCTCTCGTTCAACGGCAACAAGATGATAACCACGTCGGGCGGTGGAGCGCTCGTATGTCCCGACGCGGCCACGCGCGACCGCGTGATGTTCTACGCCACACAGGCACGCGAGGGCTACCCCTACTATCAGCACGAGCACATAGGCTACAACTACCGTCTGTCCAACGTGTGCGCCGGCATAGGCCGCGGACAGCTCACCGTGTTGCGTGAGCACGTGGCTTGGCATAGGCACATTGCCCATCGCTACGCCGAGGCGTTCCGGGGCATGGAGGGCTTCACCTTCCACGAGGAGACGGGCGCTGACAGCCGAAGCAACTATTGGCTCAACACCGTGGTGATAGCACCTGAGGTGAGGATAAAGAATCAAGACCAGGCTTACAAGGCTACCGTGAAAGGTGCCGTGGGCGGGGCCGCCGGAGTGATTCACCAGGCGAGTCAGGCACGCACCGACTGTGAGCCAAACGACAACGTTGAGGCTCTGCGCCTTTGGCTCGACGCCTGCAACGTGGAGTCGCGACCATTGTGGAAGCCCATGCACCGCCAGCCGGTTTACACCGATTCGCCAGCTTATGTCAACGGCGTGAGCGAGGGCCTGTTCAAGACCGGCCTGTGCCTGCCGTCGGGCCCATTGGTCACCGACGACGACGTCGACTTCATCATCGACGCCATTCGCGAGGCGGTGGACAAAGGATGAGCTTGTTTCAGACAATATAAGATAAGAGTCCAATGCGATAATCCAACGACAATGGAGGCGATGTATGACACAATATTGTCAACGGTAGTCTCCATTGTCG
>JALEJI010000004.1 GCA_022769825.1 Prevotella sp. | reverse complement strand
CGCCTCCATCGGGATTGTCGAGCAGGCCGAGGATGTTGAGCAGTGTCGACTTGCCGCATCCGCTGGGCCCCATTATGGCTACGAACTCTCCGTCTTCCACGTTTATGCCAACGCCGTTGAGAGCAACGGTTTCCACCTCTTCCGTGCGGAAGATCTTGGTAAGGTTTTCTGTCTTTATCATCACTTTCGTTTTTTAATGGTTATAATATGATTCAAGATATAATCTGTCTATTTGAGTATCAGCACCTCATTGTCCTTGAACGCCTCGTATCCACTTGTTATGACACGCTCGCCAGGCTGCAACCCATCGGTCACCTCATAGTATTGTGGGTTTTGTCGGGCTATGCTTATGTTGCGACGGTATGCCTTCTTGCCCGACTTGTCCAGGACGAAAATCCAGTTGCCGCCCGTGGCCTGGAAGAACGTGCCGCGCGGTATGAGCGTCGCCATGGACGGCTTGCCCAGGGCAAGCTCAAGATAGTAGGTCTGTCCGCTGCGCATCTGCGCGGGGCGTGAGCCGACAAACACGAAGTCGGTGCGGAAAGATCCGTCGCGCACCTCGGGATACACCTTGCGCACGCGCAACCTGTACACCTTGCCGTCGCGCGTTATGGTGGCCATGAGCCCCGGACGCACACGGTCAATGTAGTGCTCGTCTATCTTAGCCTCGATTTTGAAGTCGGAAAGGTCGTTGATCTGCCCAATGTTTTGTCCGGCGATGATGTTCTGCCCCAGTTCCACGTCGAGCAATCCCAGCTCACCGTCTATGGCAGAACGCACTTCAAGCTTGTTCTTGCGCTCGCGCACGAGCAGCACGTTCTTGCGCATGTTGTTCAGGTTGTCTTCCATCTGCGCCATCTGCACGTGTCGGTATACGCTGTCTTGCTTCAGCCGCTGGCCTATGAGTCGCTTTTTTCGCATGGCGAGATTGTAGTCTTCCTTGCTTTGCGTGAACACCTCCTTGCTTATGAGCTTCTCCTTGTACAGGCGTGAGTTTTGTTGCCATGCACGCTGCTTGCGTTGGCAGTCCATGTCGAGCGTGGCTTGCTCTGTGCGATTGTTGAGCCTATCCTGCAGCATTGTCACTTGTGTGTTGCGCAAGAGGTTTTGCTTCTCGGCCAGCTCAGCCTCGGCGTTGAGAATCTGCAGGTCGAGGTTGCTGTTGCTCAGTCGCAGTATCACGTCGCCCTTGTGCACGCGCGCGCCTTCCTCTACGACTTTCTCTCGCACGATGCCGCCTTCCTCTGGCGAGATTTGCACGATCTGTATAGGCAGCACCTGACCGTTGAGACGCACGTAGTCGTCGAACTTGCTGCGAGTGACATCGCTGACGGTCACGTCGCTCCGGTCTATTGTCATCGTGCTTGCCGTGCTTCCGAGGATGAGCCAGGCAATCAAAGCCAGCGCGGCCACTCCTGCCACGGCATACCCGATGTAGCGGCGAGGAAATTTCTTTTTCTCAATTTGTCTGTCCATAATATACTGTTTTTGCCCTTGTTTTAGGTGTTGATAATTGAAAGGTCATTCGTTCCATAGTTTTTCGCCATTGTAGTAGGCGAGGAGCTTGCGGTTGTAGGCCATGGTGAGTTGGCTTTGCAATAGCTTTACACGGCTTTGGAGAAATGTCACGGCGGACGTCTTCACATCTATCGATGATGCGAGGCCTTCCTCATACTTGCGCTTGGTGAGAAGTGCGGCAATGCTGTCAGACTCAACTTGCACCTTCATCTTCTCAACCTCTTTCTTGCTGTTCTCCACGTCTGCCGCCGCCTCCACTATGATGCGGCGCAGTTCCGATTGCTCGTATTCGAGGTTCTCCTTGGCTTGTTCGAGGGCAATCTTTCGCCGCCGTATGGTCGATGACGTGGCGAGGCGGTTGAAGACAGGAATGGATAGCGACAACGAGACGTATTCGCCGGCATTGTTCTTGAATTGCCTTGAGAACGGTTCGTGCCCACCATGATCCATGTTTCTATAGAACGACGTGGAGATGCCGCCCGACAACGACAGCGAAGGCTGCAACGCCCCACGAGCCGAGCGCAGACTGTACATGGCCGCCTCCACGCCTTGCCTTGCCTTTTCCACTCGTGGGTTTACAATGTCGTCCCAGGCCCAGGTCTGGCTTGTTTCGTGGCTTATGCCCTCGTCAGCCTCGGGGATGAGCTGGGCTATGGTGAGGATGGAGTCGACAGGATAGTTCATTAGCTGTTGCAGGGCGAGGCGCGCCTTGGTGCTTTGCGTCCGCATGTGGGTAAGCTCGTATTCGTCGGCTGCGAGCGTGGCGCGCATCTGGGCCACGTCGGCATCGCTCTTCTGTCCCACCTTAGCCATCACGTCGGTCTGGTGGAGCAGGGCGCGGCTCTCGTCGCGTTTCTTCTCCACTTGCTCGATGGCTCCAAGGCAGTAGACCAAATCCATGTATGCCTTGTAGACCTTCAACGCCACGTCGTCTTTCTCAGCCGTCAGTGCGCTTCGCCCCATGGCCACGTTGGCCTTTGCCATGCGCAGTTCGTTGTAGCGTTGCAGGCCGTCGAAGATGTCGAGCGACGCTTGCAGGCCATATCCGTTGTAGAGGGTGCTAACGTCGGTGTAGGTGTTGGTCTCGGGGTCTATGGCGCGGCCAAAATTCATTTGACCGCTAATGGAGCCGTAGACGCTTGGCAGAAACGCGCCTATGGCCTGTGTCCTTGCCGCGTGGCTGTCGTCGAGCGCGAACCTTTGTTGCCTTACGGCGTGGCCATGGTCGGCGGCGTATTGCATGCAACGCTCCACGCTCCATGGCTCAGAGGCATAGAGATGTATGCAGGCTGAGAAAATAAGCAGGGTCAGAAATCTTTTCTTCATATTGTCGCACATGTTGTTGTATTTACGTGGTTCATAAATTCGTTTTCTTGTCGTTGACATCGCAAAGTTATTGATAAACGCACACCGCATGTAATAATTATCAATGAAAACAAGGTTGACGAGGCGTTTTAGTGAAAAAGTGTATGAAAATCATACAACGAGTTAGTTGAGCTTACAAATTTTCTTTGTACTTTTGTTAAAGAATAAAACAATTCACCCATGGACCATACTTTCAAGACCATTGTAATAGTAGATGACAATACCGCCATTCTCACGGCATTGCGCATTTGCCTTGCCACGGAGTATGAGCGCATCGTAACGCTGTCGTCGCCCGACACGCTTGTGGCGACGCTCGCCAAGGAGAACGACGTGGACATGGTGTTGCTCGACATGAATTTCTCGCTTGGCCTGAACTCAGGTCAGGATGGGTTGTTTTGGTTGCGCACGATAAAAAAAATTCACCCCAATACGCCAGTGGTCTTGATGACGGCTTATGCCAATGTGCAGTTGGCGGTGAAGGGATTGAAATATGGTGCAGCCGATTTCGTGACCAAGCCTTGGGACAACGATCAGCTTGTGCGAACATTGAGAGAGGCCATCGAGAAGAATCGTGAGGTCATGCCTCTCGACAAGATGGAGCAAGAGCACGTGCAAAGGGCCGTGGAACAATGTCGTGGCAACATGAGCCGAGCGGCTGAGATGCTGGGCATAACAAGGCAGACATTATACAAGAAACTGAAGAAATAAGAAGCGATGTCACTTTATCTCGTCATATTCATACTTTCGGTCATTATCATTGCGCTCCTTGTTTGGCAGTGGCGACACCAGCGGATGCTGTCGCTCCGTGTGAGGCTCATTCGTGAGGCACTGCGCAATAAAGACTTCATGTTCAGGTTGCCGACCAAACGGATGCTACCTGGCGACCGTGACCTGCATGTGGCCCTTAACGAGATGTTTGGCGAGATAAACCGCCTTCTGGCGCGCAACGAGGTGGAATCGTGGCAGCGGCTCACGCGCGTGCTTACGCATGAGATAATGAATGCCATGACACCAATATCGAGCATTACGCAAGTTTACATTGACAGTTCGTTGGTAAAAGGCACTCCTCTTGAAGAGGGTATGAGGGCCATCTACGACACGAGCCTGAGCTTGGGGACTTTTGTGGACAGCTATCGCAAACTGACGCAGTTGCAGTCGCCACACATAGAGGAAGTGGCGCTAATCGACGTGTTGTCTACCGTGCGCATGCTCTATCCTCAATTGGAGTGGCATGTTGACCTTGAAAACAAGCAGATGAGGGTCTTGGCAGATAGTGGGTTGATGCGCCAAGTGCTGGTGAACATCGTGAAAAACGCTGTTGAGGCAGGCGCATGCAATATCGACCTGAGGATAGATGCAGACGGAAAAATGGCGCAAATGCTTGTCAGCAACGACGCTACGCCTATCCCGCCAGAGGTGGCACGCGAGATATTCGTGCCATTCTTCACTACCAAGGCGTCGGGGTCTGGCATAGGACTTCCACTTGCCCGCCAAATGATGCTCGCCCAAGAAGGAAGTTTGAGCCTTGCCGACACTCCAGTCGCAGGCTATCATACCACGTTTGCAGTAACGATGAAACCTGTTTGAAAATCAGAATAAAAGGTCTGTTGAAAATTGAATCATCGGGCTTGCCTTCTGTCAGAATTCGAACCTTACCTTTGCGTTTATCTGCCTTCGCGTGAGATAGTTTGGCACGGCGTACATTTGGTTTGTGACATCAGTGATCCAATAGTAAGAGTTTACGTTGCTGATGTCGAAAAGGTTGAGACAGTCCACGCCGAGCCAGATGTTTTTTAAGATGCTCTTGCGGTGATGATCTTCGTTGTTGAGAAGCCTGTAAGTCATTCCAATGTCAACCCTTCGATAGGCAGGGGCGCGGAAAACATTCCGTTCCAGTTCGCGGTGAGGCGCCGAGAAAGGCAAGCCGTCGGCATATGTCAGCCTCAGCGTCATGAGCCATCGGTCGGAGCCTGGGAAGAAGTCGGTATAGAAGAGGTGAGCCGCGAAACGCTGGTCGGTGGGCAGAGGCATTCTCCTGCCATTGACCTTCATGCCGGTGTTCATGACCGACAAGGTAAGCCACGAGTCGGTGCCAGGCACAAATTCGCCATAAAGCTTCATGTCGAGTCCGGCCGCGTGACCGCTTGCGTTGTTGTCGCCATAATAAGTTATCTTCATGTTGTTGACAGAATAAGGCACGAGGTTGGAGAGCAGCTTGTAATAAAGTTCGGTGGTGAACTTGAATGGCCTGTTGCTTATCCTGAACCTGTATTCCATGCCACCCGTGATGTGGATTGATTGCTGGCTCTTGATGTGCTGGTTTAGCGTGGCGTAGGTCATGCCGCCAACGGTAGTGGTGTCTCGCAACTCCTTGAAGAACGGGGCTTGATAATAAAGTCCTGCGGCAACGCGGAAGCTGAGGTTTTGGTTGAACGCCGGAATAATGCTCAGCGACACCCTTGGCGATACAATAGTCTCCCTGGTATAGCTCCAATTGGAGAAACGTATGCCGTAATTGAGCGTGTAAAGTGTTGGAGTGGAAACCAGCGCGCTGTCGCCACTTTCTTTGTTTCCCGACTTGAAGCGCCACGTGTCTTGCAGATACACCTCAAGGCGTTTGCTGTCAAGCTCGTTTTTCGCCCTCAAGCTGTATATCATGTACAGGTCTTTGCCCGTGTGGGGAATCACGTAACCGGCAGAGTCGCGCATCTCATATTCGGCAGAGTTCTCCTCAACGTGTTCCCATTTGTAAGTCATGGCTCCCTCAATGTCGTGTTGGCGAGCCTTGTGCCGGGCCATGAGCTTCAGGCTCTCCACGTTACCCTTTAGATAATTGCGCGCGTGCTGGAAATAGGTGCCGACACCGAGGTTTTCCGAAGTTTCGGTCTGCGTGAGCCAATACTGCCCCTCAATGTCGTATTTCTCTTGTTCGTCGGTCTTGAAAGCCGACGTGATGAGCGATACCGATGTGGAGTCGCCATAATGCCGTGTGATGTTCATGGAGCCGAAGAACGTGCGGAAGCGGTCGCGCTCCTTGCCGTCGAAATACACGCGAAACGAGCGCACGCTTTCCAGTGTGCCGAAGCGTGTCTCACGGTCTTTGGGCTTGAAGTTGTAGTGGTTGTCTGAAATGTCGCCTATCAAGTCGAAGCTCCATAGACGGTTGGGCCGCCATGACAGGAAAGTCTGGTAGTCGAGGAAATTAGGGTCGTATTCACCGTTGGTCTCGAACGTGCCGAGCAAGTAACGGTTTGTCTTGTAACGCAAGCCGTTGCTCCACGAAAACTTCTTGTTGGCAATGCCCACGTATGCCGAGGCTCCAAGTAACGACGCTTCAACAGCCGCCTCGAATCGCTTAGGCCGACGATACGTGATGTTGAGGGCCGAAGACATCTTGTCGCCATAGCGGGCCTCGTATCCGCCAGTGGAGAAGCCGATGCTGCCAACCATGTCGGGATTGATGACCGAAAGGCCTTCCTGCTGGCCACTCCTGACGAGGAACGGCCTGAATATCTCCACATTATTTATATATACGGAGTTCTCGTCGAAAGAGCCGCCTCTGACGTTGTATTGTGACGAAAGTTCAGAGTGAGTGCTCACGCCAGCCTGACTTTGTATTAGTTCTTCGACGGCGTTGCCAGTAGTGGAAGGCATGTTTTTCAGAGGCTTGGTCTTGAGCTCCTCCATTTGTCCCGATTGTATCTTCTGTCCTTCCACGCTAACCTCGCCAAGCGTGTTCTCTCCGTGGAGTAATGTCACCTGAAGCGATTGCGCGCCTTTAGGTTTGATGAGCACGCGTTTCTTAGTGCGGTAGCCCAACATGGAGAATCTTATTATAACAGAGTCGGCAGAGCGCAACGTCAGGCTGTAGTTGCCTTTCAGCGACGTGACCGTAGCCTTGCCTTGCGACACGCAAGCCACGGAAGCAAACTCTAATGGCTTACCCTCCTCGTCGACGACACGGCCTTTGAGAGTAAACGATTGGGCGAGCGTAGATAATGACGCAAGCAACGATATGATGATAAAAAACAGTCGATTCATACAAGATATAACGTTTTTTTCGCGTTATTATTTTATTGAAAAGCATAAAGGTATGAAGATTTTTATAGCGATTGATAGTTTTAAGAATTGTATTACGTCGAAGCAAGCCAATGAGGCCGCGCGACTTGGCATAATGAGGCGGAAACCAGACGCGGAGGTTAGTTGTTATGAAGTCAGCGATGGTGGCGAGGGCTTTCTTGAAGCCTCAAAGCCCGACGAGATAGTCAGTTGCCATGTTCACGACGCCTTGATGAGATGGTGTGATTCGGCCTTTGGGATAAAAGGTGGCAAGGCGATAATAGAAGTGGCAAAAGCCGTGGGCTTGGGCATGATAGAGCCGGAGAACAGAAATCCGCTTGAAGCCACGAGCTATGGAGTGGGAGAGTTGATGGTTCAGGCGCTGCGCCGAGGTTGCCGAGAGTTTGTGGTTGGTCTTGGTGGAAGTGCCACAAGCGACTGCGGCATTGGAATGTTGAAGGCGCTGAAACATGAATGGCAGGTCACTAATCGCAAGGCATGGTATGAGCCTTTTGACACGTCGTGGCTGAAAGACATAAAGGTGACACTTGCCACCGATGTGGACAATCCATTGTGCGGGCTAAACGGAGCCGCTCATGTCTTTGCCCCCCAAAAAGGCGCCAACGAAATGATGGTTGAGAAATTGGAGCGAAGGGCCTTGACTTTCTCAAAGATGGCGGCAAAGCATCAAGGTCGCGATTGTTCGTCAATGCCGGGAGCGGGCGCGGCTGGAGGACTGGGCTATGCCTTCATGGAGTTTATGGACGCAAAGGTGGAGAGTGGGGCGGAAACGATATTGCGGTCGAATGGATTTGACGAGTCGTTGTCTTCCCAAAAGATAGACATGGTCATTACAGGTGAGGGAAAGGCGGACAGGCAGACATTGATGGGGAAATTGCCAAGCGTGATACTTTCCCAATGTAGCTCGCGTAACGTTCCGGTCTTTCTCTTGGCTGGAAAGGTTGAGGACGAAAAAAGCCTGCTTACGGCAGGCTTTTCAAGAGTTATCAACATAAATGACGGCCTTTCCATGGAACACGCGCTCGACAAGGATGTTGCTATGGCGCGTTTGGCAAATGCTGTCAGCGCAGCCGTTTCTTCAATTTGAGTTCGGGGATATTCAAGCTTTCGCCAGCTTTCAACTCCCTTTTCCCGCCATTGACGGCCTCGAGATAACATTCCATGCCAGGGCCGAGGCTTGACCTGCTTATGCCCTCCATGGTCTGTCCGGAGCGTACGGTGACAGTTTTCTTTATACCAACTATGACATAGGCTCCAGTGCGGATTCTCACGTCCTTGTTGTATTGGTCTTGCAAAGCCGTTTGCTTGTCAGCTACTTTCAACGTCTCTTGCTTGCTGTCGGCTTGCGGCATCAGCTTTGCGTCATCTTGCTTGCCATCGGTTTCCTGTGGCAATGTGTCTTGTTCTTGTTTTGCTTGCGGAATTTGCTTGCCTGGCTTTGTCGCTACCTTCTTTTCCTTTTGTTGTTGCGCGTCCATTCTCATTTGCTTCTCCAGCATCTCAATATGGCTGTCGCGTCTTTGAATTTGCGAGAAGAGGTAATAGCCACCGCATAAGCAGGCTATGACGAAGACAACAGCGGTAATGGCCAACACTTTCATGGCATGGCTTGGGTGAGTCTCTTTGTAGTTGATTAATTCCTTCTCAACTTCCCTTTCTATGTCGCGTCTTTCCGCGGCGAAGTCCACTTCTGCAGAAGATTTGCTTTCCGCAGGAGTTTTGCTTTCCGCAGGAGTTTCTTTATTAACCGTAGAAGTTTCACTTTCCGCGGGAGTTTCGTCTTTTACCGCAGGAATATCGCTTTCCGCAGAAGAACCGCTTTCCGCGGGAGTAACGCTTTCCGTTGGTGGGTCGTTTTTCGCGGCTGAATCACTTTCTGTAGACAGGGGCATTTCCTGAGAATGGTCTTTCGTAAGCCTCTCTCTATCTCCGGGCTCACTTTTTATCAATGTTTCAGTGTCCTTGGAGATTTCGTTTTCTGTTTTTTCTTGTTCTTTATTGTCGTCTTTGTCGGTTGTGACTTTTTCTTCATTTTCTACCGTCTCGTTCTCATATTCCTTGTCTATGCTTGAGAAATCGACACCATCGTTGATTATTACGGTCTCGAACTGCGAGAAAGGCTTGTTCACGTCGTCGCGCATGGAGGCGTCTGGGGTAAAGCTGATCTTGTTTCGGCCTTCAATGACAATGGGCTCACCTGTATTGACATCCACGCTTTTACGCGCGGCGACGCCAATGATCTTGAAAGCTCCCAATCCTTTCACTTTCACGAGCTTGTCGTCTTCAAGTCCATCATTGATGACCTCGAAGATGGTAGCCACAAATCGCTCAGCGTCGGCTTTGCTCAAGTCGTGTTTTTCTGAGAGTGATAAGGCGAGCTCTTTTGTAGTGGTTTTGCTCATTATTATTGTGTGTTATTATTGTTGTGGCTTTTTCAAGTTTTCTTTAATCGAAGCTATGGGTTTGAAATTGAGCACGAGTTTTGGCGGCACGAGCATACGTTGCTGCGTACCTGGCGTGACGACGATGCGCTCCAGACGTTTTTTTACCTCGAAAGAGCCAAAACCGTTGATCTGTATCGTGTCGCCATCTTCAAGATGAAGTTTCATCTCGCTGATTAACGTGCGCACCATCTGTTGAGTGTCGGTTTGCGTAAAGCCCGTTTTTGTGGCAAGTTGCGCGATAAACTCCTTGTTGTTCATTTCACTTCACCGTAAAGGTCAAACTCGTCGCTGTTGGTTATCAGTACATTATAATAACGACCAGCGCGCAACTTGTGTTCACCCACAGGGATGAGAACTTCTGGGTCAACTTCGGGTGAGCAAGCCTCGGTACGGCCGATATAATAGTCGCCTTCTTTTCTGTCTATTACTACTTTGAGAGTTTTTCCCACTTTTGCGGCTTCCACTTCACTGCTTATCTTTTCCTGTACGGCCATCAGTTTGTCAAGACGTGCTTGCTTGACATCGGCTGGCACGTCATCCTTGTAATGTATTGCCGAATATGTGCCTTCTTCCTCTGAATATGCGAAGGCGCCCATGCGTTCAAACTTCTCTTGCTTCACGAAATCGAGAAGCTCATTGAAGTCTTCTTCTGTCTCGCCGGGGAAGCCAACCATCAGCGTTGTCCTTATTGTTATGCCCGGTACGCGTTCCCTTATAGTATGGATGAGGTCTATCGTTTCTTGTTTTGTGACGTGCCTGTGCATTTGCGACAGCATATGGTCGGAGATATGCTGCAAGGCGATGTCCAGATACTTGCACACATTGTCGTGCTCACGCATCACGTCAAGCAGTTCCAATGGGAATTGGTTGGGATAGGCATAGTGAAGTCTTATCCATTTCACGCCCTTGATGTTTGCCATTTTGTCGATAAGCTCAGCTATCCTTGTCTTGCCATAAAGATCACGGCCATAATAGGTGAGTTCTTGTTCGATGACCTGAAATTCAGTCACTCCCTCACCTACAAGCTCTTCCACCTCTTTCAGGATGTCTTCCATTGGCCGGCTTATGTGCTTTCCCGTTATGAGTGGGATGGCGCAGTAAGCGCAGTGGCGGTCACACCCCTCGGCAATCTTGATATAAGCATAGTGCGAAGGAGTGGTGAGAAGTCTACGAGTGTTGGCGGTAACCCTTCTCTCGGCGAAACTCTTGCTTTCTGATGTGGAATCTTTTGCAGGCCCAAGGTCCTTGAGCAGTTGCGTGAAATTGAATTTACCGTAGAACTTGTCTACTTCAGGAAGGCTTTCTTCCAATTCCTTTTGGTAACGCTGTGACAGGCAACCCATCACGAACAGCTTGCTAATGCGTCCGTTGTTCTTGGCATTGGCAAACTCGAGAATCGTGTTGATGCTTTCCTCCTTGGCACTTTCAATGAAGCCACAAGTGTTTATTACGGCTATTTCGCCTTGAGGGTGCTTAGGGTCGTGGTTACAATGATAACCTATGTTTTCAAAACGACGCATGAGCTGCTCCGAATCAACGAGATTCTTTGAACAGCCCATGGTGATAAAGTCAATTTGGTTTTTCTTCATATTAACGAATGTCAATCAGAACAACGAATCGACAAATTCTTTCTTGTTGAATAATTGCAAATCTTCCATCTTCTCACCTAAGCCTATATATTTTACAGGCACTTTCAGTTGGTCGGATATACCTATTACGACACCGCCCTTTGCCGTGCCATCAAGTTTTGTTATGGCGAGAGACGTGATATTGGTGACAGCGGCGAATTGCTTTGCTTGCTCAAATGCGTTCTGTCCTGTGCTGCCGTCAAGCACGAGCAACACTTCATCAGGGGCGTTGGGTATGACCTTTTTCATCACGTCCTTGATTTTCTTTAGCTCGTTCATCAGGCCAACTTTATTGTGCAAACGTCCGGCGGTGTCGATGATAACTACGTCAGCTCCATTGGCTTTTGCGCTTTGCAGGGTGTCGAATGCCACGCTTGCCGGGTCAGAGCCCATCTGCTGCTTTATCACTGGCACTCCAACACGGTCGCCCCAAATTTGTATTTGCTCGACAGCCGCGGCGCGGAAGGTGTCGGCGGCTCCGAGATATACCTTCTTTCCTGCTTTCTTGAATTGGTAAGCGAGCTTTCCGATTGTTGTAGTCTTGCCCACGCCGTTCACGCCAACAACAAGTATGACATAAGGTTTATGGTCGGCTGGCAAGTCCCAATCGGTATTGTCGTCAGAGTTGTTTTCCGTGAGCAATGAGGCTATCTCCTCTTTAAGTATTTTGTTTAGTTCCGATGTGGAGACGTATTTGTCTCTTGCCACGCGCTCCTCAATGCGATTGATAATCTTGACCGTTGTGTCAACCCCAACGTCTGAAGTTATCAATACTTCCTCAAGGTTGTCGAGCACGTCGCTGTCAACCTTAGACTTGCCAGCAATGGCACAAGTTATCTTAGAGAAAACGCTCTGCTTGGTTTTCTCAAGACCTTGATCGAGCGTCTCCTTTTTTTTCTTGCTGAATAATCCAAAAATTCCCATGATGCGCCTTTTTTGTTTTATAAGCTTTCGTCGTCGGGCCTTTGGAGCTTCCTTTTCACCTTTGGCATGTGTTTCTTGTTCCTCAGCCAAGCTTCCTTGCGCTCTTCGTAGTCTCTGCGATGTCTTTCGAGAAAATTGTCGGCCATGACGTTATATGCTGTTTCAATGAGGTTTATATGGCAGACCTGGCTTTTGCTCAGGTCTGCCATTAAAAGTTTCAGTTACTTAAACCTGCTATATATGACGTTCAGCTTCAATGGGCTGTTGTCATCGTTGGTTCCCTTGACAAGTTTTGTGCTTGTCAACGACATGTCGTGTGATATCTTTGTGACAGTGTTGCTTGAAGAGGAACTTGAATTTCCATAATAATAGTAGTAATAATAGCTATAACTATTATTTGTGGAAGAGCTCGATGTCGACGACAGTGTCACGGGGATGAGCACCACCTTGTTCCAGTTGGCTGAACGCTTTTGCTTGTCAATGGCTGCCATCGAAGTTATCATGTTGGAGATGTTGTCGAATGTATAGCCGTTGGTTGACGATTTTCCAGCGTATGACGCAAGGAATGATGTGCGGTTGTTGTACATCTCCATGTTCTCGAAGAAACTATTGAGTGAATCCTTTGGAATCATCAACAAGTTTTGCGGTATGCTGAAAGTGTATTCATTGCTTGTCGTCTCACTGTTGATTCTTGGGATGGTAAGGGAAGCACCCGCAATGTTATCATTCTCGTGTCCCGAGACAATGTCTTCAACGGGAAGTGTCAGCTCCGTGAAAATGCCTGATGGCGTTTTCAAGTATGTGCAGGAGTTGTCGCTTGCGAGTCTTGCGAGTGTGCTCTTGTCGTTTGTAACGGTAGAAGTCTGCAGTACTTCTTCTGTACCCCAAAACACCGTTATGCCGTTCATCACGCTGTCTTTCTCAGCATACTTATATGATATGCTCAACTGCGAGGCGTCGATATACGCCATGTTGCCTAAACCAGCCTTATGCTTGAAGTAGAAGCCAGGAACCACGTTCTTGCGGAATGTTTGAGCGTTCTTGAAATACTCCGGATGCTCATAATACGTTTCAAGTATGTATGTGCCGTAGTTGTTGTATACCTTTCCGTTAGCGTCGGTGTACTTGTCGTTGAGCTTTATGGTGATATAAGGCTCATAAGTCGATGTGTCGCGTGTTGATTCAGGCACCATGAAGTCGGTGAGAGTGTACACCTTGTCTTTTGCGATACCGCCTTTTCTCACGTATCCTTCATCCAATGGGTCGAAGTTGCTGTAATAGTTCTTGTCTTCGGTCATTGGCTTGCCCATCTCATACGCCGTGAGTTTCATTGTTCGCGTGCTGTCACCGTAATGTTTGGCATAGAATAATCTTATCTCGCAAGAGTCTGCCTTTATCAGCCCCTTGATAGTGTCACCTTTGGCGTCGGTGCCTACCATGCTGCTCTTGTCGGGGAATTTATAACCCTCAAGGTTGAAGAATTGAGCCATGAAGTTGCCGGTGATGTAGTCACCGGTTTCGGTGTCTCTGACTTTTCCAAGATAGCCTAAATTGTTCCTTGACAACACTGAGTCAGCGAGCACGGATTGGCTGGCGATGCCAAACGATTTTGTTTCCACGTTTATGGCATCGGTGTTTTTTGTAAGCGACGAGCCTATCTCATCAGTGCTGTCAGAGCAGGCTGCCATTATGAGACCTGAGAGAAGAAAAAATATGGTCTTTATTTTCATGCTTTATCCTAATAGCTTGTTGTAGAAATCCTTGTAGGCGGTGGCGTAGTCTTCACCAGGATATTCCATAAGGGGCTTGCCAGATTCCTTGGCGTATGCGAGCAAAGTGTCGTTGACGTTTTCGGCTGCTTCTATGACGCCGTCGCTGTAGTCAATGGCAAGCTTGGCGAGGTCGATATAGTCGAAGTGCTCAGAGTATTTCTTCAACAAATCAGCCTTGGCAGTCCCGAACTCAACGCATTCCTTAAACTTCGTGCCGAAGTTGGCCTTGAATTGCTTTGAGAACAAGGATGTCACTACTTTGGTGTTGGCGAAAGAGGGATCGTCGTGGTAAGCCGTCTTTATGTAAAGAGGAATGACGCCAGCCATCCATCCTTGACAATGTATCAAGTCTGGATCCCAACGCAACTTCTTTACAGTCTCAAGCACGCCACGGGCGAAGAAAATGGCCCTCTCGCCATTGTCGTCATACTCGTCACCATTCTCGTCCTCAGTCATTGAGCGACGCTTGATGAAATAATCCTCGTTGTCGATGAAATAGACTTGGAGTCTTGTTACAGGTATGCTTGCCACCTTGATTATCAATGGGTGGTCGGTGTCATCAATTACGATATTGAGACCTGACAGGCGGATAACTTCGTGAAGCTGTCCGCGACGTTCGTTAATGTTACCCCATTTTGGCATGAATGTACGTACGTCAAAACCACCTGTCTGCATTTTCTGAGGCAAGTCACGTCCGAGCAAAGCCATTTCCGACTTAGGGACGTAGGGCACAATCTCTTGATTGATGAATAAAATTCTCTTTTTGGCCATTATGATTTTATTCTAATAACTACTTTTGGTTGCAAAGGTAGCCATAAATAATGACAAAACGCCCGTTTTTGCATGATTTCACACAAAAACAGGCGTTTCGTATATAAAATGTAGCGTATTGGCTATTTATTCAATCACGACGAGCGCGTCGTCTTCCATGACGCTTTGGCCGGCCTTGACACAGATGGCAGTAACCTTGCCGTCTTTTTCTGCCTCTATGTTGTTTGCCATCTTCATGGCTTCCAACACGAGCAGTGTGTCACCAGCCTTGACCTCGTCGCCAACCTTCACGTTGATTGAAGTGATGGTGCCAGGCAGTGGAGCCTTTATTGCGTTGGCCGTGTTCACGTTTGCCGTGGCGGTGGTCTCATCGTCTTCCTCGGCTACTGGCTTGCCAAGTGTCACCTTTGGCTTTTCAGTCTCCTCGGCAGGTTTCTCCATGCCCACTTCAAACTCTTCCCCGTTCACTTTGACGTTGGCTACATTAGTCTCTTCGTTGATGTCGACGATTTCGACTTCGTATTCCTTGCCAGCGATTGTATATTTAAACTGCTTCATCTTTATTATGGTTTTGCGGTGAATGAAATCTGCTTGGCATCCCATAACGTGCACTTGGGCTTTATGGTGATGATGCCTGGCTCTCTGTCGTGTACGTTGTTGCCTTGGTACTCGAAGATAGCCATAGCTATTGCCGCGTATATGTTCTTGTCCATTTTTACTTCGCTCTTTTCTTAATTACATTGGCATGCATCCATGCTTCTTCGCAGGCAGCGACTGACGCTTGTGGGCCAACTGTGCCAGTCCGCGGCAAATGCGGAAGCGAGTGTTGCGGGGCTCGATTACATCGTCGATGTAGCCAAACTGTGCGGCCTGGTAAGGGTTGGCGAATGTCTTTGTGTATTCGTCTTCCTTCTCAGCGAGGAACGCTTTCACGTCGCCGCCTTCCTCCTTGACCTTCTTGGCTTCCTTGCCACAGAGCACGGCCACGGCGCCGCTTGCGCCCATGACGGCGATTTCGGATGTAGGCCATGCGAAGTTGAGGTCGGAACGAAGCTGCTTGCAACCCATAACGATATGGCTGCCGCCATAGCTCTTCCTGAGTGTGATGGTAATCTTTGGCACCGTGGCCTCACCGTAAGCGTAGAGCAGCTGCGCTCCATGCAAGATGACCGCGTTGTACTCCTGTCCTGTGCCAGGAAGGAATCCGGGAACATCGACAAGTGAGACGATAGGAATGTTGAACGCGTCGCAGAAGCGAACGAAGCGAGCGCCTTTGCGCGAGGCGTTCACGTCGAGCACGCCGGCGTATGCTGAAGGCTGGTTTGCCACGATGCCCACGCTCTGACCGTTGAAGCGAGCGAAACCAGTGATGATGTTCTTTGCGAACTTAGGCTGTACTTCAAAGAATTCGCCATTGTCGGTAACGGCAGTGATGACCTTGTACATGTCGTATGCCTTGTTGGGGTCGTCAGGCAAAATATTATTGAGCAGGTCTGCCTTACGGTCAACAGGGTCTGTGCACTCCACGCGTGGTGCTTCCTCTGTGTTGTTGGATGGAATGTAGCTCAGGAGCTTCTTGATCATATCCATGGCATCCTCCTCTGTCTTGGCCGTGAAACTCGTCACACCGCTTTTGCTTGCGTGCACGCTTGCTCCTCCGAGATGCTCTGAGTCGATGTCCTCGCCCGTTACGGTCTTCACCACCTTAGGTCCAGTGAGGAACATGTAGCTCGTGCCTTCAGTCATGAGGATGAAGTCGGTGAGTGCAGGAGAGTAGACCGCGCCACCAGCGCATGGGCCAAGTATCATTGATATTTGAGGTATCACGCCAGAGGCGAGAATGTTGCGCTCGAAAATTTCTCCATAGCCGGCAAGTGCCGATATGCCTTCCTGGATGCGCGCGCCGCCAGAGTCGTTCATGCAGATTACTGGAGCGCCGTTTTGCATGGCCATGTCCATGACCTTGCAAATCTTCTGTGCCATGGTCTCTGAAAGTGACCCACCGTTGACAGTGAAGTCCTGTGCGTAAACATATACAAGCCTGCCGTCGATGGTGGCAGAACCTGCCACGACGCCATCGCCAAGGAACTGCTTCTTCTCCATGCCGAAGTTGTGGCAACGGTGAAGCTTGAACATGTCGTACTCCTCGAAAGAGTCCTTGTCGACAAGCATTTCTATGCGCTCGCGAGCTGTGTACTTGCCACGGGCGTGCTGCTTGTCGATGGCTTTCTGTCCACCTCCAAGGCGGGCTTGCTCACGTTTCTCGACAAGCTCCTTAATCTTCTCAGTTTGAATGCTCATAATTTTTATGTTATGTTCTTTTATTATTGTGTTTTACAATTTTCGTGCAAAGTTACAACTTTTTTCTGCCAATAGCTTGCGGTTAATGGATTTTTAAGTATCTTTGTGGGCGGAATTACAAACCTTTTATACTTATTTAGTTATGAAACAGACTATCCTCGTCACGGGAGGCACTGGCTTTATTGGCTCCCACACTTCCGTTGAACTTATCGAGGCAGGATACAAAGTGGTGATTGTCGACGACCTCTCCAATTCCAAGATTGAGGTCCTTGATGGCATAGAGAAAATCACTGGCGTACGCCCGGCGTTTGAAAAAGTAGACTTGCGCGACAAGGAAGCTGCTGAAAACGTATTCAAAAAATACCCTGACATTGAGGGCATTATCCACTTTGCCGCAAGCAAGGCTGTTGGCGAGAGCGTGCAGAAGCCTTTGCTCTATTATCGCAACAATGTAGTTTCATTGATAAACCTTCTTGAGTTGATGCCAAAATATAATGTGAAGGGCATCATCTTCTCATCGAGCTGCACCGTTTATGGCCAGCCCAAGCCTGAGAACCTGCCTGTCACCGAGACGGCACCTCACCAAAAGGCGACATCGCCTTATGGCAACACAAAGGAAATTAACGAGCAGATCATTTACGATTACATCCACAGTGGCGCTCCTATTAAGAGCATCATCCTCAGGTATTTCAACCCGATAGGCGCACATCCTTCGGCTCTTATCGGAGAGCTCCCCAATGGCGTGCCCAATAACCTCATACCTTACGTCACCCAGACCGCGATAGGCATCCGCAAGCAGCTTACCATCTTCGGCAACGACTATAACACGCCCGACGGAACATGTATTCGTGATTATATATATGTGGTTGACCTCGCCAAGGCTCACGTGGCTGCCATGAGGCGTGTCCTTGACGATGAGGACAGCCCGGTTATCGACTACTTCAACATTGGCACGGGTCGTGGCAACTCTACGCTTGAGATCGTTGAGACCTTTGAACGTGCCACGGGCGTGAAGCTCAATTGGAAGTATGGTCCGCGTCGTGAGGGTGACATCGAAAAGATTTGGGGCGACTGCTCCAAGGCCAACAAGGTGCTCGGATGGAAGGCTGACACGTCGCTCGACGACGTGATGCGCTCCGCTTGGAAGTGGCAGCAGAAGCTCCGTGAGGACGGCGTGATGTAAGTTTTGTTAAAAAACTATTGCCAATCCATTGAGATATAAGTAAAAAGCAGTAACTTTGCACTCGCTGTCACGTGTTGGCAGCATTAAATTCAAACCTTTATAATAGTTTTCTTAAACAAAATGGCAACAAAAATCAGATTGCAGCGCGGCGGCCACAAGGGCTACGCAGTTTACAGAATTGTGATCGCTGACGTTAGAGCACCACGTGATGGTAAGTTTATCGAGAAGATTGGCATGTTCAATCCCCACACCAATCCTGCTACCGTAGATTTGAATTTCGACCGTGCTCTCTACTGGGTAGAGGCAGGCGCACAGCCTACAGACACCGTACGCAACATCCTGAAGGGTGAGGGTGTCTACATGATGAAGCATCTCCGTGGCGGTGTCAAGAAGGGCGCTTTCGACGAGGCTGCTTGCCAGCAGAAGTACGACGCTTGGAAGGCTGCTAAGGAGCAGAAGCTCAACGCCGCTCTCGACGCACAGTCTAAGAGCCGTCAGGAGGCTGCAGCAAAGGCTCTCGAGGCTGAGAAGAAAGTCAACGAGACCATCGCGAAGAAAGTGGCAGACAAGAAGGCCGCTGAGGCTGCCGCAAAGGCAGAGGCTGAAGCTGCAAAGGCTGCTGAGGCCGCACAGGCTGCTGAGGCTGACAATGCTGAGGCTCCTGCAGAGGCATAAGCCTTTCGTAAAAGTCTTATCAGGAAAATCGGGCGTTGCTCTCACTATAGGTGGGGGCAACGCTTTTTTTATTCTTGGCCTAATCTTTTCAGCGAAAAGGGGCGCGATTAGGAATTTATTTTGTAAGTTTGCAAATCGATACTATCTACAATTATCTATGGACAACTATATTGTTTCCGCAAGGAAATACCGGCCAATGACATTCTCTTCTGTGGTGGGGCAGGATTCGCTTACCACAACCTTGAAGAATGCCGTTAGGACAGGCAAGCTGGCGCATGCTTTTCTCTTTTGCGGGCCGCGTGGAGTGGGAAAGACCACTTGCGCCCGCATCTTCGCGAAAGCCATAAATTGCGAGAACCCCACAAGCGACGGTGAGGCTTGCAACGAGTGTGAGAGTTGCCGGGCCTTCAACGATGGAAGGTCCATGAACATCTTTGAGCTTGACGCGGCAAGCAACAACTCTGTGGAGAACATAAAGACGCTCATGGAGCAAACCCTTATACCGCCACAGACAGGCAAGTACAAGGTATTCATCATAGACGAGGTGCACATGCTCTCGCAGGCCGCTTTCAACGCCTTCCTTAAAACATTGGAAGAGCCGCCAGCGCATGTCATATTCATCCTTGCAACCACAGAGAAGAACAAGATTCTCCCGACCATCCTTTCCCGTTGCCAGATTTACGACTTCGAGCGCATGACGGTGCCTGAGATAGTAAACCATTTAACCATGGTGGCAGACAAGGAAGGCATAACGTGTGAGGAAGAGGCCCTGAACGTCATAGCCGAGAAGGCCGATGGCGGAATGCGTGACGCGTTGTCCATTTTCGACCAAGTGTCGAGTTTCTGCCAGGGACACATCACTTATGAGAAGGTACTTCAGGATCTCAACGTGCTCGATGCCGACAACTATTTCAAGATTATCGACCTCTCTCTTGAGAACAAGGCCTCAGACATAATGGTGTTGCTCGACGGCATCATTCAGCGCGGCTTCGATGGAAGCAATGTCGTCAATGGTCTTGCCTCGCACGTGCGCAACGTGATGATGGCAAAAGACGAGCAGACGCTTCGCCTTCTTGAAGTGAGCGAGAGCCAACGAACCAAATACAAGGAGCAGGCTAAGAAATGCCCGTTGCCATTCCTTTACAAGGCGTTGAAAATCCTGAACGAGTGTGATGTGCAATATCGCCAAAGCAGCAACAAGCGTCTTTTGGTTGAGCTGACTCTCATACGCGTGGCTCAACTCACCCAGCCAGACGACACTGACGTGCCGGCTGGTGGGCGTAGCCCTATGAGATTGAAATCCCTGTTCAAGAAAAACAACGTGGTGCAGCCTAAACCGGCCATACAGGTGGCTGGGGCCGCACGGAGACTGGTGGCGCATGCCAACTCTACAGACAATAAACAAAAAGTTGAAACCGCGGAAAAACCAACAGTTGTCGAAAGGCCTGTCAAGCCAACAACCGCGGTAAGTGGCGGAACCACTTTCCATTTTAAGAACATAGGAATGACTTTCGGCGATCTTCGCCGAAAGCCAAAGACTGGCGACGGAGTAGAGGCTGTGGCCGTGGACGAGGCAGCCGCGAAGAAGCTTGAGGAGAAAAAGGTTGAGGAAACATTCACCGATGATGACCTCATAAGGGAATGGGTTTCCATGTGCAACCGCATGCCTCAAAAGTTCGTGGGCCTTGCGTCTCGCTTGAAGAATATAGTTCCACGCATTACCGAGTACCCCAACATGGAAGTCGTGGTGGACAATCAGTTGCTTCTTGACCAAATATCAGCCATCAAGAAAAACATCCGTGCTACCATGCGTGTGCGTCTTCACAACAGCTTGATAGAGTTCTCGCCTCGTCTGGCCAAGCAAAACGAGAACGAGCGCGCTCTTACCAAGTTGGAGGTCTTCGATGCCATGAGAAAGCGCAACCCCGCTATTGAGAAGTTGCGCCTTGGATTGAAATTGGAGCTAAGTTGACATCTTGCTAAATGAGTGGCATGCCGAGCTTTGCGCATTCCTCGCGCATGTCCTCTGGCCAGATGCTTGCCTGTATTTCACCGATATGCGCCTTGTGGAGCATCACCATGCAGAGGCGGCTTTGTCCTATGCCGCCGCCAATGCTGAGGGGCAACTTGTCGTTGAGCAACTGCTGGTGGAAATATAGCTTCTCGCGTTCTTCCTGATGCTCAATCTTCAGCTGGCGTATCAAGCTCTCCTTGTCTACACGTATGCCCATCGAGCTAAGCTCAAACGAGCGTCCAAGCACGGGATACCAAATCAGGATGTCGCCATTTAGTCCGGCCTTGCCGTTTTCTGATATTGTGGACCAGTCGTCGTAGTCGGCCGCGCGGCCGTCATGCTTGTTGCCGTCCGACAGTTTCCCTCCAATGCCTTCCACGAACACGGCGCCATACTTTTCGCAGATGGCGTTCTCACGCTCGTGTGGGGTCAAGTCTGGATACATGTCGAGCAAGTCTTGCGAGTGGATGAAGTGAATCTCCCTTGGCAGGAAAGGCTTGAGCTGCGGGAAATTCTCGCAGGCGAGAAACTCCGTTCGAAGAATGGCGCTGTAAATTCTCTTCACTATGTCTTCCAGGAAACTGATGGTGCGTTGTTCGCTGGTGATTACCGCCTCCCAGTCCCATTGGTCAACATATAGCGAGTGCAGGTTGTCGAGCTCCTCGTCGGCACGTATGGCGTTCATGTCGGTATAGATGCCATAGCCTGGCTCCACACCGAACTTGGCGAGAGTCAGTCGTTTCCATTTTGCCAGAGAGTGCACCACCTCTGCCTTTGCCTCATTCATGTCCTTGATAGGGAACGATACTGGACGTTCCACGCCGTTGAGGTCGTCGTTGATGCCCAAGCCCTTGAGCACGAACAATGGCGCCGTGGCTCTGCTGAGGCGAAGCTCGGTGGAGAGGTTTTGCTGGAAAAACTCTTTTATCATCTTGATGCCATGCTCTGTCTGGCGACGATCCAAGAGCGTCTTATAATCTTTTGGCTCTATTAATTGACTCATGTTTTGTTTTGGTTTTCTCTCTTTGTTATTTAATTTGCAAGCAAAGTTACTCAATTATTATTAATTGGCAATGTTTTCGCGGTTTTATTTTCTCATACTGTCACAAATAAAATGCAATTGTTGTCTTTTTGTGATAATAGAGGATAATTTTGTGGTCTTGGTCAATTAAATGTGCCTCAGGCTATATACATTAAGGGATTTGTTGTAACTTTGCATACGAACAAACGCATTGCTTATGATAGAATATGACCTTGAAAAGATAAAGGCGGTCATCTTTGATGTCGATGGCGTGCTATCGGCAAATACCGTGTCGATGGATGAAAATGGCTTGCCATTGCGTACGCTCAATATCAAGGATGGTTATGCCATACAGCTTGCCGCCAAGATGGGTCTCAAGTGCGCCATTATCACAGGTGGCGACTCGGAGGCAATCAGGAAGCGTTACGAGTATCTTGGCATGACCGACGTGTTCATGAAATGCTCGGTTAAGATCAAGACCTATGAGATGTTCCTGAGGGAGCATTGTCTCAGCGATGACAATATAATATATGTAGGCGACGACATCCCCGACTATGAGATAATGAAGCGTGTCGGTTGTCCGTGTTGCCCAAGCGACGCATGCGAGGAGATACGTCAGATGTCGGTCTACGTTTCGCCTTACAGTGGCGGAAACGGCTGCGCGCGCGATGTTCTGGAGCAAGTGTTGCGTGCCCAAGGCAAATGGCTCAGCTCATCAAAGGCTTTTGGGTGGTGATAAATATATAAGGAAGTATTCAGCATTGAAAAAGTTGATTTTGGCAAGCAACTCTCCTCGAAGGCGTGAGTTGCTCAAGGGACTTGACCTCGACTTTGAGGTGAGGGTGAAACGTGGAGTGGGAGAGAAGTTTCCCAAAGACATACTAGCGGAAAGCGTGTCAGAGTATATTTCCAGGGAGAAAGCTGACGCTTACGACATAACCGATGATGAGATATTGCTCACCGCCGACACCGTGGTCATACTCGACGGTGAGATAATGGGCAAGCCTAAAGACGCTGAAGCGGCACGTGACATGCTGCACCGGTTGAGCGGGCACACCCATCATGTCGTGACAGGCGTGACTATAAAGACCACGCGGGGATGCAAGTCGTTCTCTGACGTCACGGCCGTGACTTTCAGGCAGTTGGCCGATGATGAGATAAATTATTATATTGACCGTTACAAGCCGTTCGACAAGGCTGGCTCTTATGGCGTGCAAGAGTGGATTGGGTATATAGGCGTTACCCATATCGACGGCAGTTTTTATAACGTCATGGGTCTTCCTGTTGAGCGCGTTTACGAGGAACTTAAAAAGTTCATGTAGTATAAATATATATCTTTAAACATTACAAACAATATGAAAACAATGCTTTTAACGCTTGCTGTTGCCGCCCTTGGCGTGCCAGCCTCGGCGCAAACGTCGGCCAACGTGGCTTATCAAGACGGTAACGTGCGCATCACGATGATAGCCGATGGCGCAGCCAGGCTTGAGTATGCGCCTGACGGCAAGTTCGTGGACAACAAATCGCAGGTGGCGGTCATCAGGGATTACGCTCCCGTGAGCTACAAGGTGAGCGACAAGTCAAAGACGGTGCGCATCAGCACCGACGCCATGACCATTACTTACGTAAAGGGTAAAGGCCCCTTCACCTCCGCCAACCTTTCCATCGTCTCGGCAAAGAAGAAAGGCGCGCTGCCTTTCTCATGGAAACCCGGACAGAAAGACGATGGCAACCTGAAGGGAACTTACCGTACGCTCGACGGCTATGATGGCGACTTGCGTGATGGCAAGCCAATGCCCATTGAAGACGGGGTGCTCTCCAAGAGCGGATGGACATTAATCAACGATTCAAAGTCGTATCTCTTCGACCGTAGCGAGTGGCCGTGGGTTGAGGAACGGCCCGACACGACTAAGGCCCAAGACTGGTATTTCCTGGCCTATGGCCACGACTACAAGAAGGCGCTTCGCATGTTCACCAAGTTCTCAGGCAAGGTGCCTTTGCCACCTCGTTATGCCTTCGGCTACTGGTGGTCGCGCTATTGGAGCTATTCTGATGACGAGCTTCGTGAGCTCGTGGACAACTTCCATCAGTATAACATTCCGCTCGACGTGCTTGTGGTCGACATGGACTGGCATTACAATCAAGCCCCGCGAGGCGGATGGACGGGTTACACATGGAACCGCTCCCTCTTCCCCAACCCCAAGGGATTCCTGAGCTGGGTCAAGGACAACAAGCTGCAGGTGACCATGAACCTCCATCCCGCCGACGGCATAAAGACGTGGGAAGAGAAATGGTCGGCCATGTCTGAATGGATGGGCAACGACACGGCTCTGCACAAGGACATACCTTATGAGGGCTCAAACAAGCGTTTCATGACAGGATGGCTCAACAACGTGCTTCATCCCATGGAGAAAGATGGCGTTGACTTCTGGTGGCTTGATTGGCAACAATGGGTTAACGACAAGAAGCTGACCAACCTTAACAACACGTGGTGGATAAATTATGTGATGTTCTCCGACATGGAGCGTAACCGCGACACTCGCCCAATGCTTTACCACCGTTGGGGCGGACTTGGCAACCATCGTTACCAGATAGGCTTTTCGGGTGACGCCATGATCTCTTGGAAGTCGCTCGATTTCCAGCCTTATTTCAACAGCACCGCCTCAAATGTACTTTATTGCTATTGGAGCCACGACATTGGCGGTCACATGCATGCCAACAGCATTGACCCGGAGATGTATGTGCGTTGGATGCAGTTTGGCTTGTTCAGCCCCATACTGCGTAGCCATTCCACGAAGAACGCTGGCTTGAACAAGGAGCCATGGGTGTTCAGCTATCCTGTCACGCGCATTCTACGCAACATCGTGAAGGAGCGATATGTGCTAAACCCCTACATCTATACCATGGCGCGCAAGACTTATGACAACGCGTTGCCCCTTTGCCGACCAATGTACTACGACTATGCCGACTGCCCGCAGGCTTACGAGATGAAGAATGAGTACATGTTTGGCGACGACATGATTGTTCGCCCTGTCACGACACCGAGAGACGGTGCCAAGGCCACCGCCGAGGTTTGGCTGCCAAAGGGCAATGACTGGTATGAGACGGCCTCAGGCAAGCTCATCAAAGGTGGGCAGACCGTGAGAAATGGTTTCCAGCTCGATGAGATTCCAGTCTATGTAAAAGCCGGCAGCGTGATACCGATGTATGCCGACACGCTGAAGAACCTTCGGGGCAACGACAACCCCGTGGTCGTGAGCGTGTACCCGGCTGACGGTGACTGCGAATCCAAGGCCGAATATTATGAGGATGCTGGCAACGACAAGCAATATGCCTCGCAATATGCGGTCACGCCTCTCTCGGCTTCTCGCAGGGGCAACAAGCTCGCTGTGACAATCGGCGCGCGAAAAGGCTCTTACGCCGGAATGCCGCAAGACAGGAAATACCAAGTGAAGGTGGTGGCCTCAGTGGTTCCGCAGGAGGTGAAGGTGAACGGCAAGACCGTCAATTTCAGCTACGACGGCATGTCGCTATCATTGCTTGTCGACTTGAGCGATACAAACTGCTCAGCTGTCAAGACGGTGGAGATTACATATCCAGACAACAACCAGTGTGTCGCCAACGGTGAGATAGGCCAGATGCGCCGTGTGCGCAACAATGTTTACCAACTCAAGACGCGCAACGCCGGCATAGTGCTCACCGATGACCTCGCCAACATGGAGTGTGCCGGAAGGGCTATCACCTACGATCCAAAGTGCTTCACGGAGATAATAAACTTCTTCCGCGACCGGTTCGCCCACCTTGACAGTGTGCTGAAAGAGCAGAAACTCAACGAAGACGACTATAAGTTCTTCGTCGACTACACATATTGATATAGCTGATAGGTAATATTATTTAGAGTATACAAATCAGGGCAGGACTCCTCGTTTGGGGTCCTGCCCTTTTTGGATGCTCGCATGAACGGCAACGCGAGCCACGTAGAAATGTAAAATATTATTGTCAAAATTTAACACTTGATAACTGGTGCTTTTAGAGCGGGAAAAAGGCTCGGAGGTGCCCTTTTGCAGCATCGCCAGCAGGTTTTTGGCCAAAAACCGTTGCCGTTACGGTGCAATCGCGTCGCGATTACACCGTAACGGCATCGCGATTACACCGTAACGGCATCGCGATTGCACCGTAACGGCGACGCGATTACACCGTAACGGCGACGCGATTTTGCTGTCAGAAAACTGTTGGAAATATAATAGCTTGATAGTCAGATGTTTATCAAAATAGCCCATAATCGCCTCATTTCGAGCGAAGCGAGGCTTGGTTGAAAAAAATGGATTCTCAGAATACCATTTGTAAATTATTATTATCATATTGCAGAGGCCGGTTTTATGCCGGCCTCTGCTGCGTAAGAGAAAGTCTCAATAACGCATCGCGTGAAATGAAAACATCCATACGATGCGTTACGGATGCTTATTTCTTTATTATCTTGCCTAAGATATTGTTCATGTAGGCCCTGACGTCTGTCCAGCGGTAGTAAGGCCCCTTGAATGCCTTTATGGGCAGCGTGGCTTCGTTCTCGTTGAGCAGCACCTTCACCAGCACGTCTTTCTTTGGGTGCTTGGCATCCTTATAGAACACGAACTGGACGTTGCACGCCATCGGGAACACGTTGTACACGTCCCAATCCTCAGCGTCGATCTTGTCGAGCGAAGAGCGTGGGTTGCCGTAGCCGTTGATGTTGAGCAGGCAAACAAGCGGCAGCACGTCGCTCTCGTGGGCAAAGCGCATGGTGGCGCCGGGATGAGGCAAGGTGACGCATGTGTCGGCAGTCTCCATGATGTTCTTCACGAGATTGAGCTGAGTGTACATTCCGGCTCCGTCGTTGAGCTTGTTAGGTCCAGCGTACGAATACCAGAAAGCCGTTGTAATGAGCCATTGGTTGTAGAGCTCCTCCTCGGAGAAGATGTCCCACATGGGCTTGAACTGATGGCGCAGCTCCGTGCTTTGCAAGGCTATGGTCGTGTCGAACAGTTGCTTGGCAAGCGCGCTCTCGTTCACGTGCTTAGCGTAGTCGGGGTCATTGAAGATGGTCTTCATCATGTGTGGTGCCTTGTTGTGGCGCTTCTTAAACGCGTTCAGGCTGTCCACGGCTGCCGTGGTGCGGGTGAGCGACGCGTAAGGGCTCGTGGCGTCATCGTTCATGTAGTACATGTCGTGGTAAGAAGCGTCGCTCTTGAACTTTATTTTCGGGTTGAGCGCGGCAAGTTGCAGCAGCTCGTTCTCCATCGACAGTATGCAGCGAATGACCACCGTGGAGCGTGCGTCAACGTTGGTGACACCGGCGAACACCTGCGGGAAACGCTCGAACATGCGCTTGGCAATGCCACGGTGTTGCTCGGCGCCCAGCTGCGTCAGTTCTCCTTCGCGGCTCATGCCCTGAGCGCGCATCTCCTTCACCAAGGCAAACACCTCCTTGCCTCGTGGGGTGAGCTTGCCGAGAGAGTCGGCATGGGCAAGAGTGTAGTAAGGCTTGTTGAACGCGTTTTTGCCGATAAGCCAGCGAGAGCCATGACGACCGTAGTGGCTGATATAGAAAGGCTCGTAACCACTTGGCGAAGGCGTGAGCTTCTTGGTTGGCACGGGATAGTCGCGATAGTTGTTGGCGGCGAGGTTTGGGTTCTCCTTGATTTCCTGTCTCGAGCGTTGGGCGTTAATGCCAATCAACGGCAGCGAGAGAAAGGCAAGCAAAATGATGTTTTTTTTCATGTTTTGGCTTTTATAAAGTTTAGTGTAAAAAAATATTCTTTATAGTACTGCACAAAGGTAGCAATAACTATTTAATCTGGCAAGGAAAGCGTTGCTGTTTAAGCT
>JALEJI010000070.1 GCA_022769825.1 Prevotella sp. | reverse complement strand
TATATGACTCATATCGTGGAAGGGCGGATTCTGAGAATAGGATAAAGGAATTGAAGAATGATTTCTCCATTGATGATTTTGTCACAAATAACTTTTGGGCAACAGAGGCATGTGGAAATTTCATTGTCATGGCATATAACTTCATGTCACTGTTTAGGCATGCGCTGATCAATTCCAACAAGAAGAAGTTCCTGAAGACTATTCGGTATGAGCTGATATCAATACCGGCCTATCTGGGGAGAACAAAGGACAAGCACATTCTATATTTGGCCCGATCATTAAAAACACGACAAGCATTCTTGTCTATATGGGAAAAATTAAAGGATTTCTCTTTGCCGTACGACACAGAGAAATCCTAATGACCGATTTGGGTTTAATCCGTTTTAATTATGTGGGATTGGCCAATAATTATATTAACTAACGCTCTAACAAGACTTCGAGCCGATAAATTTCTATCTGGTCTTTGCAACTATATTAGTGAGGTCTGAAACGGATTATAGTTTTTGCGTTGCTACTACACAGAAAAGGAGGGTGTGTCGAAACCCTTATATAATTATGGTGTCTATGTTGATTTATGTGGGTGTTTTAGCTTCACATTTTTATTTCACACAGATTTAAAAGATGTCGGCTTCGCCGATTATACATACGGTAATGCTGTGCCACCGCGTAGACGCTTGCGGCGTAGCTATCTTCCAAATCTTTTAAATCCGTGTGGAGAAAAACCTAATTATGTTAAGGAAAAAGCCAGGGGGTACTACTTCAAGTCAACCGACTTAATGCTCCTCACGTTTCCGGTCATGGGGTCAAAGACGACCTGTGCCGACTGCTTCTTGCCGAAGAGGTCGCCGCTGAGCGACTGCACGAAACCGAATTGCGCCATGGTGGTCTCGTAGGTGGCCACTGTGGCATTGCCCGTGGTGAGCGTGGCCTTGACCTTTGAAGGCAAGCAAGATCGCAGGCCTATGTCGGCCTTGTCCTCCTTTTTCTTCTCGGCAGGGTCCGCCATTGGGTCCGTGGCCGTGTGCTCGTCGACGATGGTCAACTCGTAAGGCTCACCGCTGAGGTCATCGGCATCGACGAGGCCGAAATGGGAAGAGAAGCGGAAGAGCACCGTGCGCCCCTCACGCTCAGGCACGAAATCCACTTGCGTCCACGTGGTGTCAGTCTGCGTGTAGCCCTCGAAGAGCTGGCGGAGCGCGCTCTCCTGCCTGTTCATGTTGTCATACATCAGCTTGAGCTGCGCGCCGTCCTTTGGCAGGTTGTCGGCATCGCCGCGACTGAGGGAGTTGCGGCTGTCGCGAATGTCGTATATCTCCTTTGCGGACAGCTCCGCCATCTTCGCCGTGGAGCCTGCCGAAAGAATGTCCTCGGTCATGAAGTCGGATGGGTTGAGACGCTTGGGCTTTGGCGCGGGCGTGAAGACGCGCGCCGGCTGAGTGGGCTGCGTGGCGTCGGTGTTTATGGCAAGGAGCTGGCCGCCATGCGTCAATGCCACATGGTCTATGGAGCGTCGCTTGTCCATGACGAGCGTGAACTGGCGCGACGTGTCGGGGATGGCGGTCTTGTCGATGTCAATACCTATTATGCGGTAAGTCGTCGTGGGCTTCTGCGCCACTTTCTCCTTCATGAATCGCTCGGAGTACTGGCAGAAGTCGCCTGGGGTGTATTGCTTTTTCTCAACCTTTATGGTGAACCGCAAACCGTTCTTGGGGAGCATGTAGCTGGTTCCCTCTACGCTCTGTGCCGACGCTGAGAGCGCGACGAAAGACATGGCGGCCATCAAGCCGCAAAGAGTGTGATTCTTCATTGTTTTATAAGATATAAGCTTCATTCCAACCGCTTGAAAGCCTTTGGCAGATAATTTATGATGTCGCTCGCGATGAGACTTTCCTTGCCAAGCTCCTTGGCGGCGATGTCTCCGGCAAGGCCGTGAAGATACATTCCGATGGCGCACGCGTCACGCTGATCGTAGCCCCTTGCGAGAAGTGCCGTGATGATACCCGTGAGCACGTCGCCACTTCCTGCCGTGGCCATGCCGCTGTTGCCCGTGGGGTTGAACAAGACGGTTCCGTCGGGCAGGCACAAGGCCGAATAATGCCCCTTCAAGATGATGTATCCATGAATGCGCGCCGCCATCTGCCGGGCACGCATGAGCCGGTCGTAAGCGCTCGCGCTCGTGCTTCCCATGAGGCGGTCAAACTCCTTGGGATGCGGCGTGAGGATGATGTCCTTGGGCAGCTGCTGTATCCACGCCTGGTGGCTCGCCAGGATGTTGATGGCGTCGGCGTCGGCCACGACAGGGCACTTGGCGCGGCTTATCTGGCCGATGAGCGCCACGGCGGTGCTTTCCGACAGGCCAAGTCCGGGGCCGATGCCGAGAGAGTCGAAATCGTCGCAAGCCACGCTCTCGGAGAACTCGTAGTCGTCCTTGTCGAGTTGCAGCACGGCTTCCGGCACGCTGATTTGCATTATGTCATAGTTGCGCGCAGGAGTATGCACGGTGACCTTGCCCACTCCCGACCTGAGGCATGCCTTGGTGGCGAGCACGGCGGCGCCCGACATCCCGAAGCTTCCCGCCACTATCAGCGAGTGGCCCATGGTGCCCTTGTTGGCGAAGTCGGAGCGGCGGCGCAAGAGCGGCGCCACGTCGTTCTCCTCCAGTATGCGACACTTGGCCTCGGTCTGCATGATATACTCAGGGCTGAGCCTTATGTCGATGACCTTCAGCCGGCCAATGAATTGCTGGCAGTCGGCAAAGAGCATCGACAGCTTCTTTTGCTGGATGGTAAGCGTGAGGTTGGCACGGATGATGTTGGCATTGACATTATAGGTATTGTCCTCGCACATCAAGCCCGACGGCAGGTCGATACTTACCACCTGGCACGGGCTTTGGTTGACATACTTGACCAGCGAGGCGAAGCCACCCATGAGGGTCTTGTTGAGTCCAGACCCAAAGAGGCCGTCCACGACCACCGTGTCGGCATTGAGCTTAGGAGGGTCGAAGTTGACCGATATTTCCGTGAACTGCACCTTTCGCTGTTCCACGAGCCGGTCACGGTTAGCGGCGCAGTCGTCAGACAGCTTGTCGTGAATGTTAAACAAATAGACCGACACCTTATAGCCGGCATCGGCGAGCAGGCGCGCCACGGCAAGGGCGTCGCCACCGTTGTTGCCAGGACCGGCGAAGACCACCATTGGCGTGCTGTCGGCCCACTCCTCCATTATGGCGGCGGCGAGGGCCTTCGCGGCACGCTCCATGAGGTCGATGCCCTTCACGGGCTCGTGCTCTATCGTGTACTTGTCAAGCTCATGAATCTGAGCAGCAGTAAATATCTTCATACCAGTGCAAAAGTACAAAAAGAATGATGATTAAAGGAAAAAGTATCACCTATTTTTCGTAATTTTGCAGTATTATTCAAAATTCAACGAATCAAACATCGCATTATGAGCATCATTAAAGTTAAGGACAAGACGTTCAAGACGTTTATCCCTGAGGATGAGATTCAACGGCGCGTGAAGGCCGTTGCGGAGAAAATCAATAAGGACCTCGACGGCCAGAACCCTCTGTTCCTGGCCGTTCTCAACGGCTCGTTCATGTTCGCCGCCGACCTGATGCGATATATCACCATACCATGCGAGATATCATTCGTGAAGCTCGCCTCCTACCAAGGCACGACGTCGACGGGAAGGGTCAAGGAAATAATCGGCATCAACGAAGAGTTGCAAGGCCGCACCGTGGTCATCGTGGAAGACATCGTGGACACGGGCAAGACCATGAAGCGCATGCTCGAGAGCCTCGGCACGCGCAATCCGGACTCGCTCCACATCTGCACGCTGCTCGTGAAGCCCAACAAACTTGAGGAGAACCTCAACATCGAGTACGCCGCGATGGAGATACCCAACGACTTCATCGTGGGTTACGGTCTCGACTACGACCAGCAAGGACGCAACCTGCGCGACATATACACCGTCGTGGAAGATTGACACGGAGGCACGGCATGACCGGGCAGACCGCCTGGCCCGCACATAAATATATAGGACATAACATTTTAACAATAACATAAAAATAATGAAGAACATTGTTATTTTCGGTGCCCCAGGTTCAGGCAAGGGCACACAGAGCGAGAAGATGATTGAGAAATACGGCCTCGGCCACATCTCCACCGGAGACGTGCTGCGCGACCAGATCAAGCGTGGCACGGAGCTGGGCAAGACCGCCAAGGGATATATCGACAACGGCCAGCTCATTCCCGACGACCTGATGGTGAGCATCCTCGCCGACGTCTACGACAGCTTCGGCAAGGAGCACAAGGGCGTGATCTTCGATGGCTTCCCACGCACCATCCCACAAGCGCAAGCGCTGAAGGACATGCTCGCGAAGCGCGGACACAAGGTGGCTGCCATGATAGAGCTTGACGTGCCCGAGGACGAGCTGATGAAGCGACTCATCAAGCGCGGACAGGAGAGCGGACGCTCCGACGACAACGAGGAGACCATCAAGAAGCGTCTCACCGTGTATCACAACCAGACTTCTCCGCTCATCGAGTGGTATGAGAAAGAGGGCATCCATCACCACATCAATGGCCTTGGTGAACTCGACAGGATTTTCGGCGACATCTGCACCGTCATTGACGATTTAGCATAATCATGGAGTCGAACTTTGTAGACTACGTGCGCATCGTCTGCCGCTCAGGAAAGGGCGGCAGGGGATCGGCGCACCTCAGACACGTGAAATACCAACCCAACGGCGGACCCGACGGGGGCGACGGTGGGCATGGCGGAAGCGTCATACTGCGCGGCAACCACAACTACTGGACCCTGCTACACTTGAAATACCAAAAGCACGTCTTCGCCGAGCATGGTGGCAACGGCGGATCCGACAAGTGCCACGGCACCGACGGCAAGGACGAGTATATCGACGTGCCATGCGGAACCGTGGTCTACAATGCTGAGACGGGAAAGTATGTGTGCGACATCACTCACGACGGGCAAGAGGTAGTGCTGCTGAAAGGTGGACGCGGAGGACTGGGCAACTTCCAGTTTCGCACCGCCACACGCCAAGCGCCACGCTTCGCGCAACCGGGTGAGCCGGCACAGGAGATGACCGTCATCATGGAGCTCAAGCTCCTCGCCGACGTGGGCCTCGTGGGATTCCCCAACGCCGGAAAGTCGACGCTGCTCTCGGCCTTGTCGAGCGCGAAGCCTAAGATAGCCAACTACCCATTCACCACCCTGGAGCCTTCGCTCGGCATAGTGAGCTATCGCGACGGCAAGTCGTTTGTCATGGCCGACATACCAGGCATCATAGAGGGGGCAAGCGAGGGAAAGGGACTCGGATTGAGGTTCCTGCGACACATTGAGCGCAACTCGCTGCTGCTCTTCATGGTGCCGGGAGAGAGCGACGACATAAAACACGACTACGAGGTGCTGCTCGGTGAGCTGAGCAAGTTCAACCCCGACATGCTGGAGAAACACCGCGTGCTCGCCATAACCAAGAGCGACCTGCTCGACGACGAACTGATAGAGATGCTGAAGGAGGAGCTGCCCGACGACTTGCCTACGGTATTCATATCGGCCGTGACGGGACAAGGTCTCGATGAGTTGAAGGACACGTTGTGGAAAGAGCTGAACAGCGAGAGCAACAAGCTCGCCGAGATAACGGCGGAAGACACGCTCGTGCATCGCGACAAGGAGATGAGTGCCTTCAAGCAGGAGATGCTCGACGAGGATGCCGACGAAGACGACATCGAAGTGGTTGACGCGGAAGACCTTGACGACGAAGACCTTTTGGATTGATGATTTTTCAAGATGATAGAACCTGTTCTACATTTATATGATATTGGCGAAGCCTTGGGGTTGAAGACGACCGAAGGCTTCGCCAAATTTGATAATGGCGCAGTGGTCGCATTCTCAACGACACGGCATGGCGGGGCAAGCCAAGGACGATATGGCGAATTGAACATAAATCCTTATTGCGGCGACGACAGCGCGGCAATAAGCTACAACCGCGCCGCACTATGCGCCAAGTTGGGCATAGACGACGTCCACCTCGTGTTGCCACACCAAGTGCACGGCACCAAATGCCTCAACGTGGACGCCGCCCTGCTCTGCTCCACCCCAAGCCGGCAACAGCAACGACTTGAAGGCTACGACGCCCTCATGACAAACCTCAAAGGCGTGTGCATAGGCGTTTCTACCGCCGACTGCATACCCGTGCTCATTCACGATCCACAGAGACACGCCGTAGCGGCCATCCACGCCGGATGGCGAGGCACCGTGGCAAGGATAGTGGAGAAGACCCTTCGCGCCATGAAAGCCAATTACGGCACGGAGGCAAGCGAGGCCGTGGCCATTATAGGGCCAGGAATATCACTGCGCAACTTTGAGGTGGGGCAAGAGGTCTACGACGCGTTTGCGGCCGCTGGCTTCGAGATGCAAGACATAGCGCAAAGATTTCCTTGCAAGGCAGACCCCGGGAAAGAGAAGTGGCACATCGACCTGCCGCTCTGCAACAAGCTGCAATTAACACGCTCCGGCGTAAGGGAGCAAAACATAGTGTGCTCCGGCATCTGCACCTACGACAACGCCGACGACTTCTTCTCCGCACGACGCCTGGGCATCGACTCCGGGCGCATATACACGGGCATAATGATAAAGCATTAAGAAAATGAGCAACATAAAAGATACTATAATATTCCTCTTTCTATCGGCACTGCTCTCATGCACAAGCCTCAACGCCACGGCACAACACGGTTTCACGGCCATGGAACAGTCGTCGATAAGCGTGCCCACGCCTGGCCTGTTCACGCACAGCAACGCTTTCAACATCGACTTCAGCATTCTGAAGCCCGAAGAGTATTCCTTCCCCCTGCCCGTGGGAAAGGCTGAAGTGAAAGGCGGACAGGCATTGGAAATAACGACGACGAAAGGCGATGCCGTGAAAGCCATGTTCAACGGACGCGTGCGCCTGTCGCGACGCACCTCACAATACGGCAACACCATAGTAGTTCGCCACGACAACGGCCTTGAGACCGTCTACGCCTACAACGCCCAGAACCTCGTGCAAGTGGGCACACGTGTCAAGGCCGGGCAAACCATAGCCATAGCCGGAGGCGACAACGGCAGGGTGTATTGCCTCTTCGCCATCATGGTGAACGGTGGATGGATAAACCCGGAGACCGTGATAAACCCCAAGAGCCACAAGCTGCGCAAGCAGGTGCTGCAATGCAAGAAGACCGGCAAGAACGTTTCGGTAACGGTGCTCAACCAAGAGAAAGACGAAAACACGTCGCTTGACCCGGACATCAGCAACGACGACTACGAGAATGGCTCCTCATTAAAAATCGACTTGAAGAAGATAGAACAGCAACACTGGGCGTATCCCCTTCCCGACGCCAAAGTAATAAGCCCATACGGTGGCCGGGGCGGCAGAGGACATTCAGGCGTGGACATCAAGACCAAGGCCAACGATGAGATACTGGCCGCGTTTGATGGCGTAGTGGAACGGTCGGGACCTTATTACGGCTATGGCAACTACATCGTCATTCGCCACGCCTACGGATTCTCCACTTGTTACAGCCACCAATCAAAGAACTTCGTAAAAGCCGGGCAGAAAGTCAAGGCAGGCGAGGTTATCGGCCTCACCGGACAAACAGGACGCGCCACCACTCCGCACCTGCATTTCGAGATACGATTCTGTGGAAAACCCATAGACCCAGCCATTTTCTTCGACCACGCCAACCATACCCTCAAGGCGCAAACGCTCACCGTGAAGAAAGGCCAGAAGACGCTGTCGTCACAGAAAAACAAATAAGCACTTAGAAATCTCTCATCTTGAGGAACTTCTATAAAGGAAAATGCACCATGAAGGCTAAACACAAGGGAATAATAATTGAATGGGGAATACTCACAATAATATCGTTCCTATTCTATGATATAATTTGGATACCTACATCTGAAGATTTTTCATTTCTTCAAATAAAGGA
>JALEJI010000069.1 GCA_022769825.1 Prevotella sp. | reverse complement strand
ATTACCGTCACCTCGTCAGCGAGAACTTGATGCTGAGGCCGAAGTCCTGGGTGGTGGTCGGGTAACTGCTTGAGGCCAGCAGAGGCGTGTTGGTCTGACGGTCGAGATAGAAACTCATGGACATCAACTTGGACAGGGTGTATTCCGCCGAGAACGACAACTTGAAAGCGGTGTTGCCGCTGGATGCCGTCGACGACACGGTGGCTATGTTGCGTGTTATGGCCGCTTGCTTGCGGTAGCTCAAGTCGAGTCGGAGGTTGAGGCCGTGGTTTGTGCCCGTCTGCGAACGGCTTTGTGAAGCCTGGTTTGCGCGTTGGCCGTCTGACGACTTTTTCGCCTTGCCTCTTGCAGTCTTCCTTCCAGAGTTGCCCAGGCCGAAGAGGTTGAAGTTGTCGAGACGCCAGCCCCATCCGAAGACCCAATCCTTGCTCACCGCCTCGTTGAGCTGCACGGAGGTCATGGACAGCGACAAGGCGCGAGTCTGGCGGTACTCCAGCTTTGCGGTCATGTTGTTAAGGAAGGTCACGTCTACGCCAAACAGTGGCGAGAACGACTCGTTGATGCTTACCGTTGAGACGTTGAACATGGAGCTTGGCACGAGGTTGCCCGTGGTGGCGTCGGTGATGAAGCCCATGGTGTTGTCGCCCGCGAGCGAGGCGAAGGTGGAGAAGCTTTGGTAAGCCCCCACGGCATAAATGCTCCTGTATGAGTGGTTGATGTTGACCGCGTTGAAATGGTCGCGCAGCCATGGCAGCTTGCTCAGTCCGTTGTAACGTATCGTCCAGTTGGGCAGCATGCGCATCACTGACGGGAATATGTCGAGGCCCTTCCCGTTGCCTGACGTGTATGCCGAGAGGAAAGCCGGCACGAGCACGTCGGCCGAGTAGGTGCTCACGCCACCGTTGGCGGCATCGAAGGTCTTGCCAGCCAAGGCGGTGCCTTGTGGGTAGACGGTGCCTTGGTAGCGACTTTCCACACGCTGGCGGAACATCTCCAATGAGCCACAGAACTTCTCGAAGGTCTTTGAGCGATAGCCGTTGTTGGCGTTGCCCATGCCCTCAAAGGCCGAGCCTATGGAGATGGTGGTCATCGTCAGCGAGCCCGTCTGCGTGGTTGGGTTGCCTTGGTACATGTATTGCACGCTTTTCGACTTCGTGCTCATGCGCGAGGCACTGAGGTCTATCTTGAACCCCTTCACGGGCTCAAGCGTAGCCCTGAACTGGAGGTCTTCGGTGAGGTTTGTCGACGCTGGCGTTGCCACGCTGTCGGCCATGAGCAGCCAGTTGTTTCGCTTGGCTTTCTCTATGTAGCTGTCGCCGACGAGGCCGAAGGCGAAGTCGAGACCCGGCGAGAGCACGCTGTTGCCACGTGTCTGGCCGAACGCCTTGCCTATGGTTGGCATGAAGCCAGGCACCGACATGGCATACTGGTTGCGATAGCTTATGCTTGCCGACCTCACCATCATGGCGACGCGGGCCAGCGTCTGCGCGGTCTTGTACCAGCCTTTCTCTTCCAACGGCGGCAGCGTCACCACGGACAGTTTAACCTTTAAGGCCGTGTCGACCTTGTTTTTTATCTTGAGCTTGTTGTCGCCAACCTTCTTGAACTTCAAGTTTAACAGTTTGCCGTCCAGCGTCCTTGCCGTCACGGCTATGCGCTTCGAGTGCTTGTTGTGGATCACGGTGATGGTGGTGTCTGGCATGAGTGTGACCTCCTTGACGAAGGCGTTGCGGTTCTTCGGCAATGTCTTTTTCCTCTCGGCGTCTTGCTTCTGTTTCAGTTTCCATTCCGCCACGGCCTTGTCAGCGTCCTTGCCGTCTTTCGTTGCCTGCGCGCGTATCTTCTTCTCCTCTTCGGCCTGCCTCTTGCGCTCAGCCTCTTTCTTCTGCTTTTCCTGTTGCCTCTGCTTCGCGCTCTTTTGTGGCGTTGACTTGTTGAAACGGTCGTTGGCCTTCTTCAAGAAGGGCACGAGATTATATAGCCTTACGAGGTCGAGGTTGCCGTTGAGCTGTACCTGGCGGTTGTTGGCAATGGTGTTGCCGAGCGAGGTGCCATCCTCAAGGTCGGTTCCGCGAACCCAGTTGTATGTGGCGTTATAGTTGGCATCGGCGCGAAGCCACGAGAATATCGGCAGGAGGTTGAGCGGCAGCTGATAGCTCGCGTTGAACGACTGCTGATAGTCGAGCGGCGTGCCGAGATGGCGTATGCTGGTCCACACCGAATCTTTCCACGCTGAGTATTGGTCGGGGTACAAGTCCTTGTTCACGGGAGTATACGGCTCTTCAATCTGCGAGTGGGTGGCGCTTTGGAAGTTCATGTGGAGGTTTCTTGTCAAGTCCCAGCGCAACGTGAACTCGCGGTTCCACAAGAACTGCTCCGAGAACGTGAGTGGCAGCTGCGAGTTCTCGGTCGCCTCCATGTCACGCTCCTGCAACTCATAGTAAGACCGCGTCATCTCCGTGTTGAAACCTATGTTTTGCGGCAGCCAGTTCAGCCCTATGGCCCGCGGCAGGTCAAGCCACTTGCTGCGGTTCTTTATCTTCTTGAACGGTTCCCACGACTTGTACACTGGCGACCACGAGTAGTTGAGCATGCCCTGCCAGTTGTCCTCGTTCTCATATACCGTCGTCTCGCCCTGCGAATGAGAGTGGGAGTGGCTGTAGGTCATGGAGAAGTTGGCTGGGTCGTAAGGCATCGGGTGCCGCTTGTTTTGTATGCCCACCCTGGCATTAGAGATGGAGAAGTTGGTGTTGACGTGCTTCGTCACGGCAATGTCGTTGATGGAATCGCGCTCCTGCTTCGATGCCGCCGCGTTGAGTGCGTCCTTCAGCTCCATGTCGGTGTCGAGGGGGTTGTATTTCGGTTTCGTGGTTTGCTTTGACACACTGTAGTAGAGCGGTATGGAGACCTTGGCCTTGTCGGGGAAGAACTTGCCGAGTTCCAGGCTCGTGGTCACCTGGAAGTTTGACTGGTTGTCTTGCGTGCGCGAGCTCACGCCGTCTTCTATTCCCCCGAAGCCGTCGGACACATACTTGCCTTGCACGTTCACGGACCCCATGTCGGAGAGTTGCACGTTGAGGTTTCCGTCGGCAGCCCATCCGCCATTGTTGTTATATTCCTTGAGCCTCAGCTCGTTGACCCATACCTCGCCGCTCTTCTGCCCAGATGAGAGGTTCCTCACGCCTATTATCATGGTCTTCACCTCGCCGAGGGTCGGGTTTCCCATCACGGTCACCTTGTTGCTCGGGCGGCTGTTGTCGTAGGCCGAGTAAGGCCGCGTGAACGAGGCCGTGCCGAGGGCGCGCGCGCGGTTGCGCTCCCTCTTCACGTTGGTGAGGAGGGTGAGCGGTATGTCGAGCATGTTCTCGTCGGGCCACACCTTGCGTATGTCCTCTATGTTGTAACGGCTGTATTTGTTGTTAGGCTCGGAGAGCTTCAGCGGTATCTCATATTCATAGTAGTTGCTCTTGTAGTCGGAGCCCAACCTCACGAACAGGGCGAGCTGGTTGTCTTGCAGGTCGGTGGTGTTCACCTCGTCGGCGTTGGCGTGCACGAACATCTGCAGCCGCTTGTAGCGTCGCATGTCGAGCGTGGTGTTCTTGTACACGCACTTGGCCTCGCCTGGCGCGAGGTCGCTCACGTTGATTTGCAGCGACTGCTCGTTGTCCTCCACGAGTTGTGGCTGCGATGGGTCTTGGCTACGCTGTATGCCTGGGGGCAACACGTAGTTTACGGGGCTCTTGTCGTTGTTCTCTTCTATGCTCACCGACGCGGTGGTTATGGTTCCGGTCTGCGTGCCGGCGTTGTCGAGGTTTTGCGTGTAGACGCGCCATGTGCCTCGCACGAGGTCGAGCGAGGCGAAGCGCATCACCACGGGCTTCTTGAATCCCGTGAGGAACATGCGCATGAACCTTATGCTGGAGAAGTCGCTGATGCCCCCCACCCTCTTCTCATACTGGTCCACTGGAATGCGGAAGAGATACCACGTGAACGTCTTCATGCCCTGGCGCGTGCTTGACGCGGCGTCGCGCTTGTCCACTATGTAGTTTCGGCCCACCTGCAAGTCGTCGGGACGAATGGAGACCCTGTATTGGTAATACTTCTCATACTCGTTGAGGGTGAAGTCTTGGTTTATGTCCTCCACGTCGGGGCCGCTCTTGTATGACGTGTCGTAAGTCTCGGTGCGGTTGTCGGTGTCGGGCGAGTTGCCTTGTGGGTTGTTGATGTATTTATAACGCCTGAGTATGTCGAACCGCTCACGGTCGTAGTCGGAGCCGCGGAAGTAGTGGTAGTCGTCGTTGGCAGGGTCGGCCCAGATGGAGTCAAACACGGCTTGCGACACCTTGCCTTGAATCTGCTTCAGGAAGTCTTGGTAGCTGTCGAACCGCTGTTCCTCAGTGTCGTTCAAGCCGTTGTAGCCCAAGTCTTGCATCGCCCTCGCGCCCTTTGTCGTGGCGAAGGCATAGGTCTGCGTGGTCTGCGTGGGTATCTTTCCCCATTGCGTGTAGGTGAAGTCTTGCGAGCCGTCGACAGGCAATCCGCTCTCATAGAACTTCTTGCCGTCTTTCAGCACGTCTTCCGACACCTCTCCGAGGTTGATGTAGAAGTCGCCCCCCTCAGCCGTCTCTCCTTTCTCCTTCTCGTGGATGAACGGGTCGAGCATCCAGAACTCCACGTATTCGATGTTGGCCTGCTGGAAGTCGTTGGTGTCGAGACGCCTCATCATGCCGCCCCAGTGCTGTTCGGGGTTCTTGAGGGTGCCGTCGAAGTTGAGGTCGGGGTTGAAGTTGTATGGGCCTCGCTCGTTGGGGTAATAGGCTATGTTCATCACCGAGAGCGTCGAGGTTGCTCCGTTGTAGCTGCTTTGGTCGCGGTTGGGGTACAGCTCGCGCACGTAGACCTCTCTCATGTAAGGGTCGGAGAGCATGGCGAGGTCGCTCTTGATATGGGCAGGGGTGAGCGACGACGAGCGGCGGGTGAACAGCGGGTCAATGGTGTACCATGCCATCTGCGAGCGGTTGAAGCCGGAGCGCAACGTCGACTTGTCGCTGCTCTCGGCGAAGATGGATGGCACGGAGGAGAGGACCCACGACGTGGGCTCCAGCACGGAAATCTTGTCGGTGGTGCCCTCGAAGTCGTCGATATACGAGGCGTTGTTTTGCAGCCCGCTGGCCTGCCCGGCAAACAGCTTGGCAAACTCGCCCGTGAAGCTTATCTGCGAAGGTTGCGTGAGATGCAGGAAAGGCAACTTGTCGAGGGCGTTGGTGAGCCATTGGCTCTCGTGCTTCCAGTTGACGTTGAAGCCAACGATGGTGTTGTTAACAGGCTCCGCGCCCATGGTCACCTTGCTTGTGAGGGCTTGCTCGCCCAGGTGCTGCAACGTTCCCGAGAGCTGGAAGTTCTTTGAGAAATCATATTCCCAGTTCATGCCGAACATGGTCTTGCGCATCTGCGAGTAGTCGCTTTGGCTCTCCAGCGACACGTTGACGGCCGTCCCGGCGTCGATGATGCTCTGGTTGAGTATCGTCACCTCACCTGCCGAGTAGTCCACGGAGTAGTCGGAGCCTTCGGTCAGCTTCACGCCGCCTGCCGTGACCACCACCGAGCCTTGCGGCACGTTGTAAGCGCCAAGGGAGATGACGTTGGCCTGCGTGCCGCGGTATTGGCCCTGGAGGATGTACTTGTCTTTCTCTGCTATCTGCTTGGCAATGGTCTTCGTAGAGTCGTACAGCTCGGTGAAGGCGTACCTGCTTGCCACGTCGGCCGCCACGCCGTGCTTCACGAGATAGTCGTGGATGGTCTTGCCGAAAGGCTCGGCAACGGGGAAGAACACGCGGCCATTGCTCACCGTGTAGCCTTCCACATAGTCGAAGTAGCCATTGCTGTGGGCCTTGTTGTTGTTGTCGAGACGGTCGGCGCCGAGGGCCTTTATTATGGCGGTTCCTTTCACCTGCTGTTCGGGTATGTAGTTGAGGTAGACGCCTGTGGTGTCGCTTTGGTATTTCACGTCCAGGCGGAACTTCTCTTTCTCCACCGACGAGGCGAGGTAATACACGTTTTTCATCATCAGCGGCCAGTTGCCCTGCGAGGGGTTGTTGCTGGTGTTTTTCAGCGACTTCACGAACAGGGCCTTCGACACGTCGGGCACGTCGCTCGCGAACTCACCCACCTGATAGGTCTGCCCGCCATAGGTGTACTCATAGGCCACGGCAAGCACTTGGTCGGTCTGCAGCGTGTTTCTCAGCGACACGTAACCCAAGGCGTTGTTCACGGTGTATTCCGACGAGTTGAGCAGGCGCGCGTTCTGCAGCTTCTCATAGTCGGTACCGCCGTTCAGTCCCGCTCCGTCGAGCACAGTCGACGTCTGGTCTATGTCGCGCGCCGCGCTGTTGGCGCCAGTCATGGTCTCATATTCGGTGTTGGCCTTGTTGGCCGGCACGTTGAGGCCCGTCGTGGCCCACATCGGGTTGCTCACCTTGGAGTTCTCGCCAAGGTCGGTCAGGGCTATGATGTTTCTGGTGTTGGTTGTCGTTCCGCTCTTGTTGGTCACCCAAATCTCCACGCGGTTGATGGTCACGCCCGTGGTGAGGTTGGGCAGCGTGCGCATGCCGTCGTCGTAGTGGTCGTGGAAATAGCGCGCGAGGAAGAAGTGGCGGTTCTCCTCATAGTCGGCGGCGTTGAGCTCAAACGACGACAACTGCTTGCCGCCCTGCGACGACACGCTCTTCGACGTGCTCTTCTTTTGCGAGGCCACGAGCTGGAGCTTCAGCTTGCCGAATTGCAGGTCGGTGCGTAGGCCGAAGAGGGCCGACGCGCCTTGCACGAGCGATGAGTTTGACGGGAACGACACGTTGCCGCCCTCGATGAGCTTGATGATCTCGTCCTCCTTGCCGTCATACTTCAGCTTCATGTTCTGCGCGTCGAAGTCGAAGGTGGCGTCGGTGTTGTAGTTGAGGTTCATGTTCACCTTGTCGCCCACGCGCCCGTTCATGTTGAAGTTTATCTTCTCGTCGAAGTCCATCGACGTCTTCTTGCGCGACCTCACGGGCAGCGACGGGTTGTCGATGTTCTTGTAGGTGGCGCCAAACTTCAGCTCCGCCGTGCCTTGCGTGCGTATGCGCACGCCGCCCGGCCCGAAAATCTTCTCAGCCGGCCCAAGGTCGAAGTGCATGTCGCTGAAGTCGAACTTCTCCTTGCCTTTCCTCTTGTATATCTCGTCGTTCTTGCCTCGATAGAACGTGTCGCGCCAGTGCTTCTCGCTCCATGCCATATACTCTTCCGGCGTCATCATTATCGGCGTGGCGAGCCAGGTGCCGCCAATGCGCGTGCCAATGATGTAGCGGTTGATGGTGTCGTTGTAGATTACGTCGTATTTTATGCCGTCTGGCCGTTGCAGGTCCATGGCGTTTTGGTCGAGGTCATCGTAGGTTATGGGCGTGGTGCGCTGTATCTTCCACCGCGTCTTGAGGCTGTCGGAAGGCATGGCAGCCCTGCTCGCCATTGCGATGGCGAGAAAAAGGAGCAAGAATATGTATGCCTTCCTGAATAGCACGTGTCTGATTGTTAATGTGTGTGTCGGGGTGAGTGGTTCACTTTATCCTTTTCAATGCCTCCTTTACCACCATCTCCACCTGCAGGTCGGGCTGCGCGGTGAGGATCTCCACCACGACCTTTGCCGACGGCGCGGGCGAGAAGCCGAGCATGGTCAGGGCCGACACGGCCTCGTCTTTCACGGCGGTGTTAACCGAAGGGTCGGCGGAGTGCTGTTTGGCCACGTGCAACTCCTCGGCTATGCCTGTCGATACGATCTTGTCTTTCAGGTCGAGTATTACGCGTTGCGCCGTCTTCAAGCCTATGCCCTTTACGCTCTTTATTATCTTCTCGTCGCCGTTGGCTATGGCGTTGCATAGCTCCGTGGGGGTTAGGCTGGAGAGCATCATGCGGGCGGTGTTGGCACCTATGCCCGACACGGAAATGAGCATACGGTAAAGCTCACGCTCCTGCTTGGTGGCAAAGCCGTAGAGCGTGAAGCTGTCGTCACGGCCACCGGTGGTCAACTGCTCATGCACAAAGAGCTTCACGTCTTTCAGTCCTTGTATCTTCGTGTATGTTGTGAGCGATATGTTGAGGGCGTAACCCACGCCGTAAGCCTCCACCACCGCCAATGCTGGCGAAAGCTCTGCCAATGTGCCTTTAATGTATTCTATCATTTGCAAATATATATTAGCCGTATTCAGGCGTAATTACACAATATACCTTATAAGCAAACGATATTTTCCGTCTTTTATTGTGTATTGGCGTGAGAATAATTCACACCACCATCATTTTTTGCTGTCATGGCGCAATAAAATCAATTTATAAAAACGGCCATTGTTAAATGTAATGGCCATGGGCTTTGTAAAACCTTTCTCATGCTTGTCCGCTTCATAAACAGCCTTGATATTGATTATTCCATGCCGACCTATTGGTTTCTTTGAAAATTCAGCATGAAAACAAGAGCACCCAGAAGGAACGTCACTGACAAACAAGATGGTGTCACTCTCGTTCCTTATCTTCATGTCAATTGCCCAGCGATCGGTATTGAAATCATATTTATATTTGACACTAATGACCTTTGCAAAACCGCATGGCTTTTGCCTCAAGGCTTCTCTCGGCTTTTTGGAATTGTAAGAATTGTGCATTTTGTTCCTGTTTTGACAACAGGAACAAAATGTAATTAGGATCAACAGCATGCAAAGCGTTTTATGGATTATCGCCATATACCACTAACATAAAGGATGGCTGCTAAATCAAGTATCAGACCAAATGTTACCATTCCAAGAGTCCATTTCGTTTCTTTTTTATTACGTTTAGCCAAGAAATAGACTCCAAGAATAACCATAAAGATGAAAGCCAATAACATGATAATTCTTATCGGGTTATACCATCCAAACTGCTCGGACAGCAATACCATTAAGAATAGTATCCCATTGGCTATGGATATAAGATTATATGTCATAAACACTTAATTAAATGCAATTACACAGAGTCGTCTAACATGACTCTATCGCCACACGCCACTATAATATAGGGATGCAGCTACATCAAGTATTAGCCAAAATGTGACATTTCTAATATTCCACTTTTTCTCTTTCTTTGTGCATTTTGCCATGAAGTAATTACGCCTTGTTAAGAAATAGGCTTCAATGGCTGCAACGAAAATACAACCAACAGCCATGGAAAGGTGTAACTTATCATACCACCCAAAATGGTCGATTAGTAACATCATCAATAGTATGACATCATTGGCAATGGATATAAAATAGTAAAGCATACCTTCTTATAATAAAGTAATTATTTTATGTGGCTATATTGATTCGTGTGGGTAAATATACTTTCTCACATATTTTTCGCAGTGTGAAATACAAAATGTGCAGAAAGTAAAACATCCATACGAATCAACATAGACCATATTTTATAGAGTTGTCTAACGATTATACTTATTCCGGTTCTGTCGTTATGTCTGCATCCGCTTTCATTTGGTCTGGATGAATTAACGAATCAGGGCATTGGATAGAATATACGCATCCGTGTTTCTTTAAACACCGTACAAATTGGTATGTGCAACAAGCCAGTCCAACCCAGCTTAAAGTCCTTCCCATAAGACTAAGACCTAAATCGAATGCTGTTGTCGCGGTAATTAATCCTCGTGTACCAGATATATAACCAATTATGCCGCTAACAGCATCAAAGCCAAGAGAAAGCGACAGACAATCTTTTAAATCTGCTGAGGTCAATCTTAATGGCTCCCCATCTATTGTCAATGGCTCTTGCTTTTCCACAACAGTCAAGATCGACATACAATAGGCCATTCCTGCCAAACTCACTTCGTCAAGATTCTCGAAATCCCGCATTTCTTCAGGAGAAACTTTTAGCGTTCCTGCTGATGCACATCCCATGACCTCGTCACGAATGGCGATTCCGTCTTGGACATACGGAGAAAAAATCTCTTTTGCCTTGGCTTCCTTTTGCTCGTCATCGAGTTCTTCAAAATCCGAGTTCGTGGTAAGGTTAGCCCTCGTTTTGTACACGGCTAAGCTGTCTTCCGAATTGCCGCCCAGAAGAGCATCAAGCTTCTGATAGGTTTCCGACAGCATCTTGCCGTTAGCGTTTACGGTCAAGCCGAAGCCCTGAGACTCCACTGTCGAATCACTGCTGCAACAACAAAACGCAGCCAAAATAACTAATGCGAAGAAAATCTTGGCTTTCATAAGCAAGGAGATTAAAAAGTTAGTTATTACATTGCAATGTTAATAAAAAATATTGCATTTGAAACGAATTTATACATAAAATAACAAAATTAACCTTAGTTGGCCTGCTAATCTTTTTATGGCGTATCTTTACCTCTGATATGTTACTATTCCATAAAAAGGCAGGGGCAATGTTGCTCTTCACGAGATAAAACACTACTTTTGCAAGGGGAAAACCATTGATGTAAAAAAAGACCCAAAACAGACAAACATGAAAAAGATAAGAGCAGCCGTAGTGGGCTACGGCAACATTGGAAAATTCTCGGTAGAGGCATTGGAAGCGGCTCCCGATTTCGAGATCGCGGGCGTGGTGCGCCGTCAAGGCGACAAGGACAAGCCATTGGAGCTTGAGCCTTACGAGGTGGTTGACGACATACAGAAGCTGAGCAACGTGGACGTTGCCATTCTCGCCACCCCTACCCGTCTCTGCCCCGACTATGCTGAGCAAATCACGAAGCTGGGCATCAACACCGTCGACAGCTTCGACATGCACCATTTCATCCTCGACTACCGCAAGAAGCAGATGGAGAACAACAAGCGCACGGAGACGGTGAGTGTCATCTCCGCTGGTTGGGACCCGGGCAGCGACTCCGTGGTGCGCGTGCTCATGCAGGCTCTCGCGCCCAAGGGCCTGAGCTATACCAACTTCGGCCCGGGCATGTCGATGGGCCACTCCGTAGTGGCTCGCTCCAAGAAGGGCGTGAAGGATGCCTTGTCCATGACCATTCCTCTTGGCGAGGGCATACACCGCCGCATGGTATACGTGGAGCTTGAGGACGGCGCCAAGCTTGAGGAGGTGACCCGCGAGCTCAAGGAAGACGACTATTTCGCCCACGACGAGCTGCACGTCTTTGCCGTGAAAAGCGTAGACGAGCTGAGAGACATGGGCCACGGCGTTCACATGACACGCAAGGGCGTGAGCGGCAAGACCCAGAACCAGCGCATCTCGTTCGACATGAGCATCAACAATCCCGCCCTCACCGGCCAGGTGCTCGTGGCCGTGGCTCGTGCCACCATGCGCTTGCAGCCAGGATGCTACACCATGCCTGAGATTCCGGTCATCGACCTGTTGCCGGCCTCACGCGAAGAGATAATCGGCTCGCTGGTGTAAAGACCAATTGTTAGCATAAGATACAAGGAGGGCGTGTCAAAACACCCAATATAAAAATATTAAACTCGTTGTGTGTCCATTTATGGATGCGCAACGAGTTTTTCATTTTTCTGTAAACTTAACTTTCAAGAGCCTTGTAGGCAACAAATATTGCGTATATAGGCAC
>JALEJI010000063.1 GCA_022769825.1 Prevotella sp. | reverse complement strand
AAGTCGGATTTAGTGAAAGTGTGGTTGAAAAAAGAGGAGCCGTCAGAGCGGATGATATTGATGTTCACTCGGTTGTCGTAATAGCTCGTTACGCCATCGGTGGCCAATGGCAGTGACGTGTCGCTTTTCACGGTAACCCTTACCGTGTATTTTCCCCCTACCCAACTTATGTCGCTATTCCTAACAACATCGCCTATGGCACGAGGCTTTGCCTGATGGGTGACAACTAAAGGCTTGTGCGCAATAATGATATTACTTTGTGGTTTGTCCTTGCATGACGCTAATCCAACGATAAGCAGAGGCAAACTGTAAATTATTGCTTTTTTCATGTTCTTTTTATTTTTCAAACTCAATTTGCGTTTGCAAAGTTAGCAAAAAATGTAGAATATTATTTATCTTTGCGGTGTTATAATACCAGGAAAATAGCCATGAACATCATTAAGGAAAACGCGCTTGTGATTTATTGTCTTTGCCTGCTGTGCGTTACAGCGGCTTGTGGCAACCACAAGACGGGCAATGCGCCAAACACGGACAAGAAAGACACCATGGAGGTGCTCGTCACGAACATCTCTGCCTGTTCAAGGCTTTACACCGCACAATACGACGTGCGCAAGATAATGATTTATACTGACACCACAACCATCAGTGGTAATTTTCTGAATCATCACGTCAAGGTGGCGTTGCCATTGAGCGACCGCAAGATAGCCATACCCATCTCCGCCACGGCAAAGGCTTTTATCGACCTTGGCAAGATTAAGCGTGAGAATATTATCAAACGAGGCGATCGTTTGGAGATTATCCTTCCCGACCCCGAGATAATGCTTACGTCAACAAGGATAGACCACAAAAGCGTGAAGCAGAAAGTAGGGCTGTTTCGCCACGATTTCACAGATGAGGAAATGTCAAGCTTGCAAGGTAAAGGCCGGAACGAAATCATTGAAAGCCTTTCAAAAACAAACATTGTCACAGACGCGCGGCAAAACGCGGCCAGGCTCATCGTGCCAATCGCCGTGCAATGTGGCTTCAAGGAGGAAAACGTCATGGTGACATTCCGAAAGGATTTCCACCCGGGGAACTTCAACACTCTAATCCGACAGCTAAAATAAGACGGTCATGAAGAAAATCAGAAACATACTGCTGCTATCAATCGTGTTAATCGGGATGATTTGCGCGCTCGTATTGTTTTTCACCATTAACAAGCAACCTCTTGTGAGTGTTGACACAAAGGGCAAGACAATGCCAACGCCAATGGAAGTGGAGAACGTGAGAAGCATAGGTCAATGGGAGTTCCTCACGTTGACCGATGAGGAGATTGCCGACACGGTGCGTCATAATTTCTTTGGCGACAATGAGCTTTCACGCGTCTATTATGGCACGTTGCGCCTTGGCTCTGACCTAAGTAAAGCTGGTGATGATTTCGTGAGTGCCAATAAAGACTCGATTGTGGTCACCCTTCCGGAGATAACGTTGCTCGACAACAGCTTCATTGATGAGGCCCGTACAAAAGCCTTGATAGAGGATGGCAAATGGACAGAGGCTGACAGAGAGGCCTTGACACGTAAGGCGGAGAGGATGATGCGGAAGCGATGCCTAACGAAAGAAAACTATCAAAAAGCCGCGGAAAACGCGTGCATACAAGTAAAGGCCCTATTTCATGCCATGGGATACAAGCATGTTGAGGTGAATATTAGAAAATAAGAATGTTGATACTTAGCGTGACATTTTGCATGAATGAGTAAAATTTTTGATGAAATAGTTTGCTCACTGTTCATTATTTTACTATTTTTGCGTAAACTAAATTAGTTATAGCATGAGCACTGTTATTTATCCGAGTCCTATTTACGGACCGGTACATAGTCGTCGTCTTGGACTTAGCCTTGGCATAAACCTTATGCCAGCCGATGGCAAGATATGCACGTTTGATTGCCTCTACTGCGAATGTGGGTTCAACGCTGACCGTCGCACACGCTCACATTACCCAACACGTGAGATCGTGGTAGAGGCATTGGAAAAGCAGTTGATTAAGATGCACAATGACGATGAGCATCCCGACGTGCTCACTTTCGCGGGCAATGGCGAACCTACTGGCAATCCGCATTTCCCAGAGATAATAGACGACACGGTTAGGCTTCGCGACAAGTGGTGTCCTGACGCTAAAATCAGCGTGTTGAGCAATTCCACGTTCATACATCGTGAAAAGGTTAGGCTGGCTTTGATGAAGGTGGACAACAACATCTTGAAACTCGACACGGTGAATGCCGACTATATCAAGAAGGTAGACCGCCCTACCCAACCCACATACGACGTTAACGATATCATCGAGGACTTGAAGTGGTTTAACGGGCATGTCATAATACAGACAATGTTCATGAAAGGCGATGGCACCGACAACACCGGCGATGAGTATGTGATGCCTTGGTTGGACGCGGTAAAAAGTATCAAGCCACAGGAAGTAATGGTGTACACTATCGACCGAGAGACACCCGACAGGATGCTTCAGAAAGCCTCTCATGAAGAGCTTGACAGGATAAAGAACTTGGTCGTTGCCTCGGGCATAGCTTGCACCGCATCGTATTGAAACAAAACATTAATAACCACAGCACAATGGAATCAGAACTGTATAAGCAGCGTAGCCTCAGCAGGTGCATGAATGATGCATACAACCTGTATCGAACCAATTTCAAGACCATAATCCGCCGGATATGGTTGCCATCACTCATCTTGTCTCTTTTGACAGCTGCCACATATTTGATATATGCCAACGGCTTGATGGCGTTGGCATCTGCCAATTTGAGTGTTGGCAGTGGGATAGCGTTGTCCGTGTTATGTCTCTTGAGCGCATGCGCTTATGTTTGGATCTTTACAATTATCATCAGTCTTCTCAACGGCAAGAGCGTGAAAGCCAACTTGCCACGCATGATACGTCTTGCCCTTGCCGTTTTTGGCTTGATGATAGTGGTGTGCGCGTTCATAGGCTTGGTTTCCATGGCTTTTGTTGGCCTGACAAAGACAAAGCCCAATACCGTGCTTTTAACGGGCGTGCTTGGAGCGTCGGTCGCATGCGTTGTCGCATATGTTTTGGCGCTCCCATTATGCTATTCGATTATGAAATATTGCATTGAGACCGAAGAGAAGGTTATGGCTATATTCAAGCGCAACTACTTGTCTGGCTGGCATCAATGGGGTTTCTTGTTTATTATCGCGCTGCTCGTGGGCATTATCGTGATGGTCATCGACACCCTTGTGGGCATGCCAAACAACATACTTTCAATTGCGTCAGGCATGAGACACGTCAGCATGATGGAGGGTGATTCTCCTGTCGTGCCATCAACTTTTGGCTTGTTGACATTTCTCACAGCCACTGCTTGCACGTTTGTCATGGTTTCTGTCAGACCCTGGGTCGTTTTTGTCTTTTATTATGCATACGGTTGCATAGACGAGAAGGAAAAGGCAAGACTGGCCTTGAGGAAGGCAGACGTAAAAGAGACGGCAAGCAAAGATAGGGCAATGGATTTTGAAGAAGTAAGATAAATGAAGAAACAACGCATCCTTTTCATAGATCGTGATGGCACGCTTATCGAGGAGCCAAGCGATGAGCAGATAGACAGCTTCGAGAAATTGAAGTTTGTGCCGACAGTAATCAGAAACTTGGGATTCATAAAGCATCATCTTGATTATAAACTCGTTATGGTGACCAATCAAGATGGGCTGGGCACGAGTTCTTTCCCTGAAGAGACCTTTTGGCCAGTACACAATTTCGTGCTTGACACGCTTAAAGGTGAGGGCATAACCTTTGACGATATTTTGATAGACCGGCATTTCCCTGAGGACAATTCGCCCATGCGTAAGCCTGGCACGGGAATGGTGAAGAAATACATGGACGAAGACAATGTTGACATTGCCGGAAGCTATGTTATTGGCGACAGGGAGAGCGACGCGCAACTTGCCGAGAACATGGGCTGTAAGTCGCTCATACTCGGAAAGAACGGTGTGACATGGAACAAGATTGTCGAGATTCTGTTCGCAGGTGAGCGCATAGCCGAGGTGCACAGGGTAACGAAAGAAACCGACGTGTTCGTGCGACTAAACCTTGACGGTTCTGGCAAGTGCGACGTGACTACGGGCCTTGGCTTCTTCGATCACATGCTTGAGCAGATTGGTCATCATGGCATGATAGACATTACCGTCCATACCAAAGGCGACTTATATGTGGATGAGCATCACACCATTGAAGACACGGGACTTGCCTTGGGCGAGTGCATACTCAAGGCCCTTGGCGACAAACGCGGCATTGAGCGATATGGTTTTTGTCTGCCAATGGATGATTGCCTATGCCAAGTGGCGCTCGATTTCGGTGGCCGACCATGGCTTGTGTGGGATGCCGAGTTCAAGCGTGAGAAAATCGGGGAAATGCCTACCGAGATGTTTTTCCATTTCTTCAAGAGCTTGAGCGACGCGGCCAAGATGAACCTCAACATAAAGGCCGAAGGCACAAATGAACATCACAAGATAGAGGGAATATTCAAGGCTCTCGCCCGTAGTCTGAAGATGGCGGTGAGAAGAGACATCTACCATTTCCAACTGCCTTCCTCAAAGGGGGTGTTGTAGAGTATTGCGCGTGGTGGCTATCGTATAGCAGATTATAAATGTGGGCCGTGACAAGAAGGCGGCAGCTTATTCCTCATGCCCAATCGTGAGTTGCATGAGGTCATAGTATGAGCCGTTGTAGATGTTAAGGTCCACATTGCCCTTTATTCCAGGCAACACGCCAGTGTCAGTGTGTTGCCAAAATTTCCATTTGCCCTTATATTCCACCTTGTCGACATAATAGTGGGCTATCCAATATGGATAGTCATCGAACACGGGAGCTGACAGGTACTTCTCCTTGAAGTTGTGGTAAGTGTAGATTATTGGCTTTACGTGATACTTGTCTTCCACGATATGCAACCAAGCGAGCACGTCGGTTTGAAAGTCTTCCACGCTCTTGTCAGCTGGCTTGTGCTCAATGTCGAGCACGGGAGGCAAGTCGCCATTTTCGAGATGAGCCTTTTTCAAGAAGAAATAGGCTTGTGCACGGGCCGATGATTTATTGCTCCAGAAATGATATGCCCCACGTATGAAGCCATATTCTCGAGCCTGATAGAAATTGTCGGCGAAATTGGGGTCAACTTTTGTTGATCCTTCTGTTGCCTTGATGATGATGAAACGCAAGGGGCAACCATCGATTAGGGCGTTGGAGCGCAACCTGTCCCAGTTTATTTGCCCTTGGTATCTGGAAATGTCTATTCCGTGAATCTCGTAACCTTCAGGATATTTGGCGTCGCCGTAGAATGCTCGCCAACGAAACCCTGTGGGTCCCACAAAGAAATACCAAAAAGCCCAAATATAAAGCGCGATTACGGCAATACCGCCAAAGACCCAGGCCTTGCCGTTTTTTCTTTTGAAAAAACTCTTGAAATCGAAAAAAGCCAGTCCGTGCCGGTTATGGGTTTTCCGCCTATAATTTTTGGAAGACGCATACCGCCTACTGACTGGCTTTTTCCTACGCATTAATATCCTTACTTGTTTTTCTCGGCGTTCTCCAATGAGAGAGTCCTTGTGTCACGATCGCACACCTCTGCCGGACCCCAATACTGGATTGGGCCAGGATATACGAAGCATGTGTTGTTTGCCCACTCGTCACGGTGAGCGGCGAAAGCCTTGAATGGCGCTCCGTCAAGCTCAACGAGAGCCTTGCGGATAACAGGCTTCATCTCGCCGTTGCGGCGCTCCATGTTCATCATCATCGTGATTGGCACACCACCGGCCTTCCAATCGTCGGTAGGTGCTGACAGGTTCTTCACGATAGCCATGTAACCAGTCTTGCCGTTGGCGATGAGGTTAGCGGCGCTCACGCCGAGAGCATAGCAGTAGTCAGCGTCGAAGTTTGAAGGAGCTGCGCAGCGACCCTCGTAACCGAAGAAGTGGTGCTGTGCGGCGAACTTGCCATTATACTTGCCTGATTTCTTCCATTCAGCGAGCTTGGCGCCAACCATGTCAGAGATGAGCTTCTCGGTCTCGATGAGAGAAACCTGCACGTTTCCGTGAGGGTCACGGTCGAGAGAGAGCTGGCGGGCTACACCCTCAGGAAGCGTGGCGAATGTCTCAGCGTTCTCCTTGCTCAGGTGGGCGATGATATATTCGCGCTGTGCGTCCTTGTCGAGGTTCTTGTAGTCGTTGCCGTGAGCGGCGAGCAAGTCGTTGAGCTCGTCGATGAGGCGGCCAATGGCAGGAATGAACTCGATGAGACCCTCCGGGATGAGAACCACGCCGAAGTTGTTGCCTTCCTCTGCGCGCTTTGCCACTGCCGAGGCAATCTGCTCAACAATTTGGTTGAGAGTCATGTCCTTGGCCTGAATCTCCTCAGAGATGAGGCAGATGTTAGGCTGGGTCTGAAGGGCGCATTCCAAGGCGATGTGAGAGGCCGAGCGGCCCATCAGCTTGATGAAGTGCCAATATTTACGTGCAGAGTTAGCGTCGCGCTCAATGTTGCCGATAAGCTCTGAGTAGACCTTTGTGGCTGTGTCGAAGCCGAAGCTTGTCTCAATCTGGTCGTTCTTCAAGTCGCCGTCGATAGTCTTTGGGCAGCCAATCACCTGCACGCCATAGTTCTTTGCGGCATAATACTCTGCCAGCACGCAAGCGTTGGTGTTGGAGTCGTCGCCACCGATGATGACAACAGCCTTGATGTTGAGCTCGCGGATGATTTCCAAGCCTTTCTCGAATTGGTCAACCTTTTCCAGCTTTGTACGGCCAGAGCCAATCATGTCGAAGCCACCGGTGTTGCGATACTGGTCAACGAAATCCTCGGTCAGCTCCACGTAGTTGTGGTCAACGAGGCCGCCAGGACCCATCAGGAAACCATAGACCTTGTTGTTCTTGTTCATCTTCTTCACGGCATCGTAGATACCACAGATGACGTTGTGGCCGCCAGGAGCCTGTCCGCCAGAGAGGATGATGCCCACGTTCATCTCGTTGGTGGCTTCCTTGTCACCAGGCACGAATTCTATCAAAGGCATTCCGTATGTGTTAGGGAAAAGCTCCTTGATCTCTTTCTGGTTACCTACGCTCTGTGTAGGCTCGCCTTCCTTGACTTTAACGGCACCCTGCAGGCCCCTGGGGAGCTTGGGCTGATACTGCGCGCGTGCCTTCTGCAAAAGACTTGTCTTCATTGATTTGAAAATTGATTTGATTTTATGAATTTCCAATTGCAAAAGTAGCGGTTTTAGCTGAAATAAGGAAAGGAATAGACAATAAAATATATTTTTATCACTTTTTAGAACACTTCTATTTCAAGTTACGGCATTTTTTCATATCTTTGGCCATAAAATTAATCGTTAGTAACAAACCACCTTTTTATTATGGCAAATAAAAGACAACTGAAGCGCAACATCAATTACATCACGAGTGAGCTTTTCGCTGAAGCAATGGCTGCCGCCATTTACAGTGACAAGGCTAACAAGGAAGAGGCCGACAACCTTCTTGCCTCCATAATCCTCATGCGTGGGGATTTCATCGCACGTGTTTCGCACCCTGAGCCCGGAATGGCGCCAAAGAAGTATTTCAAGGTTCTTGTCAAGGATTTCAACAACGCGATGTCCGAGACGATTGACAACATATCTAACTTGGGATAGTCGTCTAAAGCACATGCTAAAGAAATTTTGCGGATGGCTTCTGTTCAAGTGCCTTGGATGGAAGCTTAATGTCACTGTTGCCCTTCCTGAAAAGTTCATCATCGCCCTGGCGCCACACACGAGCAACTGGGATTTCATCCTTGGCGAGCTGTATATGCATTCACAGGGACTGAAAATCAACTTCCTCATGAAGAAAGAGTGGTTCTGGGGACCGCTGAAGCCGCTTTTCCTCAAAATGGGCGGCATACCGGTTTACAGGTCCAAGCACACCAGCCTCACGGACAATCTCGCGGAGGAGGCACGCAAGCGAGACACTTTCAAGCTTTGCATTACGCCTGAGGGCACGCGGTCGCTCAATCCGGAATGGAAGCGTGGGTTCTATTTCATAGCCATGAAGGCAAACATACCCGTGTTGCTGTATGGAGTGGACTATGAGCGGAAAATCATAGAGTGCACCAAGAGTTTCGTTCCCTCTGGCGACGTGGACAACGAGATGAGTATGGTGAAACAATATTTCAAGGATTACAAGGGCAAGCGTCCCGAAAAATTCACCATTGGCGAGGAGTGAAATGAAGAAAGTACTGTCATTATGCGCGGCTCTTCTGTTGACTCTCGATGGAGCGCACGCAAGCGCGCGCTCCATCGACGACGTGCCACAGTGGGCCGTGTGCCCGGCCTTGTGGGGAGACATCGATTACCATGGTGCCCCGTGGGTGACCAATGTCTCCTCGCTCGTTGAGGCGTCTGACGGGCTTCAAGGCCGGCATCTGTCGGTGTGGGCGTCTCACGGCAGGTATTTCGACAACAACCGTGGCCAATGGGAATGGCAACGCCCGCTGCTCTTCTCCACCACGGAAGACCTCTTCACCCAAACCATAGTGGTGCCTTATCTCATCCCTATGCTCGAGCGGGCCGGGGCCAATGTCTTCACGCCGCGTGAGCGCGACTGGCAGCAGATGGAGTATGTCGTGGACCCTGACGGAGGGCTCAACGCGTCAAGCTCCTGCTATAGCGAGTATTCCGACAAGTGGAAGCCCGCGGCGCTACCTGGATTCGCCGCCCACGCTGGCAACTACCACGACAACGAGAACCCGTTTCGTGCGGGCGGCGCGAGGCAAATCAAGGCGACAAGGAAGGCCGGCAAGGCTTTCGCCAAGTGGCAGCCTTATTTCGTCAAGGGCGGCAAGTATGCCGTCTACGTGAGCTATGCCACGGTCGGAAAGAGTGTTGACGACGCCCACTACACGGTGTTCCATCAGGGTGTGGCGACCGAGTTCAGGGTAAACCAGCGCATGGGCGGAAGCACGTGGACTTATCTCGGCACGTTCACGTTTGATGCCGGAAGCAGCGTGGACAACTGCGTGATGCTGTCTAACCAAAGCCGAAAGGGCGGAATCGTCACTGCCGACGCCGTCAGGTTTGGCGGGGGCATGGGCAACATAGAGCGCGGTGGCGCTGTCAGCGGCTTTCCTCGTGCCATAGAGGGGGCGAGATACTCGGCTCAATGGGCCGGGGCGCCATACGATGTCTATGGAGGAAGAAACGGCAACGACGACTATGCCGACGACATAAACTCACGCTCGCTGATGTCAAACTGGCTCTCGGGCGGCTCCGTCTTCAACCCCGTCCAGGAGGGAAAGGGCGTGCCGATAGAGCTGTCGCTCGCCGTCCACAGCGACGCTGGGTTCAATCCTGACGGGAAAACGCGTTGGGGAAGTCTTGCCGTGTGCACCACCGACTTCAACGACGGGCAGTTGGCAAGCGGTGTGACGCGGCAGGCGTCAAAGATATTCGCCCGCAACCTTCTCGACAATGTGGTAACCGACTTGAGCGCCAAGTACCAGTCGTGGCCAAAGCGATACTTGTGGGACAGGAACTACTCGGAGACGCGCCTGCCAGCCGTGCCGTCGGCAATAATGGAAACCTTGTCGCACCAGAGCTTCCCCGACATGCTGTTGGGGCAAGACCCTAACTTCCGCTTCGACTTGGCCCGCTCGCTCTACAAGACTATGGCTCGCTTCGTCAACGGCATGCACGGCAAGCCGACGGTGATAGAGCCCTTGCGGCCCTTGAACCTCAGCGTGAGCCTCGCCAACGACAAGGCCACCGTGAGCTGGACGCCTCAGAAAGATCCGGCCGAGCCTACCGCCACGCCCACATATTATATTGTGTACAAGTCAGTTGGGAAAGGCGGGGTCGACAATGGTACGCGCGTAGACCGGCCGTGCTTCTCGCTCGACATTGAGCCTGGCGTGGTTTACCACTTCAAGGTGACTGCTTGCAACAGCGGTGGCGAGAGCTTCCCTTCCGAAGTGATAGCGGCGGTGAGGGAGCCAAACGCCAGCAAGACGGTGCTTGTGGTCAATGGATTCCACAGGCTGTCCAGTCCCGCGCTTCTCAACGACGGCAGGCAGGGATTCGACCTGGACGCCGACCTTGGCGTGACCGAGGGCCTCACGGCCGGATGGAACGGCAGGTTCATAGCTGGCAACGACTTCAATTACGTGTCGGATCACGTGGCCGCCATAGCCTCCGCACATAAATACAACGTGGTGAGTTGCTCGTCTCATGCCATAGAGACGGGTATAGTGGATGTCAACGACTACGACGCCGTAGACCTCGTGCTCGGCTTGGAGAAGTACGCTGCCAACCAGACAAGATATTACAAGACGTTCGCACCCGTGATGAAGAATACGCTCACGCGCTATCTTGCCAACGGGGGGAAGCTGCTGGTCAGCGGAGCCTTTGTGGGCTCAGACAACGCCGAGACGGGCGACACGGGACGTGAATGGCTCGCGCGAACATTGCACGTCAGCTGGGACGGCGCCGCGAAAACAGGCTCCCTCAATGGCATAAGCGGGCTGGGCGTCAACGGCATTGGCATATACGACACGCCAAACGCCGACCACTATTGCGTGCAATCGGCCGACAAGCTCTCACCTGCCCCAGGCGCTTTCACGGCAATGCTCTACGCTGACGGCAGTCCGGCGGCGGTGGGCTTCGACGGAAGCCAGGCAAGCGATGAAATGGGCTACCAGCCGAAGCCCTCGCGAACATTCGTGATGGGATTCCCGCTCGAGAGCATAACCGACAGGTTGACACAGGCCAACATTATGCGGGGCATCATGACGTTTCTCATGGACAAATAAAATGTAAAAACACATATAACCATTTAACACTTTACATCATGAAAATACAAGCTAACCCTTCTGGTACAAGAAGCATTGAGGTGACTGAAAAGCACCTTGAGACAATCGACAAATACGCTCTTCTCCGCAACCTCATCGACAGCAATGGCATCATCGACGAGGCCGTGCTCGACAAGCTCAGGCTGAACGTGCGCGCGCTGCTCGAAGGCTCGGAAGGCTCCGACCGCGACTTGCTCGACCTATGCCTTGACGTGCTCTACAACAAGAACATGAAGGCGTTTGGCTTGCACGAGCTCGTGCTGCTCTACATCAATTGGAAAAACGAAAGCCAAGCGAAGGAGAGCGAAGAGCCTGGAGAAAACAACTGTTGAAGCCCATGCCAAGCAATCAGAAACCATACCCACAGCTCACCGACTTCCTGCCGACAACGAAGAAGGAATGTGAGCTGCGCGGGTGGACACAACTTGATGTCATCCTTTTCTCTGGCGACGCCTACGTGGATCACCCTGCCTTCGGCGCTGCCGCCGTGGGGCGTATCATAGAGGCGGCTGGATATAAGGTAGCGATAGTGCCGCAACCAGACTGGCATGGCGATTTCCGCGACTTCAAGAAGCTGGGGCGGCCACGCCTCTTCTTCGCCATATCGCCGGGCAACATGGACAGCATGGTGAACCGCTATACCGCCAACCGACGCATACGACACGACGACGCCTACAGCCCTGACTCGCGTCACGACATGCGCCCCGACTACCCAAGCATAGTCTACACGAAAATACTGAAACAGCTCTTCCCCGACGTGCCCGTGGTGCTGGGCGGCATCGAAGCCTCGTTGCGAAGGTTCACCCACTACGACTATTGGCAGGACAAACTCCTCAAGCCAATACTGTGTCTCAGCGGTGCCGACTTCCTGCTCTACGGCATGGGCGAGAAAAACACCGTCGCCCTGTGCCACGCCTTGGCTGAGGGAAGGCGAATCGGCGAGATTGACGACATACCGCAGACTTCGTTCCTGAAGCGAGAGGAGGACATACCAGGCGGCATTGGCGAAGACGACATCGTGCTGCATTCCTATGAGGAGTGCTTGCGCGACAAGAAGGCCCATGCCGAGAACTTCAGGTATATCGAGGAGGAGTGCAACCGGATGCACGGCCAGAGACTGCTGCAAAGGGTGGGCAACGTCTTCGTGGTGCAAAACCCCATGTACCCGCCAATGACGAGCGAGGAACTCGACGCGGCGTTCGACCTGCCTTACACGCGACTGCCACACCCGAAATACAAGGGCAAGACCATACCTGCCTACGAGATGATAAAGTTCTCTATCAACATGCACCGCGGCTGCTTCGGCGGTTGCGCCTTCTGCACCATATCCGCCCATCAAGGAAAGTTCGTGGTGTGCCGTTCAAAGGAGAGCATCGTGAAGGAGGCTAAGAAAATCATCGCCATGCCCGACTTCAAGGGCTATATATCCGACCTTGGCGGCCCGTCGGCCAACATGTATGGCATGCACGGGCGCAACCTCAAGGCGTGCGAGCATTGCAAGCGGCCGTCGTGTGTCAACCCCATGGTTTGCCCGAACCTCATCACCGACCACTCAAAGCTGTTGGAGGTGTATCATGCCGTGGACGCATTGCCGGGAGTGAAGAAGAGCTTCATAGGCAGTGGCGTGCGCTACGACCTCATCCTACACAAGTCGAAAGACGAGAAGTCGAACGAGGCGGCCATGCAATACGCGCGAGAGCTGATAACGAGGCACGTCAGCGGACGATTGAAGGTGGCTCCGGAAAACACGTCAGACCGCGTGCTGAAGTTCATGCGCAAGCCATCGTTCTCCCTCTTCTATGAGTTCAAGCGGCTTTTCGACAAGATAAACAAGGAGGCGGGACTTCGCCAGCAAATCATACCATACTTCATCAGTTCTCATCCTGGATGCCACGAGGAGGACATGGCCGAGCTCGCCGTGATAACAAAGGGCCTCGACTTCCACCTCGAGCAGGTGCAAGACTTCACGCCCACGCCGATGACCGTCGCCACCACGGCCTTCTACTCTGGTTATGACCCTTATACCCTCGAGCCAATATTCTGCGCCAAGACACCAAGGGAGAAGCTCGCGCAACGCATGTTCTTCTTCTGGTACAAGCCGGAGGAGCGCGGAGCTATAGAGCGTGAACTAAGGCGGATAGGACGCGCCGACCTTATTGCCAAGCTATACGACGGCGTGCCATATCACGGACGTGCCAGGTACGATGCCAAGGCCGTGGGCTCTTCGCCGGAACGCCCCGACAAGCATGGGCAAGGAAGAGGCAGAAGGCAAGGACAAGAGTGGCGAGACGAAAGACGGCAGACAAAAGGGCAGCGGGCCGACAGGCAGGCGCAAGCACAGCGCGAGAACGGCCAGAGGCAGAAGCCGAAACGGACGTCGTTCAACCCGAACTTCCATCCTAAAACCAACAAGAGAAGATGATTATAGCTGAACAATTCGTCAAGGGAAAGCACGATGAGGCAACCTGCGAAGACGGGATAGTGGCAACCGCCCACTTCGTGGCCGCCATAGACGGCAGCACCAGCAAGGGCGTGAGGCGCGTGGACCCGGAAAAGAGCAACGGCAGGCTTTGCATGGAGGTGGTTGCCGATTACATAAGGCACATGGATGCCGAGACTTCGCTCGACGACTTCTGCGAGGGCGTCACCAAGGCCATCCACGACATTTATGTCGAGCGGGGCTTCACGGGCTCTGAGCCTATGGCCCCTGTAGACCGCCTGTGCGCCTCGGCCGTGGTCTACAGCCAGTGGCGGCAAGAGGTGTGGATGATTGGCGACTGCCAGTGCATCGTGGGTGGGGAGCTCCACGCCAACGGCAAGCCTCGCGAGAGCCTCATTGCCAAGAAAAGGGCCGAGGCGTTCAACGCCATGGCCAGCGCGCATGCCGACATGATAGACCATGGTGAACTGGTGCGCGACTACGCGAGAGACAGCGTGCTGGCGGAGCTCGTGGAGTCGATGGCGGAAGAAAACAAGACGTATGCCGTGATAGACGGCTACCCTATCTATCGCGATGGCATAAATGTCGTCAAGGTGGACATGGCTGAAAGCGATGGAGCCGCGCCTGGCAAGAAGCCCCTTGCCGACATCGTGCTCGCCACCGACGGTTACCCCTTCCTTTGCGCCACGCTGGAGAAGAGCGAGAGGAAACTGAGGCGGCAACTCGTCACAGACCCTTACAACATAGGCGAGTTCAAGGCTACGAAGGGACTCTTGCGCGGCAACGTGTCGTTCGACGACCGTGCCTACATCCGCTTCTCGCCCTACCCTGCCCAACGCTATTTCCTCACGCTCGGCTTCGATGGCACCGCCTATCACGGATGGCAAATACAGCCAAACGGGATGTCGGTGCAAGAGAGGTTGCAAAACGCGCTCACAAAGATATTGAGACGGAAGGTCGACATCACGGGAGCCGGACGGACCGACGCCGGCGTGCACGCGCGCACCATGGTATGCCATTTCGACGACATAGCCGGGCGCGACTGCCAGCAGTTGCTCTACAGGCTCAACCAGTTGCTGCCGAGCGACATAGCCTGCCGCGACCTCCGACCGGTAGACAATTGCCTTCATGCCCGTTTCTCGGCCGTAAAGCGCACCTACCGATATTTCATCCACACCGGCAAGGACCCCTTCGCGCGGCATTTCTCCGTGGAGACCCACTACCCGCTCGACTTCGACTTGATGAACGAGGCGGCTGGGCGGCTCACGCGCTTTACCGATTTCAAGGCCTTTTGCAAGGCCGACAACGACTCTCGCACCACCATCTGCCACGTCTCGCTGGCGCGTTGGGTGCGAACCTCACCCACGGAGTGGTATTTCGAGATAAGTGCCGATCGCTTCCTGCGCAACATGGTGAGGGCTGTCGTCGGCACTTTATTCGACGTGGGGCGTCACAGGGTGACGCTCGACGGTTTTCTCGGCATCATAGCCAATGGCACGCGCTCTGACTCTGGCGAGTCGATGCCCGCCAAGGGGCTCTTCCTTTGGGACGTGGAGTACTGACACAGGGCGCGAAGCGTGGTGCTTACCGAGTCAAGGCCGTGATAGTCTTGCCCCCCCATCGAAAGCAGTGGTATATGCCGCGCGCTTGTTTGACCATTGGCCACGATTGTTTGTATTGCATACCGTGGCAAGTTCCTCGCAAAAGCTGAAGAGCGTATGCCCTTGCTCGTCCTGCTCTTTTCCTTGTATTCACTCTCTTCCATGTCGGCCTTGACGGATTCCTCGTCCATCTTCTTCATCCATGGTGACGTGAAATGTGTCAACGCCAACATGCAGCGCAACAAGGATCTTATGCTGAAATGTAAAATATTATTGCCAAAATTTAACACTTGGGAACAGGTCCATTTAGAGCGGGAAAACCGCTTGAAGTTGTCTTGACAGCATGTTTCCGGCCAAAAAGTTTTGCCGTTACGGTGTAATCGCGTCGCGATTGCACCGTAACGGCGTCGCGATTACACCGTAACGGCGATGCGATTACACCGTAACGGCGACGCGATTACACCGTAACGGCAACGCCTTTACGCAGTAACGGCGACGTCTGAAAACCGCTAAAATCATAATGTGTTGATAATTAGGGATTTGTGAAAATAGCCCAAGAATCGCGTTTTTTCGACCAAGCGACTGCTTGATTGAAAAAAATCGATTCTCAGACGACCATTTGTAAAATATTATTATCCGATTAAATTGGTATGCATCGTGTGCTTTGCAGTGGCGGCCCCTGTGGCCGTCCGCACCCCGAATGGCCCAATATCTCGTATTTGCCAATGCGCCGCACTCCGAATGGTCCAATGCCTCCTGTATTGAAAAGTCGGGAGTTGTTTTCGGGGAGAAGCGAAAAACGGTGGTATCTCAGACAAAAGAGCTAACTTTGCATGTGTAAGACAAGAGCTCTGTCAAAACGATTGATTATTAACTGTTTAAAATCTGATGGATTATGGCTGATATTTCTTCTGTTCATGGGTGTCGGCCCTGTCTGTCTCGCTCAATAATTGTTGTAACACGGCAAATACAGGTGTGAAAGTCAATTTTTATTGTAAAAAAGTATGAGAATGTTTGGTTATTAGGCAAAATGTGTGTACCTTTGCATCGCAATTAAGAAAGAACGGTGCGTTGTCCGAACGGTTAGGTACTGGTCTGCAAAACCACTCAAGGCGGTTCGACTCCGCCACGCACCTCAAAGTAAAAGCGAAATCATGTTTATGGTTTCGCTTTTTTCGTGTTTGTCCTATCTTATCCTATCCAATCATCAATAAATGCATCTGTTTTAATGTGAATTGATAGGACGGAACAAGCTTCAAGCTTCACTTTCGCTTCTTGATGAGCTCGTCTATTTCCTCAAATTGCTTTCCCATGTTGAGATTAAGATAGATGGAATATAAAGGCATTGCCCATTTGTCGGCATTGTCAGGGCAAAGACTTCTGTATTTTTCAAGGTATGGCAGAGCCTCTTTGTAATAATGCAACACTTGCTTTCTCTTTTGCTTGAAGTCATTGGTGTCGTGCTCTATGCAGACGCCTTGGTTGTATTTGGCAAGTCCGGCGTTTAGCCAAGCGTCTTCAATGGTACTGTCTTTTTGCAAGACAGACTGGGAAATGCGGAAGCTGTTTTCATAGTCGCCGGAATTGATGAGGATGGTGCTTTTTGCAATCCATGCCATGTTATTGGCGCTGTCTGCCTTAATGGCCTTGTCGGTGAGTGTCGTGGCTTTGTCCCAATTGGCTTTTTGGGAATAATAGTCCATTAAGTGGGAAAAGAAGTATTCTGATTTCGGGTATTTGGCAAATCCCTCTTCCATTGTCGCTATGCTCCTCGCGGTATCATTCTCAAGCATGTATGTTGCCGCAAGATATTGCAGCATGGACTCATAATGCTCCTTGTCTTTAAGAGCCAAATAGGTGTTGTGAAGCACCTTTTGCGCATCGTTGAGCTTGTATCCGCAATAAGCAGCCCAATAAGCAGCCTTTGGCAGGTTCTTGTCTTTTGCGGTATAGTTGTAAGATTTGAAAATAGGCATTTCCGCGGCGCTGACATACTGGTCCAAGAGAGTGTATGCCTTGGAATAGTCGCTCTTGCCGATAAAGAAGATGCCACCATTGAAGAGGTTGGGACGCAAAGAGTTGAGCGTGCTGGAGTTTGGCTTGCGCATCTTCGGCCTCACTCTTCCCTTCTTGTCAGGCTCAGCGTCGATGCTGTCGTATCTTGTCATCACCGCGAACATTCTGGAGGCAATGTTAAACAGCGAGGCGGTGTCGTATTTCTGTTTGAGATACAACTTTTCATTGCCAGCTTGGTATTGTTTTTTCAAAGATTCGAAAAGGAGGTTCCATATCTTCTCGTTGCTTATGTTTGACGAGTCTTTAAGCAATGTCATCATGGAAGTCTCAACCTTTTCAAGGTTCTTGTTAGCCTTGAGGTTGTCAATTGCCGCGTTTATTTCTTTCTTTTGCGCTAAAACTGGAATAAACGACAATATTAATATAATTGCAGTTACAATCCTTTTCATGGTTGCGAAGTTAATAAAAAAATGGGAAATGAATGTCTTTTCCATTTCCCATTTAATTAATATTAGAGTTTAGCCTACGTGTCGCGCGATGTTAATTGTTCGCGCTTCCGCCGACAATATCCAACAATTCGTTAGTGATTGCAGCCTGACGGCTCTTGTTGTATTGCAGGTTCAATTCCTTGAGCAATTCGTCCGCGTTGTCTGTAGCTGCTTGCATGGCCACCATGCGAGCAGCATGCTCCGAAGCGTTGCTGTCGAGAAGCGCCGTGTAGATTATCAAGTCCAAAGCCTTGGGCACCAACTCGTCGAGCACCGTCTTTATGTCCGGCTCAACAATGAAGTCGTCGTTGAGAGGCACGGCGTCAGTAGAACTCTTGGTCGCGGCCTTTCCGTTCTTGCGCAAGTATTCCTGTGCTTTTGCCGTGGCGAGATTAGACGACAGGTCCCTGTCGTTGTAAGCGCCAATCTTCTCCGTTGACAAGTCGACAGGCAGGAAATTCCTGCGAGTGAGCACCTGCGAGGCCGCGCTCTTGAAATGGTGATAGATGAGTTCCACCTTATCGTATTCGCGCTTTGAGTATTTCCCAATGAGCTCTTCGGCGATGTTCCTGCATTCGCTAGCGTTAGGCTTGTCTGCCAGTGCCACAAAGTCGCCCGCGGATTTTAGTCCAAGGCTCTTAACCTTTTCAGCTACTTTCCGGCCTATTGGATAGATGGTAATATTATTGATGCCTTGAGCATGATACCCATCTATTGCATGTTGCATCTTTCGAATGACGTTATTGTTGTATCCTCCGCATAATGAGCTATTCGAGGAATAAACAACGAGAGCCACGCTTTTGATGTCCTTGCGTTCTTCCGTGAGGTCTCCCTCGGCGGCATCAGGCATGGAGACAAGAAACGACTTCAAAATGTGCTCAAGCAAATTCTCATACGGGAGCATATTCTGAATGGCAGTCTGTGCGCGGTGAAGTTTAGACGAAGCGACCATTTTCATGGCACTCGTTATCTTACGCGTGCTCTGTACAGATGCTATGCGGGTCTTTATCTCTTTTAATGAAGGCATATTTTCTATTACGTTTTATTTTGTGGCAAACTGTCCTGCAACATTCGCCATTACGTCTTCGATGGTCTTAGTGCAGGCGTCGTCTATCTTGCCCGAAGCGAGGACGTTGAGAACATCCTGGTGCTGGGTGCGCATTTGCTCGAGGAATTGGTCCTGGACACTGCGAACCTTGTCGACGGGTACGTCGTGCATAAGTCCGTGAACACCGCAATAAAGAATGGCAATCTGCTCGCCAACAGGCATTGGACTGTATTGAGGCTGAATCAGCAACTGGTTGTTCTTGCGACCTCTGTCGATTGTCATTGCCGTGACAGGATCCATGTCGCTTGAGAATTTTGAGAAACTCTCAAGTTCACGGTATTGTGCCATGTCAATCTTCAAGGTACCAGCTACCTTCTTCATGCTCTTTATCTGCGCCGAACCGCCCACGCGGCTCACTGAGATACCAACATTGATAGCCGGGCGGAAGCCTTGGTTGAACAAGTCGGTCTCCAGGTATATCTGTCCGTCGGTGATGGAAATCACGTTTGTGGGGATATACGCTGACACGTCGCCAGCCTGCGTCTCGATGATAGGAAGCGCGGTTAACGAGCCACCGCCTTTGACATGGCCCTTCATCGAATCAGGCAGGTCGTTCATCTGCTCAGCCACTTCTTGCTGCTCGTTGATTTTCGCGGCACGTTCCAATAAGCGGGAGTGCAGGTAGAACACGTCGCCAGGATAAGCCTCACGACCTGAAGGACGGCGAAGAATCAAAGACACCTCACGATACGCGACAGCCTGCTTTGACAGGTCGTCGTAAACAACGAGAGCGTCATATCCACGGTCACGGAAATACTCACCGATGGCGGCACCGGCAAAAGGCGCGTAATACTGCATGGCAGCTGGGTCAGCTGCAGTGGCGCTTACGATGATTGTATATGGCAAGGCACCGTGCTCTTTCAGGGTTTGCACAAGGGCGGCCACCGTGCTGGCCTTCTGACCGATGGCGACATAGATGCAATATACAGGCTTGCCCGCCTCGTAGTTTCCTTTTTGGTTGATGATGGTGTCGATGGCGACTGCCGTCTTACCAGTCTGGCGGTCACCGATAATCAGCTCGCGCTGGCCACGACCGATAGGAATCATGGAGTCGATGGCCTTAAGACCAGTCTGCAACGGCTGCTTTACGGGTTGACGGTATATGACACCAGGTGCCTTTCTGTCAAGTGGCATCTCGAAAGCGTCTGTCATGTCAATGTCTCCCTTGCCGTCGATAGGCTGTCCGAGAGTGTTGACAACGCGACCGAGGAAGTTGTCGTTGACACGGATTGAGGCGATGCGGTGCGTGCGCTTTACCTTCATGCCTTCCTCAATGCCAGAAGAAGCGCCTAAAAGGATGCAACCCACATTATCTTCCTCAAGGTTCATGACAATTGCCATAGTGCCGTTCTCAAACTCAAGAAGCTCGCTCGCCTCGGCATTGCGCAGACCATAGACGTGAGCCACGCCGTCACCTACCGTGAGGACGGTTCCCACCTCATCAAACTGCTCTTCCGAGTTGACGCCTTCAAGCTGCTTGATAAGCACTTCAGACACCTCACTTGGTTTTAATTTATCACTCATTTATTATAATAATAAATCAAAGTTTATTTACTTCATTCAATACTCAATAACAAGGCTTACACTGTCAGCTCATGGAGCACGCCCTTGAGCTTTGTCCTCACACTCGCGTCGAAACTGTAAGTGTCGTACTCAAGTATGAATCCGCCTATTATACTTGGATCCACTTCCGTGTTGAACTCAACGTTGCCGTGAGTCCTGTTTTCCACCATTTGCTTCATCTTTGCCTCCGTCTCTTGCGAGACAGGTACGGCTGTTGTCAGCTTACCGCGAATGATGTTCTTGTGTTTCCTGTATAATGTCAAATAGGCTGTCGCCATAAACTGCAGGCTTGACTCTCTTCCTTCCTTGAAGACGAGCTCAAGAAATCTCACTGTCAAGTCGCTGGCGTTTCCGCCACACGCTGTCTTCAGCAAGTCAAGCTTCTTCTCGTTTCCAAGAGTAGGATTGTCTATCGTGAACCGAAGCTGCGGCACTTGGATATAGTTGGTCGAGAGCGTCTGCATCTCGGCATACACTTCACCCTCCTGCTTTAGCTGGATGGCGCTTTCCAAGAGAGCTTTCGCATATCTCACCGCTATTACACCTGTATCCATAGACAATCGTTTTTATTTGGCTGCCTTATCAGAGACAGCTACATCATCAAGAATCTTGTTGATTAATTCCATCTGCTTGTCATCAGTTGCCAACTGTTGCTTGATAATCTTTTCAGCTATTTTGACGGAAAGCTCTGCTACCTGTCCGCGTATCTCGCGAATGGCCTGCTGCTTTTCTTGTTCTATCTCAGCCTTAGCGTCGTTGATGAGCTGTGCTCCTCTATCCTTAGCCTGATTCTCAGCCTTGGCAATGATGGCATCACGTGTGGCAGTGGCCTCTTTTAAGACCGCTGCTTGTTTTTCGCGTGCTTCCTGCAGAATGGATTCGCCTTCTTTTTGTATGTTTGCAAGCTTCTCATTGGCCTCGTGAGCCTTTCTCAAGCTGTCGTCAATGTAGTCTTTGCGCTCTTTCACCATCTTGGTGATGGCTGGAAAGCCCCATTTCCACAGGACGGCAAGCACAATGAGGAAGACTATCGTCATCCAGAAGAGCAAGCCTGTGCTTGGTATTAATAAATCCATACGCAGTTGTTAGTTCTATGATGATTAGATGCAGAGGAACGCGACGACCACAGCAAACAAGGCAACACCCTCGATAAGGGCAGCTGCCACGATCATGTTTGTGAAGATCTTGCTCATTACCTCCGGCTGCCTTGCCATTGCGTCCATAGCCTGTCCGCCAATGCGGCCGATACCAATACCTGCGCCAATAGCTGCGAGACCTGCGCCGACACCGGCACCCAACTTTGCTACGCCTGCTGCGGCGGCTTGCAATAATAATGCTGAAATCATAGTTGTAAGTTTTTAATAGCCCTTCACCTTGCCCTTGGGCTTGTCATGGCCCAAAGACTTAGTTTTGAAGCTGTTGTTGATAAATATTTTTTTGTTGTTATTTTCTTTATTTGTATAGCTTAATCTTTCGCGCGAGCCAAGCCAATGAATATAGAACTCAACATGGTGAAAACCATGGCTTGGATGAAGCAAACCAGAAACTCAAGGCACATCATGAAGATGCTCATCACAACGCTTAGCGTCGACATTCCTATGGCTACGCCTATACCCATCGTCGCCACTACAAAGATGATGCACGTCAAGGAAAGGGCAATGGCGTGTCCGGCCATCATGTTGGCAAAGAGACGGATCATAAGCGCGAACGGCTTAGTGAATATTCCCACGAACTCGATAAGAGGTATAAGCGGGAAAGCCTTCAAGGCCAATGGCACGTTTGGCCAGAAAATGTCTTTCCAATAGTGTTTCGAGCCACTGAATTGCGTAATCACGAATGTGCAGAACGCGAGGAAAAACGTGCAAGCGATGTTTCCGGTCAAGTTGCCTCCGCCTGGAGGGAATGGCATGATTCCCATCAAGTTGCTGGTAAGGATGAAAAAGAAACATGTGAGAAGGTAAGGAGAATATTTCTCGTAGTTCTCCCCCACTCCGGGTTTCACGATGTTGTCTTCCACCCACGAGACGAGCATTTCCATTAACCCGGTGAAACCACCGGGCGCTGGGTCGCTTGCCTTGTGTTTTCTATACCATCTCGCTGGCAGCAAAATGCAAAGCAGGAGAATAATGGCATTGATGAACAGCACGGCCACTGTCTTGGTAATGCTAATGTCGAACGGCATTGTCTCCTTGCCGTTTTGCAACTCCACGATTTTACCCGCATGTGAGCCAGTCGTTGCTATCGCGAGGTTGAACGGCCCCTTGCGGTAACCATTGGCGTCGGCATCCTCTGTGAATTGAGACGTGCTGAACACATGCCAACCTGTTGAGCTCTTCACGATGACCGGGAGATTGATGACGATGTGCTTCGTGCCAATATCCGTGACATGCCAATCGTAGGAGTCCTTGATATGTCCTACTACAATCTGTGACGTATTGAGCCCCTCGCCTTGCTTTTGTTCCGCTAAGGCAGGCATGGCAAGAATGATTGCCAATATGCAACAGATTATATGATTAAAATATCTCATTCTTTCAAGAGCGTTTAATGTTATTTTTCAATGTCAAGACCATCATTGCGGCATACAAGAGAAACTCCACGACTACAAAGGCTTTCGACTCAGCTTGGCTTTGCGATATGAACAATATGTACACGCCGGTAACGAGTAGTATTGTCAACATTCGAAAGGTCGCGTAAGCGAAATAGAATTTCACTATTTGCCTTGGCGCCCTTGACTGCACGAAGTCGTATCCTTTTTTCCATCCCAATGCGAGCAACGTAAACATTGCCACCAACAGGAAGATAGTCAACGGGGAAAGCATGCGTTACCGTTTTTTGTCTTGATTCAAGAGAGGTCAAATCTCCACGCAAAGGCTTATCTCGTTTTTCTTAACCTCAACGAAACCACCCGCGACGGAAAGCTTATTACTCTCCCCTTTGCTCTTATATTCGACATCTCCTTTTACAAGTGACGATATGATGGGCGCGTGGTTGTTGAGAACCTCGAAGCTGCCTTGTATGCCTGGCACCTTCAAGCTCTCCACCTCGCCATCGAATATCACTTTCTCAGGAGAAATAATCTTCAACTTCAACATATCCATGTCGCTTTAGCTTGTTATGCCTTGGCTTCATCGATGAGCTTCTTGCCCTTGGCGATAGCGTCTTCAATGGTGCCCACGTTCATGAACGCTTGTTCTGGAAGGTCATCCACCTCGCCGTCGAGGATAGCGTTGAAACCTTTTATGGTATCTTCAATGCTGACCATCACGCCCTTTACACCTGTGAATTGCTCTGCCACGGCGAATGGCTGTGAAAGGAATCTCTGGACTCGACGAGCACGGTTCACCACCAGTTTGTCATCATCGGAAAGCTCGTCCATGCCGAGGATGGCGATGATATCTTGCAGCTCTTGATAATGCTGAAGTGTCTCCTTTACTCGCTGTGCGCACTCATAATGCTCCTTGCCTACAATCAATGGGTCAAGAATGCGTGACGTGGAAGCCAACGGGTCAACGGCAGGATAGATACCGAGCTGGGTAATCTTACGATCAAGCACCGTCGTGGCGTCAAGGTGCGAGAAAGTGGTTGCAGGGGCAGGGTCGGTCAGGTCATCGGCAGGTACATAAACGGCCTGTACTGAAGTAATGGAACCCTCTTTTGTAGACGTAATTCTTTCCTGCATCGCGCCCATCTCTGAAGCCAAGGTCGGTTGGTAACCCACGGCCGACGGCATACGTCCGAGCAAGGCAGAAACCTCAGAGCCAGCCTGTGTGAAACGGAAGATGTTGTCGATGAAGAACATGATGTCGGCCGGGCCGCCGTCCTTGCCTCCGTGGTCACGGAATTCCTCTGCGATAGTAAGGCCAGACAGGGCTACACGCGCACGTGCCCCAGGTGGCTCATTCATCTGTCCATAGACAAGGGTTGATTGAGACTTTGCAAGCTCTTCTTGGTCAACCAGTGACAAATCCCACTTGCCTTCATCCATGGCTTTGCGGAACTTGTCGCCGTAACGGATAACGCCGGAGTCGAGCATGTCCCTGATAAGGTCGTTACCCTCACGTGTGCGCTCACCAACGCCAGCGAACACAGAGTAGCCGGCGCGTCCCTTGGCGATGTTGTTCATGAGCTCCATGATGAGCACGGTCTTGCCCACGCCTGCACCGCCAAACAGTCCGATTTTTCCTCCCTTCATGTAAGGCTCGAGCAAGTCGATGACCTTGATACCTGTGGGAAGCATCTCCTTGTGAGTGGACAGGTTCTCAAACTTAGGAGCCGGGCGATGGATAGGATAACTGCCCTTCATGTTCAGCTCGCTCATGCCATCTATAGGTTGACCAATGACGTTCATCATTCGACCGCGAATCTGGTCGCCTGCCGGCATTTGTATCGGGGCGCCAGTCGGTACAACCTCAAGCCCACGTTCCAAACCGTCTGTTGAATCCATGGCGATGCAACGCACGGTGTCTTCTCCAATGTGCTGCTCAACCTCGATGACAACTTCCTTGCCATCAGAACGTGTCACTTTAAGTGCCTCGTAAATTTTTGGCAACACTTTCTCTGCTTCCTGTCCCTGTGTGTCGAAAAAGACATCTATGACAGGACCGATTATCTGAGAGATGTGTCCGTTAATCTGTGACATACAATATCTTTTATAGTGAATATATTCTAAATGTGAATGTTCTGCCGTTTGGCTTTTTATATGCTTAACTCGTCGAGGACCTCAATCAACTTGCGGTCGAAAGGCTTGTCTGAGCGTACTGCCTCAACAAGGGGAATGTAAGTTACCTCATTATTGTGAATGCCAACCATGACATTGCGCTGGCCCTGCATGATGGCTTCGACCGCGCCCACGCCCGTGCGGCTTGCAAGTATCCTGTCATGGGCTGATGGGCGTCCGCCGCGCTGCACATAGCCAAGGATAGACACCCTGACGTCAAACTCCGGGAACTCCTTTTTCACGCGATTGGCGTAATACATAGCACCGCACTTGGGACTTTCCGACACGATGACGATGCAGCTCTTTTTCGATTTACGTATGCCACGCTCCATGAACTTAGCTAGCTGGTCTACATCGGTAGAGTCTTCTGGTATGATAGCAGCTTCGGCACCACTTGCTATTGCTGAGTTTTGCGCCAAATAGCCAGCGTCACGCCCCATCACCTCTATGAAGAAAATGCGTTCGTGGCTCTGCGCGGTATCGCGGATGCGGTCAACGCAATCCACAATCGTGTTGAGCGTGGTGTCATATCCTATGGTAGTGTCTGTGCCATAGAGGTCGTTGTCGATTGTACCGGGCAAGCCGATACAACAAAGATCGTACTCTTGTGCGAAATCCTTCGCGCCTGTGAGTGAACCGTTACCACCTATAACCACGAGAGCGTCTATTTGTTCTTTCTTTAGGTTCTCATAGGCTTTCGCGCGGCCCTCTGGAGTCATGAACGCCTTTGAACGGGCAGTTTTAAGAATCGTTCCGCCTTGCATGATGATGCCCGAAACGTTTTCAGTGGTAAAAGGCTTGATGTCATCGTATATCAGTCCATCATAGCCACGGTAAATACCCTTGATGTTGAATCCATTGCAGATGCCTGCACGTGTTACCGCTCTTATAGCGGCATTCATGCCTGGTGCGTCGCCTCCGGAAGTGAGTATTCCGATAGTCTTAATCTTTCCCATATCGCGGTCTGTTCTTATGTGGTTTTAAAACTTATTTTTGGTTCTTTCGATGGCAAAGTTAACGACAAATCTCAAAACTTCCAAAGGTAAATTGGTTTTTTATACAGGTTTAACGTTAAAAGTATAATCAAAAATTGCGCATTTACGCAAAACTGCTCTAAAACTCTTGAATTTACTTAGTGTTTTCTTTAATATGTTATAATTTATATAACACACGCCGTTTCACAGGTTTTATAGGTATTGTTCAAAAATTAACAAGCGGTCTATTCTTTCAAACGTCTTTTTTAATCGCTTTGAAACACTTGTGTCAATATTTTTATAGAAATATCTTTCGTATCGTAATATAATAGAAACAAGGAAGCTATTGAAAGATAATCTAACGGCTTCCTTGATTGTTAATGTTTCTTTGGTCTTACGAGGCTTATTGCTCAGGCATCAAATCATCGTCTACGAAAGAGAAAGGCATCAAGTCTTTAATTGACTTGAATCGGAGAATGCTTTTTGTCCCCGACAACAATATTTCTACTTGCTGATGATACCTTGACTCCATTTGGAGTATTACCTGCCTACATGCTCCGCATGGCGAAACAGGCTTCGACCGAAGCCCATTTGAGTCTGCTGCCGCGATGGCGAGCATCATGATAGGTTGCTCAGGATAATTGGCTTGAGCCGTGAATACCGCAGTGCGCTCTGCGCAAAGCCCTGACGGAAACGCGGAGTTTTCTTGGTTAGCGCCAATTATCACCTTGCCGTTTTTAAGCATTAACGCCGCGCCGACATGAAAATTACTGTATGGCGCGAACGAGTTGCGAGTAGCCTCCCTTGCGCGCTCTACAAGTAATCTTTCTTCCTCTGTCAACTCGTCAATCGAGCAAGAGTTGTAGCTAATCTCCAATTTAGATTTAATCATTTTGTTCTTTTTTAGTGTTTTCGTAGGCTCCGATGTCTGGCTTCTCGTCACGTTTCGTGCTGTCGTGGTCGTCCATGGGCGACGTGGCAGGGTCAGCCTTGTCTATTGCCGCCGACTTGTCGCTGAGATGGAAGTCGTATATTAGATTGTCTGTGTCAATATTCTTGAAATGCTTTATCCCCATGGATGTGGTGTCCTTGACATTCTCAAAAAAGACGTTTGCCATTCTCGTGCTGTCGTCTGTCATTGGCTTAGGAGTGCGGATTATGCAATGCGAGAATTGCCAGTCAAGATTTTCGTTTTCTTTCGCAATGTCAATAACATTGTCGGCATAACCAGTTATCAGAGAATTAGTTATGCTAAGCCTTTTTAAGTTCTTGTCAAGCTCGGCACGCAATGCCATTCCTCTCATTCCATCAAATGGGTAAAACTGCGCTATCGTGGAGCCGTTTATGTCGATGTCTCCTCCGGAAATATGAACGCAATCGCCTAAAGTGTTTGATATTTGAGAGTTGATGATAGAGGCGTTGATGTTATTAGCTTCAAGTCCTGTGCCTTGACAGTTATGTATTGTCGAGTGGCTCAGAATGAGCTTTTTCTTGCCCGTGTCAGATGAATCCGCCACAACACCATTGAAGCAACTGTGTATGTCGGTGTGATACAGCTCGTTGCCATACGACGATGCATGGAGCTTCACGCCTTGCCATTGACCCGGCGTGCGGTCGTAAGGCAAGTAATCGAACATCCTGTCTATCCTGTCCCCTCGCAATACGACGTTGCTTTCAGCCGTTCCGTTGCAGCGCAGACTTCCATAGACGTCAATTCCGGCATCGTTGTGGAAATACAGCGTCGTGCCCGCTCCTACATTAAGCACGGTTCCACTGTCAACCTTCAGCCCCTCATATATAATAATAGGTGTATTGCTTTGGATTGTCGTGTCCTTGGATATCACAAGGCCTTTCCGCAGCAGTTCTGCGTTCCATGCCCAAGCCTTGAGGTTTATCTTCTGCTCTGCCCCACTTTCCAGATTGAAAACGATGTTGTCGTTGTTCTCTTCCGGTTCTTGTCCTATGGCGTTGGGCAGTGTGGCCTCAACATAAATCCTGACACTATCCTTGTCTCTGATTTCCATGTCGGAAGTTTGCCAGCTGTTAGCTTCGCCAAGATAAATGCCATCTATGTTCACCCTGAAGGCAGACGCATTGCCTTTTTCCATCCTCACGCCGCAGCGCAGTCCATTGCCAGATTTATTGTATACCCACATGGAGCGTGATGCCGACGGAATGTTGCTGAACACCGTGTCAAGTGATAGCGTGTCGTTTGAAAACGACAGACGGTTATCAGTGGATGTCGTGAATGCGTCGTTGTCGGCGCAAGCCACCAAGCAAGCTGCGGCGAATGTTAAAGATATGATGCGTAAGATGATTCTCATTTGATTTATAACGTAAAACGTCGTTAAGTCACCTTATTAAACGAATAGCCCCATTAATTTATTATATTTGCCATTGCCTTCTTTATCGTCCGTGTCCAAATAGTTGTCGATGACCATGTCGGCATATTCTGCCACGACGTCATGAGGATTAGTGGTCTCAAGACCTACGCAATACATTCCCGCGGCGTTGACGGCTTTCAAGCCATTAATGCTATCCTCGAAGCCGATGCACATATTAGGCTGAACACCAAAGTGCTCAGCGCCTTTGAAATAACAATCAGGGTCAGGCTTGCTGCGTTCGAAATCCTCGCTTGTGAGAATGACGTCGAAAAGGTCGTGAAACTCAGGATGTGCACGATACACATTCTCCATCTTCTTGATGTTGCTGCTTGTCACGACAGCAGTCTTTATGCTTGCGCGCCTGATGTCGCTGACAAATTTCGGGAAACCTTCAATGTATTCATACGACATAGACTTCTCAAAGTCGTCAAGCGATGCCGTTATTTCTCTTTGGGCTTTATGGGCATCCCTAAAATACTTGTCAAAAATCTGCACAAGAGTTGCACCCTTAATCATATTCGCGAATTTTGTGCCAGAATGGAAATACCTCTCTCCCACTCCGGTCCAAAAGCCAGTGTATTGACTTTCCGTGTTTATGACCACTCCGTCCAAGTCGAACAAAGCCACTTCGTGCTTCATGTTTTCAACCAATATGTTATAATGTTATACAAAATCAATGTCTTGCTGCAAAGTTACGACAAAAAATCACTAACTTTGCATCTGATAGTAAGAAAAACATGCTATGGATTTTATTTCAAAATATTTCAACGATCTCAGCGAACAACAAACGCGACAGATAAATGCCCTCGATGCGCTTTATCGAGATTGGAACTCAAAGATAAATGTCATTTCCAGAAAGGACATTGACAACTTGTATCTTCATCATGTGCTTCACTCCATGGCAATAGCCAAGGTCATCAATTTCCGTCCGGGCACGCGTATCCTTGATTTCGGTTGTGGCGGTGGATTTCCCGGCATTCCGCTTGCCATCCTCTTTCCCGAATGCACGTTCCGGCTCATTGACGGGACGGGAAAGAAAATCACGGTTGCCACGGAAGTAGCACGCGCTTTGGGCCTGACCAATGTAGAGGCGGTCCATCTTCGTGGTGAAGAGGAAAAAGGAAAGTTTGATTTCGTGGTCTCACGCGCAGTAATGTCATTGCCCGACATGGTTAAGATCGTAAGGAAGAACCTGGTCAAGACCGCCCAGCACAACTCCTTGCCAAACGGGATAATAACCTTGAAAGGAGGAAACCTTGACGAAGAGCTTAAGCCTTTCAGCAAGATAGTTAAAACCATTCCTATTTCAGACTTCTTTGACGAGAAATGGTTTGAGGAGAAAAACGTGGTCTATCTGCCAGTTTACTGACATTGCCGTCTATACATATTATTATTACTGTATTCTTTAGCGTAATATAAGAAACGAGATGTTGAATATCCAAAGATTCATATGCAACCCTATCAGGGAAAATACCTACGTGGTGAGCGACGAGACCAAGGAATGTGTTATTATCGATTGCGGCGCCTATTATGAGCCGGAAAAGGAGGCGTTGAAAAAATATATTGAGAGCAATGGCCTCAAAGTAAGACACCTGATAGCGACCCACGGACACATTGACCACAACTTTGGCGACAAGTTTGTTTACGACACGTGGGGGGTCAAGCCAGAGGCAGGGACCGCTGACGACCAATTGTTCAAGTCGATGCCCGAGCAAGCCAAGGCTATTTGCGGTATAGACAATCTCACTCAAGATGATTTCGTGTGTGTCGGTAAATGCCTTGACGAGCACGACACAGTTGATTTTGGCTCACATAAGTTTACCGTATTGGAGACCCCAGGCCATTCGCCAGGCGGCCTGACTTATTATTGCGAGCAAGAACGTGTAGCTTTTACGGGCGACACGCTTTTCCATGGCTCGATAGGCCGCACCGACTTTGAAGGCGGTTCAATGTTCATGATGCTGATGAGCCTGCGTCACCTTTCACAGCTGCCCGATGACGTCCGTGTCTTTCCGGGTCATGGCGCTGAGACTACGATTGGCGCTGAGGTGGCAAGCAATCCGTATATCGACAGGTAAGGCTAAGTAAGGTCAAAGGTGGAAAGCGTTGTTGGTGAGAAGATAATCTTGGGCATAGACCCAGGCACAAACGTCATGGGATATGGCATAATTACCGTGCGTGGCAACAGGGCCGGTCTTGTGGCGATGGGTGTTATAGACATGCGAAAAGAGCGAGACCCCTATTTGCGCCTTGGCAAGATTTTCGAGCGCGTGACTGGTATCATTGACGAATATCTGCCAGACGAGATGGCCATCGAAGCCCCTTTCTTTGGAAAAAACGTACAGTCGATGCTCAAGCTTGGACGAGCCCAGGGTGTGGCCATTGCTGCGGCCATACATCATTCGGTGCCCATTCACGAATACGCCCCGCTGAAAATCAAGATGGCTATCACGGGTGAAGGCCAGGCGTCGAAGGAGCAGGTGGCGGGGATGTTGCAGAGACTGCTGAAAATAGACAAGAAAGACATGCCGAAATTCATGGACGCCACCGACGCGCTTGGTGCCGCTTATTGCCATTTCCTGCAACTCTCCACCCCTCAGACCAACGCACGTCACTATGGCTCATGGAAAGACTTCGTGATAAAAAACAAGGAACGGCTTTCCCGTTAAGACACTGCATTATATTATAAGAAGGCCATTCTGAGATATAATTAAGGCTTACGCTATTACGCTTTAATCTTTCGAACTGTTCAAAATAAGGTATTTACATGGGACTTGTTCCAGTATTAAGAAAACAATAAATATATGGGTAGACCAATTATCAATGTAAAAGACGGCGTGGTGCGCATGCCTGAGTGGCGTATGGCAGAGCCTGTCAACTTTACGCTTAACGATGGCGAGCAGATTGCCATCGTGGGACCAAACGGTGGCGGCAAGACTATGCTTGTCAACATCCTTACGGGCAGTCACCCCTTGCTTATGCATGACCCGGAATACGACTTCTCGCCGAGCACAAACAAGAGCTTGTCTGACAACATCAAGTATATCACTTTCCGTGACGCTTATGGTGGCGACAACGACCGCGCTTATTACTTGCAGCAACGCTGGAATCAAACTGAAATAAACGAGAATACGCCAACTGTGAGCGACAAGCTCGACGCTGCCTACAAGCGTGCCGGGGAAGACAATGCCGCGAGGCAAGCCCTCAAGGAAGAACTTTATGAAATGTTCAACATGAAGGTGTTGCTCGACAAGCACATCATTCTGTTGTCGAGTGGAGAGTTGAGAAAGCTCAAGCTCACCGAGACCCTCTTCTCACGACCACGCGTGTTGATCATGGACAATCCGTTCATAGGTCTTGACGCTAGCACGCGTGACCAATTGAAACAACTTTTCTCCACAATTATAAAACAAGAGAAATTACAAATAATACTTGTCCTGTCGAAGACCGACGACATTCCAGAATTCGTCACGCATGTTGTGGAAGTAAAAGACATGCGCGTCGGCAAGAAGACGACACGCGAGGAATTTGTCGCGTCGCATGCCAGGCTAGACTCTTTCGTCCTTGACAAGGATATTTCAGATGCCATTCTCAACCTTCCGTATAAAAATTCTGATTACAACACGCACGAGGTTGCTAAGTTGAATCATGTCAGCATACAATATGGCAATCGCGTAATCCTCAAGGATCTTGACTGGACAGTCCTCAACGGTGAGCGCTGGGCATTGAGTGGCCAGAACGGTGCCGGAAAATCCACGTTGCTAAGCTTGATTTGCGCTGATAATCCTCAGAGCTACGCTTGTGACATCACGCTATTTGGCATGCCGCGTGGGACCGGCGAGAGCATTTGGGACATTAAAAAGCACATCGGCTATGTCTCCCCGGAGATGCACCGCGCATACCAGAAAGACATTCCCGCCATCAGGATAGTGGCAAGCGGATTGAAAGATTCCGTGGGACTTTATGCCAAGCCTTCCGAAGAGGAATATGCCACATGCAGATTCTGGATGAAGGTCTTCGGACTCGAAGGCAAGGAAGACACCACTTTCTTGAAGCTATCCAGCGGTGAACAGCGTCTCGTGTTGCTTTCACGAGCCTTCGTCAAGGATCCGGAACTCCTCATACTCGACGAGCCTCTTCACGGACTCGACAACTACAACCGCGTGCTTGCCAAGAATGTCATTGACACGTTCATGCGGCGAAAAAACAAGACGTTGATAATGGTGACACACTATGAGGAGGAATTGCCAACTTGCATCGACCATAGGATTAAACTCATAAGACACTGAATCATTCATGAAGACTTTATTTCTTTCTGTTATGTTACTCTCCGCGACCCTTTGCAGCGCCGCGAGCAACAAGACTTTCACGCTCAGAGTCATAGAGACGAGTGACGTGCATGGCTCATTCTTCCCTTACGACATGATAGACAGGAAGCCCAAGGCTGGAAGCATGGCCCGTGTATGCTCGTATGTCAACATGCTACGCAAGCAATATGGCAAGAACCTCTTGCTTCTTGACAACGGAGACATTCTCCAGGGGCAACCCGTGAGCTATTTCTCCAACTTTATCGACACCACGGAGGTGAACATAGCTTCCCAGGTGGTCAACTACCTTGGATACGACGCCGTGACAATAGGCAATCACGATGTGGAACCAGGCCATGGCGTCTACGACAAATGGGTCAAAGAACACAAGATGCCGGTACTTGGCGCAAACGTCATCAATGCCACTACAGGGGAACCTTATTTGAAACCATACACCATCATTAAACGCGAGGAATGCAAAATAGCGGTGTTTGGTCTGCTTACGCCAGCCATACCCAATTGGTTGCCAAAAAACATTTGGAGCGGGTTGCGCTTCGAAGACATGATTACGTCGGCAAGGCGATGGATGAAGGTTATAAAAGACAAGGAAAAGGCTGATGTCGTAATCGGACTGTTTCATTCAGGAAAGTCGGGCGGAATAACGACACCGGAATATGAGGAAGACGCTTCCGAGAAAGTCGCCAAGGAAGTGCCAGGCTTCGACCTTGTGCTTTTCGGCCATGACCATACTCGCCATCTCGACAATGTGGTCAATGTAGCTGGCGACACCGTGCTCTGCATGGATCCGGCAAACAATGCCATGACCGTGGCGGATGCCAGCCTGACCATAGAGAAAGTGAAGGGCAGATGGAAAGTCGTGAACAGGAAAGGCGTGTTGAAGGACATCACTAAACTACCTGTTGATGAGAATTACATGTCACATTTCAAACCGTTTATTGACAAGACCGACGCTTTTGCCAATGAGAAGATTGGGGAGTTAAAGCATACGATAAGCACCGCGGACAGTTATTTCGGAAACTCAGCTTTCAATGACCTTATACTTAATCTTGAGTTGCAAATCACTCATGCCGACATAGCTTTCAACGCGCCATTATCGTTCAACGCTTCAATCAATGCCGGACCTGTTTACATGAGCGACATGTTCAAACTCTATAAATATGAGAATCAGCTTTATGTGATGCGTCTCACGGGAGAGGAAATACGTAAGCATCTTGAGATGAGCTATGACCTTTGGATGAACACGATGGCCTCGCCTGAAGACCATCTCCTCTTGCTTGACAATCACACTTACGGCGACGCTCAAAGAATGGGGTTCAAGAATCTCTCGTTTAATTTTGACGCTGCCGCGGGTATCGACTATACTGTTGACGTAACTAAGCCAAATGGCGAGAAGGTGAAGATTTTGCGCATGAGTGACGGCAAGCCCTTTGAGCCAAACAAATGGTACAAGGTCGCCGTAAACAGTTATAGGGCCAATGGTGGCGGAGAACTGCTGACGAAGGGAGCCGGAATCCCTAAAGACTCCCTTGATAGCCGGATAATCTGGAGGTCAGAGCGTGATCAGCGCTATTATCTCATGCAAGAGATTAAACGCCTGGGGGTGCTCGACCCACAACCCAACCACAATTGGAAGGTCATACCAGAGCAGTGGACTAAAGCCGCAGCTGCCAGAGACCGCAAATTGCTGTTTGGAGAATAGATTGGCAGGTCGTAGAAGCTTGTTTGTCTAAAGAATGTTTTAACAAATGATTAATAATTAAAAATAAAGATAAATAAAGTACCAACTTCAATATTTTTCCTTAACTTTGCAAAGAAATTGGGCGCATTGCGCCCTATTGGTATTTATTATAGTCTTCGTAGGTATTAAGGGAAACCTTTTTATACAAGCAAGGTAATTAAAGCAAGGTAGTTAAATATGCGTCAGTTAAAGATTCAGAAAAGCATCACCAACCGTTCAAGTGAAGCATTGGACAAGTATCTCGTAGAGATTGGTCGTGTGCCAATGATTAGCGTGGATGAGGAGATTGAGTTGGCACAGAAAATCCGTAAAGGCGGTCGCGAGGGCGAACGCGCTAAAGAGAAACTTGTCAAGGCCAATCTTAGGTTCGTTGTGTCTGTTGCCAAGCAATACCAGCACCAAGGCTTGGGTCTTACCGACCTTATTGATGAAGGTAACATAGGCCTGGTAAAGGCAGCTGAGAAATTTGACGAGACTCGAGGCTTTAAGTTTATCTCGTATGCCGTTTGGTGGATTCGCCAGAGCATACTTCAGGCTATCGCGGAGCAAAGCCGTATCGTGCGTCTGCCTCTCAACCAAGTGGGTGCCTTGTCAAAGATCAACTCTGAGATTTCTAAGTTCGAGCAGAAAAACCAGCGTCGTCCTTCCGTACAAGAATTGTCTTCACTGACAAACATCGACGAGACGAAGATAGATCAGACCATCAAGGCAGACAACCACCACATGAGCATTGACGCTCCTTTCCAAGAAGACGACGACAACTCCATGGCGGATGTCTTGGCTTCGGGCGAGGACAGCCGTGCTGATAAGCAGGTAGACTATGAGAGCATGGCCAAAGAGCTTGACACCGTGCTTCGCAATGTCTTGAAAGACCGCGAGATAACTATCGTGCGCGAGTGCTTCGGCATAGGTTGCCATGAGAAGGGTTTGGAAGAGATTGGCGATCAACTCGGATTGACACGTGAGCGTGTCCGCCAGATACGTGAGAAGAGCATTGTGAAACTTCGCGAAAGCGGTTACGCTAAACTCTTGATAAAGTATCTTGGCTGATATTTGTCATTTATTTAACATCATATCAAAAGGAAAATCCCTTTTCTCGAACAATAGAGAAAAGAGATTTTCCTTTTTTTATTTATCCACCCCATAGCCAAAGAGGGCGAAGTCTCCTTTGGCTGGATCGTCTGGAAAAACTTCTTTTAGGGCTTCGGTAAGATTCATTACCGTTTTCCAACTTGCTGTCTTGCCAGCTATAAGCCCTAAATGGCTTGCTTCTTGCATGACGTGAGTGTCGAGTGGAATAAAAAGTGAACGCTTGTCAATGAACTCAGACCATAATCCAAGGTCAACGGGTGACCCGTCTCTTACCATCCACCTCATGAACATGCATGGACGCTTCGCCACGGAACTGTGAGGTGATGGCACCATGCCTTTTATGCCTCTTTCTCTAAAATATCCGCCAAATGCCTCAAGCACCTCAAGGGTCGTATGCCGCTTTGCATGCTTCTCGGCAAAAGCACCTATAGAACCATGCTCAATGAGTATGTCTTTCAAGGCATCGAGGAATAAAAGCATCATGTGGTTGTTGTAAAAACGGTAATAACAACTATCGTTGTCGGCAATGTCATCATGATATTTGCCGTCTTTTATCCAGTCAGCTGTTTGTCCACCACTATTCTCCAACATCGCTTGAATCTTTGGTAGAAACAACTCACGTTTTCCAAAGCTAAGCACGGAAGCCAGGAATGCCATGACCTCTTGGTTGTCTTTTCCCTTTACTTGGTGCATGAACCATGACGGATCGCCATTCAGGAAATCCGCGGTTTCATATTTTTCTGAAAGCTGCCGAAGGAGAACAGCCCTGTCTTGTTTATTCATTGTTTGTCATTATTATCATTATTGCTAATTTCATTTTCAATGTTGCAAAGTTACAAAAAAGTATATTAACATGGTTGCTCATTGCTATTAAGGTTTATTTCATTGAGTTTGAGCAAAAATGCGAGGGGATTTTAGTACCTTTGCCTTTATATATCCAACTTCAGAAAATATTGATGGTATGAAAAAGGTTTTAAGCGTTATTGTTTTTTTCTTACTTCCTTTATTTGCTAATGCGCAGACTTTTCAACAACTGTGGAACAAGGTTGGAGAGGCGGCAAAGAAAGACTTGCCAAAGACCCAGATTGCCATTATTCAGCAAATTGAGAAAAAAGCCTTATCGGAAAAGCAATATGGCCAACTGCTCAAGGCCCAATTAAAGCGCGGCGCGCTCCAGGCTGACATCACCCCCGACTCTCTTGATGCTAATGTCAAGAGATTGGAGCGTCAATACCATTCATTCAGTGACCCTGCTTTGAAGGCTGTCTATGCCACGGCCTTGGGAAAGACGTATATGATGTTAGGGACTGACAGTGACGAAGTTGCCGGTAAAAAATGGTTTGCCGAGGCAATGGTCAATCCAGCTACCCTTGCCTCGCGAAAGAGCGATGGTTTTGAGCCAGCTTTGGTGAAAGGCGACGACAGCGATATATTCAGCAATGACTTGCTTCATGTGGTAGCCATGGAAACGAATGGTTACAATGCGGCTCACTCCTACTATCAGGCGCATGGCAATCGTGAGGCGGCTTGCTACATGTCAATGCTGATGGTCAGTGATAAAATCGGGAAATGGGAAGACACTGTTTGTTCAAGCAAACTTGACTCTCTTATTCGTGCATATCAAGACTTGCCCATTGCCTGTGAGCTTGCTATCCTCAAGTTGCGGACAATGAATGAAGATGACACGGAAGCCAAGGTCGCGTTTATCAAACAAGCATTAAGCAAGTGGGGAACATGGAAACGCGCCAACTATTTGCGCAACCAGCTTAAACTCTTGGAGCAACCTTCATTCAGCATCAGTTTTCCCAAGACAACCATTTTGCCAGATAGAGATTTCGCGCTTAACATAAAATCTATTAGGAATATAGACAGGCTTAACATATCTGTTTTCAAGGTTTCCGTTGATGGAAATACCCATCTCGATCCTTCTGTTAGCTCAGATTACAACAAACTTAGGAAATTTGTCGCGCCATCTCCTGTAGCCACTTACGAAATACACTTCAATGGGGTTCCTGCATGGAAAAACACTTCCGACAGTGTTAAGCTAAATGGCTTGCCTATTGGCGTTTACATGATTGAGGCCTCCACTGACAATAAGAAAATCAAAACAAGCAGGCGGCTGCTTAGGGTTTCCGACATGTTTGTCATTCACCAGACATTGCCAGACAACAAAATTCGACTTGTGGCCGTGAGCGCAACGACAGGAAAACCGTTGCCCAACGCTAAAATCGTGATAACCAATTATAGTTATGATGGCAAGCCAACAGCGGACAGGCAAACCCTCACCGTTGACAACAACGGCGAAACGGTGTGTTCGTATAAAAACAAGCCAAGGCTCATTTATGCCTACACGCCAAACGACAAGGCGTCTGCAGAAACTGACCTTTTCGCCTATTTCAATTACTTTAAGTCATCGGGCCAATCACATAGGATAGCCGTTTATACCGACAGGTCTATATATCGTCCAGGTCAGAATGTCCATGTGGCAGCTGTGGCTTGGGAGGCAAACAAGGAAGAACTTTCCTCAAAGGTGGCTCAAAACACGTCGTTGACATTCTCGCTCATGGATGCCAACTACAAAAAAGTGTCGGAAAAGAAGGCCACCACGGATGGTTTCGGTACGGCTTCTGTTGATTTCTCCCTGCCACAACAAGGTCTTACGGGCAGTTACTCCATAGAGGTAAAGACCGCCGATAACGACCGTTCTTCGAGTGCATATTTTCACGTGGAAGAATATAAGAGGCCTTCATTCCAAGTGGTGTTCGATAAGTTTTCAGGCAATTACCAAGCAGGAGATACGGTCATCCTTCGTGCCGTTGCGACTACCTATTCAGGAGTACCGGTTCAAAACGCGAAGGTGGGATACGCCATCAATAGAAAAGATGGGTTGCGCTGGTTCTATTGGGGAAACAGGAATAAGGAGTTGCTTCTCTCCGACTCCACCATTACGGGCAATGATGGCTCATTTAATGTCCGCGTGCCAATGAGTTTCCCCACGAACGCACACGTTCATGGTTCCGCGTTTTTCAATTTTGAAATAAACGCGATAGTAACTGATATGTCGGGTGAGACTCATGAGGCTCAAACTTTCTTGCCATTAAGCAATCGCAATGCTATTCTTGAAAGCAACATGCCTGATAAGACATTGAAAGACAGCTTAAAGAGTGTCGTCTTTGCTTATAAGAACTTATTGGGAGAAGGGGTTGAGGCTGTTGTAAGATACAGGTTTGATGATGGTTCTTGGAATGAGGCGAAAACTAATTCCTCCATAGCCATTGGCAAGGACTTTTCTTCCGGATTACACCATTTAGAGGCAATCTGTGGCACAGACAGTTTGAAACATGACTTTGTCGTATTTAGCCTTTACGACAAAAAGCCAGTTACAGCTACTCATGATTGGTTCTATGTCTCAGCCAGGCAGTTCCCGTCAGACGGCTCGCCTGTTTATGTTCAGGTAGCCTCTACAGACGCAGGCAACAGAATGTATTACACAATCTTGTCTGGCAGCAAAGTCGTGGAAAGTGGCAGCAAGGTTTTCAACAACAATGTCTTCACCCGCGCCTTAAAATATGACGACAAGTATGGCGACGGCATAACCATTGCCTTGGCGTGGGTCGCAGAAGGAAGACTGTATGAGCATAATGTTCAGATTTACCGTCCGGTTCCCGATAGAAGATTGAGAACGGAATGGAAGAGTTTCAGAAACAAGCTTGTTCCTGGGCAAAAGGAAACTTGGACATTGAGAATACTCTCCCCTACAGGCAAGCAGACCAGCGCGCAACTGATGGCCTCCTTGTATGACAAGAGTCTCGACGCGCTTTATAAGCATTCGTGGCAGAGAGCCAACGGCTTCTCGTTCTCACTTCCATATTCTGTTTGGCTTGGGCCATCGCTTTCCACGGGCTATCTTAATGGAAGTCAATACCTTGGCAACCTTGGTGTCAAAGGTATGTCGTTTACTCATTTCGACAGTTCCCTATTCCTGATTTCACGTCCTTTCTGTGAAGTCCTGCGTCTCGACAGTAAGGTAGTGCCTATGTCAAAGGCGATTGGAAACAAGCAAATCAGGATTAGAGGCATCAGCTCTCTTGCACAGAACAAAAAGCTGTCGAATGGAGAGGAAGACCATAATGCTTTGGAAAGTCAGGGCGACGGTGTTCTTGAACTCGAAGAAGACACCCCAAACCATAACATGCGTAAGAACCTCACGGAGACCGCATTCTTCTATCCTGCCCTGCTTACCGACAGCTTGGGTTGCGTGAACATATCATTCACCCTGCCTGAGAGCGTCACGACATGGCGTTTCATGGGATTGGCTCACGACACCTGCATGAACAGTGCCCTCGTAGAGGCTGAAGCGGTTGCCTCTAAAACCATAATGGTCCAACCAAACGTGCCTCGCTTTTTGCGTGAAAATGATAAGGGACAGATTTCGACACTTGTCTTCAATACGTCAAACAAGGACGTGACAGGCAAGGTGAAACTGCAGGTCGTTGACCCAGAGACCGAAAAGGTTATATGGGAAAAAGAAAAAACATATTCCGTTCTTGCGAATGGCTCTGCTTCTGCCAATTTTGCCATTGACGCAGCCCTGCTCCTTCGCTTATCCCAAGGCAAGACGTTGCTTGCTGCCCGCGTTGAAGCTGAGGGTGATGGCTATAGCGATGGCGAGCAACAGTGGCTTCCTTTATTGCCAGACCGTGAGTATGTGGTAAATACCATTCCATTTTATCAGAACCATAAGGGAGACAAGGAGGTTGACTTGTCTCATCTTTTCCCGACAGACAGTAAAGACAGGAAGCTCACCATTGAATATACAGCCAATCCATTATGGCTCGTCATACAATCCATGCCCACCCTTGCCAATCCCAACAACAAGGACGCGGCATCACTGTCAGCGGCTATCTTTGCCAACGTGTTGGGCAAGGAGATACTTTCTTCCTCGCCGATAATAGCAAAGACCATCGCATTGTGGAATAAGGAGACGGTCACAGACAACTCATTGGCAAGCAAGCTGGCGAAGGATGGTGAACTGAAAACCATGCTTCTGAATGAGACTCCTTGGGTCGCGGACGCTGAAAACGAGACGGAACGCAAGCGACAACTTGCTGAATATCTTGACGAGAACACCCTATTATATAGAACATCCGACTTCACTTCAAAGCTTCGCTCATTGCAAAACGGGGACGGCTCGTTCTCATGGTGGCCAGGGATGGCAGGCAACGATTTTATGACATCCAACGTCGTTGAGACTCTTGTAAGGCTTAATAGTCTTTCAAAAGAAAAATCAAACGACTTCAACGACATAATCAGCAAAGGCTTTAGATGCCTTGATGGCAAGATTGCCAAAGAAGTGGCAGAACTTAAAAAACTCGAGAGAAAAGGCGAAAAGGGCCTTACTCCAAGTGAGCTCGCTTGCCATTGGCTTTATTCTTCAGCCTTGGCAAAGAGAAGCAAGACACCAGACATGGATTACATGGTGGAGCTTCTCGACAAGTCATCGAAGAGTCTTACCATTTATGGCAAAGCCGGCTATGCGGTCATATTGGCGCGCTATGGCAAGATGGGGCATGCTAAAGACATAATAGAGAGCATTCGTCAATATTCTGTATATACAGATGAGATGGGACGCTATTTTGACACTCCACGGGCTTCATATAGCTGGTGCGACTATCGCATCCCGACTCAAACATTTGCGATAGAGGCTCTCTGCCTTGTCGAGCCTGCCGACACTACTACCATCAACCAGATGACGCAATGGTTGTTGCAGGAGAAGCGCACTACCATGTGGAGCACAACGGTTAACACCGTCAACGCTATCTATGCCATATTAATGGGCAACAGCAAGATGGCGTTAGACAACAATTCAACGGTATCGCGACCTGTGGTATTTGACATTGACGGCAAGCAACTTCCATTGCCCAACGCGACGAGCGGAACAGGATACGTGAAAACAACCATAGACCCAACCAACGCTCACAAGCTTATAATACGGAAACTCACGGATGGCACTTCCTGGGGAGCCGTCTATGCACAGTTCACGCAAAACAGTTCAAAGGTCAAGACAACAGGGGCTGGACTGAACATAAAACGCGAGATAATTGGCGCGAACAATATGAATGTGGGTGAAAAGATAAAAGTTCGCCTCACCGTAACCGCCACGCGTGACTTCGATTTCATCCAGATTCAAGACAAACGCGCGGCTTGCCTGGAACCAGTGAGCCAAATCAGTGGCTACCGCGGAGGATATTACGTGGCTCCAAAAGATGAGGTGACAGATTATTTCTTTGACCACCTGCCTAAAGGCCGACATGTCATAGAGACTGAATACTATATCAGTCGTAAGGGAGATTACACTTCTGGCGTGGCCACTGTACAGTGCGCCTACTCTCCTGAGTTTTGCGGAAGGGAGCAAGGAAAAGAATATATTGTGAAATGATAATAACATTAATATGAAGTTAAGACAAATCTTGCTATGCTCTGCGCTATCGCCGTTGTTTCTTCATGCACAGACCATATCATTGCCATCAGACACGATCAATTGTGGTCAGGTGATGTATAAACACCCGGTGAAGGCGGAGTTTAAAATGAAAAACACGGGTAAACAGCCCCTGTTGATTAGCAATATCCGCACGTCATGCGGTTGCACCACCGTGTCCTACCCCACCGATGCGGTGACTCCGGGGAAGACTTTTACCGTGACAGCCATTTACGACGCTAAACAGATGGGACACTTCCAAAAGGAAATTGGCGTGTATAGCAATGCCAACGCGGAACCTCTGCTTTTGACCATCAAGGGTGTCGTGGTGGAAGAAATCAACCATTTCGACGGGGAATTTCCTTTCGCCATAGGTGATGTCCTCGCAGACAAAGCCGACCTGCTTTTTGACAATCTGAATAGAGGGGAACAACCTATCGAGAAGATTCATATATTGAATAATGGCAATGAGACTATCACGCCACAACTATTGCATTTGCCACCTTACCTGAAAGGCGAGATCAAGCCCGCAAGATTGGCCCCAGGACGTTCTGCGACAATATTGTTGCAGGTTGACTCTCGCAAGCTTCATGACCTCGGTCTGACACATACGAGCATCTACCTTGGATCGTTTCAAGGAGACAAGGTGTCTGCTGACAAAGCCATTGATGTCAACATAGTGTTGCTCCCTAATTTTGAGAAATTGGATGAAAGCCAACTTGCCAATGCCCCAAAGCTTCAATTGTCAAAAGGCAGACTCAACTTCGACATGACTTCTGGAAAGGCTAAGGTGAAAGACGACTTGGAGATAACCAACATAGGAAAATCGAAGCTGACTGTTCGCTCGCTTCAAATCATTGGCACAGGACTTGACATCTCTCTCAACAAGCAGAATATAGAACCTGGTGAAACCGCGAAGCTGAAGGTCGTTGCCATAAAAAGCATAATCGGCAAGGCTCGTACCGCACCAAAGGTATTGATGATAACCAATGACCCTTCTCAACCAAAAGTAATTATAAACACGTCGCTTAAATGAATTTGAATGTTGAGATAGACAATGGCAGTGGTTTCTGTTTTGGAGTTACCACTGCCATCCGCAAGGCGGAGGAAGAATTGGCCAAAGGCCGCAAACTCTATTGTTTGGGCGACATCGTACACAATGGCATGGAGGTTGAACGCTTGCATGAGCAAGGGCTTGAGACGATTAATCACGAGCAACTGAAGGCCCTGCATAATGCTAAGGTGCTGCTGCGCGCACATGGTGAACCACCAGAGACCTATGAGCTGGCTCGGCAAAACAACATTGAGATTATCGATGCGACATGTCCTGTGGTCTTGGCCCTTCAAAGGAGAATAAAACACAAGTGGAGCGTCAGCAGGGAAGCGCAAACCGTAATCTTCGGGAAAAAAGGCCACGCCGAGGTGCTTGGACTTGTAGGGCAAACACATGGCGAAGCCATTGTCGTGGAGAGTCTTGATGAGGTTAAACAGAAAATAGACCTTTCAAAAGACATAAACCTTTATTCGCAAACAACGAAAAACCTCGATGAGTATCGCCACATCATTGAGTATATTCAGGGAAACGTATCCCCGGAAGCAGCATTCAAGAGCTATGATACCATTTGCCGTCAAGTGGCCAACAGAATGCCACATATCGCTGAGTTCGCGGCTCACCACGACGTGATACTCTTTGTTTGCGGGCGTAAAAGCAGCAATGGTCACGCGCTTTTCACGCGATGCAAGGAGGTGAATGCCAATAGCCATCTCGTTGAACGCAGAGACGAGATAGACTTCTCATGGTTCAATGGCGCCAAGACGGTTGGTATATGTGGGGCAACCAGTACCCCCAAATGGCTTATGGAAGAGTGTAAAGACGCGATACTGAGCTACTGATTAATATCAATTCGTTTGATTTTAATCAAAAATAGTTACTTTTTCAGCATTTATCCTTATAAATTGTTTGACAGAATATCAGCTTTACCTATCTTTGCAGTGTCAAAAAGAAACAAGAAGCAATGTAATAGTTGCTTTACGATAACAAACAGGGCAAGCGAGTCCTTTTAAGTCTAACAATTTAAAGAAAGGGTAACATTATGAAAAAGATTGTATTCACGCTGGCTGCATTGATGAGCATGACGTTTGCTTTCGCAGAGGAAGCATCCAACAGCAAGGCTAATGCCGAGGTTGCCGCTGAGGCTCAGAAGTATGAGATGAACATCAGCACGACTTCTCTCGCTCGTGCCTTGAATCTTGGTTACGACGAGGTCGACGCTGTAAGTTGCATCTCTGATTCCTTCGCCAGTGACTTGAAGAAGGCTGGAAAGGCTCAGGGCGCGGATCGTGACAGGCTTTTCAAGCAGGCTATCAAGCGCAACTTGGCTTATATGCATGCCGTGCTCAGCCATGAGCAGTATTCAAAATACCTGGAACTCCTTAACACGACTCTCAACAACAGGGGGGTTGAGCAAGCAAGATAAAAGAAAAAGGGAATTGGAAGCGATTTGCGTCTAATTCCCTTTTTTTATACTTTATAATCCTATGTCTAATATTTTATTGAACTTGTCTACCAGATAATCTGGCTTTGAGGCTTTCAGCTGTTCAAGACCGCCATTGCCATAAGTCACCGCGCATGTTCTTGTTCCTGCGTTGCGACCCATCAGGATGTCCACGGGGGCATCTCCTACCACAATGGCTTTATGTGGGTCGATGCCCAGCTTGGATAGAATCAAGGCGACAGGTTCCGCGTCAGGCTTTGCTTTTGTCACGTCGTCGCCACCCACGATCATGGAGAAAAGGTTAGCGATGCCGAAGTCATCAACAAGGACGTCAAGCGACTCATGTCGTCTGCTACTTGCAATGGCCATTGTCTTTCCTTCATCATGTAGCCTGTTAAGCGTGTCAATTACTCCTTCAAAAGGTTTTACGGCACCTCGCTTATTGTTTTCTTTGAAGATTTTACGATAAACTTCCGCGCATTTTTCGCTCTGCTTATCATCCAAGCCTGCAGAAACGGCGAAGCAGTTGTCAAGTGGCAGGCCAATTGTCTTTATACACTCCGCAACACTCGGTTTCCCTATGCCCATAGCGTCAAACGTATCCATCATGGTCTTGACTATCAGCTCACGGCTGTCACCGATAGTCCCGTCGAAATCGAATATATACAAGTCTGTCATATTTGATAATCTTGTTTTCTATACAAGATTGTAAATCTCGCTTGGCGTTTTGCGTCTCAGCACGTCAAGGGCAAAATCTGCCCCAGGCTCATCTCCCGCCACTATTCCGTGCTCTCTCAGTATCTGCTTCACCTGTTTTTCCGCAAGGTCAGGGTGATTGTTCTCATCGCTCAAGTGGCATAGCCATACATGCTTGAGTGATGGTGTGGCATAATCTATAATGGCCTTGGCACATTCCGTGTTGCTTTGGTGACCGTAAGGGCCTGCTATCCTTTCCTTGAGATGTTGTGGATAGGGACCGGTTTCCAGCATTTGCTGTTCATAGTCGGCCTCGATGACAAGATATTTCGCGGATGCGATATATGGTTTCATGCTGTCGGTTATATGTCCGATGTCGGTCATTAATACAAATGTGACATCGCCATATTCAACCTTAAAGCCCACGCAATCAGTGCTGTCGTGTGGTATTCCAAAAGGCGTTATCGTGAAACTGCCCACTTGAAAGGGCGTGTCTTTCGTTATGATGCGTTTCAAGTCGGGTGAGATTTTCTTTCTCACACTCCAATTCTTTCCTATGCCCTCATGCACTCCATGGGTAGAATAAACTGGCAAATTATAATCATGGCTCAAGCACCCCACTGACCTGACGTGGTCGGCGTGGTCATGGGTGACTAATATTCCCAATGCGCTGAAAAGTGATAGGCCATAGTTTTTCAGGTGTTTTTTCAGTGTGCGCACGCCCACTCCGGCATCGATGACCAAAGCCTCGGTGTCGGTATAAAGCATGCTGCAATTGCCACTGCTGCCACTACCAAAAGATACAAAATGTAGCATATTTTTTGTAATTTAGTTACAAAGTTAGCTAAAACATTTCATTTCACGCGTTTTTGGTAGTACAAAAAAGTTTAAGTTTTTGGGCAAGGTACTTACCTGTAGCGCTGTCTTTGCAAGACGCGATTTGCTCTGGAGTTCCCTCGGCGACAATGCTTCCGCCAGCGTTTCCGCCATCCGGTCCCATGTCTATAACCCAATCGGCGTTTTTCACCACGTCCAAGTTGTGCTCAATCACTATTACGGTATGTCCTCGCTGGATAAGTTCGTTGAAGGCTCCCAGCAGTTTGGAAATGTCATGAAAGTGCAAGCCTGTGGTTGGCTCATCAAACATGAATAGCGTCGGCTCCTGTTTTTCCTGCCCGATGAAATAAGCAAGTTTCACCCTTTGGTTCTCGCCCCCTGAGAGCGTTGATGAATTCTGTCCGAGCTGTATGTACCCCAGTCCGACCTTTTGCAAGGGCAACAGACGGCTAACCACTGTCTTCTCATCATGTTGCGAGAAGAAGTCAATGGCCTCGTCAACGGTCATGTTTAATACGTCGTCTATGTTCTTGTCATGATACTTTACATCGAGAATCTCCTTCTTGAACCTTTTACCATGACAAGCCTCACAAGTAAGCGTTAGGTCAGCCATGAATTGCATCTCCACCGTTATCACGCCCGCGCCCTTGCACTCCTCACATCGGCCACCCTCGGCGTTGAAGGAAAAGTATTGTGGCGTGAATCCCATCTGCTTTGCCAGAGGTTGGTCGGCAAACACCTGCCGTATAGCGTCATAAGCCTTCAGGTAAGTGGCAGGATTCGAACGAGTGCTTTTGCCTATCGGGTTTTGGTTAACAAACTCCACGTGCTTCACCGCCGTCCAGTCGCCTTCCATGGAAGAATATTCGCCTGGCAAATCGGCAACCTCGTTCATCCTGCGTTTCAATGCAGGATACAAAATGCCTTTGACCAAGCTCGACTTGCCAGAACCGGAAACGCCAGTGACCGCGGTAAGGACATTTAGGGGAAAACGAGCGTCAACCCCTTTTAGGTTGTTCATGCGACAGCCTTTCAGCAGAATGCTTTGGTTCCACTGTCTACGAGATGAAGGCACGCTGATTTTCTCTTCACCAGCAAGATATTTCACGGTATAACTCTTTGGGAATCGCTTGACAGCTTCCTCCCAAGCCTCATTCTTGTCGGTGTCTTTTGGCGCTGGGCACATCTCACAAACTATTTCACCTCCATTTCTGCCGGCGTCAGGCCCAACATCTATGAGCCAATCGGCGGAGAGCATCACGCCCTCGTCGTGTTCAACCACGATTACGGTATTGCCTTCTTGTTGAAGCTTGCGCAGCACATCTATCAACCTATCCGTATCACGACTGTGGAGGCCTATGCTCGGCTCGTCAAGTATATATAGCGAACCGACGAGTGGCGATCCAAGCGAAGTGGTCAATCTCGCGCGTTGGCTCTCTCCGCCCGATAGAGTGCTGGCAGGTCGGCCTAACGTCAAGTATCCCAAGCCCACCTCCACGAGAAATCCAAGTCGAGAACGGATTTCGGTGAGCAAGCGTTTGGAGATTTTTTGCTCATGTTCGGAAAGGGTGAGGTTGTCGAACCACGTCTTCAACTTGCCAACGGGCATTTCCACAAGGTCGGTGATGGCAAGGCCGTTTATCTTAACCCAGGTTGCCTCTTTTTTCAGTCTCGTGCCATGGCACTCCGGACAAACCGTCTTGCCACGGTAGCGACTCATCATCACCCTGTACTGAATCTTGTATTGGTTTTCCTTCACCATGCGGAAGAATGCGTCAAGGCAAACAGCGTCGTCTTTCAGTTCACCGTTTTTGCCTGTGTCCGACGGGAAGCCATGCCACAACATGTCTTTCTGTTTACGCGTAAGCTCATAGTATGGCGTGAATATGGGGAAGTTGGCGTCTTTCGCCTTTCTGCAAAACGCCATTTGCCATTCCTTCATCTTCTCTCCGTGCCAGCATTGCACGCAACCATCGTAGACAGAGAGCGATGAATTGGGAATCACCAATCGCTCATCCACGCCAATGACATTGCCAAAGCCCTCGCAAACCGGGCAAGCGCCGGCCGGCGAGTTGAAAGAGAACATGTTGTCGTTTGGCTCTTCGAAGGTGATGCCATCGGCCTCGAACCTTGAAGAGAAATCGTAGCTGAGATTCGACGGTATCATAACGACCCTGCACGCTCCGCGGCCTTCATACATGGCGGTCTCCACCGAATCGGTAATGCGTGACACCACGTCTTTATCGTGTGACACTCCAAGGCGGTCTACCACAAGGAAGATGCCATCGGCTTCCAGATCTTGTCCGTCTTCCAGCAAGTCTTCGATATGTTTTGTAACGCCACTCACGATGACACGCGTAAAGCCTTCTTTTAGAAAGGTGTCCAGTTGTTGTGAAAGCGTGCGTCCTTCAGTCGGGATGATGGGTGCCACAATCATCAACTTAGTGCCGTCTGTCATGGATAATACTTTGTCTACAACATCTTGTGGCGTGTCTTTTCTTACCTCTTGACCACTTATTGGGGAGTATGTACGGCCAATGCGGGCATATAACAGTCGCAGATACTCATATATCTCCGTGGATGTGCCCAATGTTGACCTTGGGTTGCGTGCCGCGACCTTCTGCTCGATGGCTATTGCGGGTGGAAGCCCTTTTATATAATCGCATTCCGGCTTTTTCAGTCTTCCGAGAAATTGGCGAGCGTATGATGAAAGGCTCTCAACGTATCTGCGTTGGCCTTCAGAATAAAGAGTGTCGAAGGCAAGGCTCGACTTGCCCGATCCAGACACGCCTGTAATGACTATGAAACGATTGCGTGGAATCTTCAGGCTGATGTTCTTGAGATTGTTTACGCGAGCGCCTTTGATATCAATATATTTGTCTCTTTCCATTACTCCAATTTTAGTGCAAAGGTAAAAAATCTAATTGAGAAAAGCAGTTAGGGTTATATTAAATTATTTCTGTCCGCCAAAACTTTTGTTTGCGTATAAAACAACTACAACATTACCCCATTGACGCTTTCCATGTAGAGCTGCTTGTGGCCGTCATTACCCAAAATGGTTATGCAAGGTTTCTGCCTTGTTGAAGGTTTGTTGAAACGTGGAAATCGCATGGATGGCTATATGCGCACACATAGAAATGTAAAATATTATTGCCAAAATTTAACACTTGCGGGCAGGTGCATTCAGAGCGGAAAAAGGGTCGCCTTACGTTCTTTGACACCCACGTCAGGGGCTGTGCGACCCAAAATTTTAGGCGTTACGGCGTGATCGCGTCGCCATTACACTGTAACGGCATCGCGATTTCACCGTAACGGCAAAGCGATTACACCGTAACGGCGATGCGATAACACCGTAACGGCGACGCCATTTAAGCTAATTTGCAACGCCGAAAAACCTTTGAAAATGTAATTTTCTGATAATCAGATACTTATTAAAATGGTCCATAATCGCGTCATTTCCACGCAAGCGACGGCTTGGTTGAAAAAAAACGATTCTCAGACGACCATTTGTAAACTATTTTGTACGTATAACATGCTTAGCAGGGGCGGCCCCTGTAAAGCATTACGCCAAATCCCGGAAGCCAATTATATGCCCAGAAAAGTTTTAGCGGACAACAATGATAAACTATAATAGGCACCTCATGTGTTTATCACCGTGGCAGAGTGGATAATTCTACACGCGATAATGCTTTGTAGCCCTATCCATCTCACGGCGATCCTCCTTCTCCTTTAGTGTCTGCCGCTTGTCGTATTCCTTTTTACCACGCGATAAGGCAATGTCCACCTTTGCCCTACCCTTGTCGTCGATGAAAAGCAACGTTGGCACAATGGTAAGGCCAGGTGTCTTTGTGTCTTCAGCAAGGTGACGTATCTCACGCTTGTTGAGGAGCAACTTGCGGTCGCGGCGTGATGGCACATTTGAGCGTGAGCCATAGAAATAAGGCGAGACATTCATGCCTTTTAGCCAAATCTCGCCATTGTTGATAAAGCAAAACGAATCCACGAGCGATGCCTTACCCAACCGGATTGACTTTATTTCCGTGCCCGTGAGCACTATTCCAGCTGTGTAGGTATCGATGAAATTGTATAGAAACGATGCCTTCTTATTGCGTATTTGCACCGGACTCTTTCGGCGCAATTCTTGTTCTGTCTTATTCATTATGAAATCTTGCAAAAGTCATCCAAATGATCGTCCACGTAGTGAGCGATGTCCGTGGTAAACTCTTCTTCATGTTCGACAAATGAATCGTCGTAATCGTCGAACTCGGGATACTGCTCATACAAAGCGTCAAACTCTTCTTGCGTGCAGTCTTTCTCTATCTCGGCTTGATACTTTCCGAAAAGTCGGTGTGTCTCGCTGATTATCTTGTATAGGTCGCGCAAGCCCCAGTTGCGCATAGCCTTTGCAAATGGGTTGAGATAGATGAAAGGACCGTAGCCATTGTGTATCAATTCAACGAAGCCACCATCCATCACCGTGTCGCGAAGGATGATATACGCCAAAAGCGTTATCTGGTCGGAGTTGAGTTGCGACATTGTCGTAGCCGTCAACTCTCCTCCGATGGCATCGTAAATGGCATCGGTGATAACCTTCAGGAAATCATCCATCCCGTTTTGCGCCGCTTCTTTCAAAGCGGCGCCCTTTACCGTCACTTCTGTCATCTGAATGCTAATCTATTTTATATGGTACCTCTTCTAGGTTCTTCTCAATTTCCGCGTCTGTGACTCGGTAGTTGGCCAGGTCGCCATCGATATAACTCATGTATGATGGCATGTCAATGAGTCCGTGGCCAGACAGATTGAAGAGGATTACAGGTGCCTTGCCTTCCTCGTTTGCACGCTGTGCCTCGCGGATGGTAGCTGCAATGGCATGACAGCTTTCCGGCGCGGGCACTATGCCCTCTGTTTGCGCAAAGAGCATTCCAGCCTTGAAACTATCCAGCTGTGGAATGTCGACACCATGCATATAGCCATCCTTTACCAATTGCGAGATAATGACTCCCGCTCCATGGTAACGCAATCCGCCAGCATGGATATTGGCCGGCTTGAAGTCATGGCCCAGCGTGAACATTGGCAACAACGGAGTGTATCCCGCCTCATCGCCAAAGTCGTATTCAAATTTTCCCCTCGTAAGCTTTGGGCAGCTCTCAGGTTCCGCAGCGATAAACTCGGTGTCCTTATGAGAGCCATCAAAGACGTGACGCATAAATGGGAAAGCTATGCCGCCAAAGTTGCTGCCACCGCCAAAACAAGCTATCACCTTGTCTGGATATTCACCTGCCATCTCCATCTGCTTCTCTGCCTCCAAACCGATGATTGTCTGATGCAGGGCCACATGATTGAGCACGGATCCGAGAGTGTATTTGCAACCAGGGGTGGTTGTTGCAAGCTCGATGGCCTCGGATATGGCCGTCCCTAAAGAACCTGGATGGTTAGGGTCGCGCGTTATGATGTCCTTGCCAGCTCGTGTCGACATAGAAGGTGAACCTTGCACTGCTGCACCGAATGTACGCATAAGGTACGAGCGATATGGCTTCTGCTGCATGGTTATTTTCACTTGATACACTGCGGCATCAAGTCCGTAAAGTTTTGCTGCGTATGAAAGGGCTGCTCCCCACTGTCCGGCTCCTGTTTCCGTGGTGACATTGGTGTCGCCTTCCTCCTTGCAATAATAACATTGAGGCAGGGCGGAATTGATCTTGTGGGATCCCAACGGGTTCGTGCTCTCGTTTTTGAAATATATGTGAGCACGTGTGCCGATGGCTTGTTCGAAAGCGTAGGCACGCACCAATGGAGTGGCACGATAGTAAGCGTATTTCTCTTGAACTTCTTCTGGAATGTCTATCCATGGATGAGTTTGGTCGAGCTCTTGCTTTGAGCACTCCATGTTGAATATGTGGGAAAGGTCTTCTGCCGTCAATGGCTCATGAGTCTTTGGATTCAATGGAGGCATTGGCTTATTGGGCATCTCTGCCTGGATGTTGTACCATTGTGTGGGTAAGTCCTGCTCAGACAGGAGAAATTTCTTTTGATGCTTCATAATAGCCTATATTTAAATTATGTGCAAAGATATGGCATTTTACATTAAATCGCAAGGATATTAATGATAATCTGCACAAATTGTTGCAAAATGGAGTTAAAACACGCCAGCCTTGAATAACACATAAGCTATGATAGCCAATGCTATGATGCCAATCGTGGTCTTGAGAAGACAAGTCGTGACTTTCTTAATGGCGACAATAGCTATCACGATTACTATTAAGGCAATGATATAATCAGTCATGGCATTAAATATTCAGTCTGTATTACTTATTATTTTCGTTGTTAAAACAAATTCTTGAAAGCCTGTGGTATGTCGGTCTCAAATTCCATTGGTCGATGGGTGACTGGATGGTAAAAACACAAGCGGAAAGCATGCAGGCAAAGGCGGCCCACAGGGTCGTCGCCATTGCCATATTTTACGTCTCCACAAACGGGGTGTCCCAAGTCGGCGGCATGGACGCGAATTTGGTTCTTGCGGCCTGTCTCCAACTTGAACTCGACAAGAGAATGGTCTGCCGTACAATCTAACACATGATAATGCGTTATGGCGAGCTTGCCACCATTGTCGAATGGCGAGCTGTAAGTGAAATAAGCGCGATTGTCTTTAAGCCAGCTCTCTACGGTGCCATTGTCTTGTTCCATCACCCCGGAAAGAACGGCCACATAGCGACGGTCAAAGACTATGTTGTGCCAATCTGACTCAAGGGCAAGTTCCACGTCTTTGTCCTTTGCGTAAACCATCAGTCCACTTGTGTCACGATCAAGCCGATGCACCACATGAGCCGTGCATCGCTGACGGCTTTGGCGAAAATATTCGTCAAGTACCGTCTTGACATTCAAGGTGCTATGTCCTGCCGCCATGGAGAGAATGCCTGTTTTTTTTTCCACTACCACAAGATAGCGATCCTCAAACACGATTCGAAGGTAATGATTTCTGAACTCCATGTTTTGTTTCGACTTGCTTACCTCAACCTTCATCCCTGGAAGCAATTTGTAGTCGAACTTGGTGACAATTTTGCCATTGACCTTGATGCCATGTCCAGAGAGAGTGGCCTTGATCTTGGTTCGGCTCTCTTTCAGATTCGCAAGAAGCCAATCAAGCAGTTTTGAAGGTTCGGCAACGACGTAACTCTTAAAGTTGCCTGTTGGCTTTGGTCGTGACGACGGTCGGCTCACTCTTTTCTCTTCCATATTGCTGATATTTTACGGTGGATGGCTATAATGTTGCACACGCTAACCAAGACAAGAAGTATGAAGCCAAGTGCTATGGACGGAAGCATCGACCCAGTGTCTATATTTGGGAAGAGTGTATCGATAACTCCCACATAATAATCCCTGATGAAGAATATGGCGACAAGGGCCACTACGAGCACGCCAATATTCAAGAATATGGTCAAAAGCTGGTAGGGACGCGCCACTTGCTGTGGGCTGTAGCCTATAAGCAACAGGTTTTCAAGCTTTGAGGAGTTTTTCTGGACAAGCAGGTAAATGCTAAGCATGAGGATATAGAAACTCAGGACAGAAATGACGAGCCCGACTATCATTACCATTGTTACCATAAAGCGCAAGAAGTATGTCGTCTTCTCCGCGTCAAGCTTGTCATCCTCCACTTCAAAGCCATGACGGTCGAAATAGGTTGTCATCTGCTCAGTCTTGCTGCCGTCGGGGTCAAGGATGAGTCTGGTCGGAGCCGTGTCCTTTCCAGGCGCGAATGTGCTATTGCTCCAATCCATGAACGCTTGAGGCACAAGGATGCTGCTGACACGCGATGAGAAGCCTATGACCTTACCCTTGAACGATTCGCCGCCATTGGAGCCTTGAACAAAGATGTCAAAGTCTATCATTCCAACAAGGCCATCGCTTATCTTTGGAAGAGAACGGCTTTGCGCGAATCCAAAATTGTACATGGCAATATAGCTTCGTGGCAAAATCACGGGTACGACCTTCTCGCCAGGCTTATAACTCCACGTTCCATTGGAAGCGTCAACAAAGTCGTCCGGTATGCTTTCAAGGAAAATCTCAGAATTGAGAATGTTGGTCCCGCTAATGCCCATGCGAGCGGTCACCGTATATTGGGTAGAGGTGAACGCGCCAAGCTTATTGGCAAAACGAGTTGCGCGAATATCGTCTATGTCCTGCTTGGTGAAGGCATTGGAACGACCAGAAAGGGTATTGCCGACTCCGACCTTTTTCTCTACAATGATGTAGTTCGACTTCATGAATGAGTCTTCTCCCGTGAACACAGGAGAGACATCCTTGTAAAACTGATAGCCAAGCAAGACTATAAGCAGGCCGAAAAGATTAGCGAAAGCAAAGCCCACGAACTGTGATACGCTGATGTGTTGGCGTAAAAGTTTCCATACAAGATTCATAGCTTCACCGTCCTTTCATAGTTAAGATTCATGTGTTTACCTATACTTGTCACGATTACACCCGCGCCTTGTCGATGCGCTTCGTCCATCATTATGCTTGCCATTATTTCCGCGTTGCGGTCATCAAGATGCGAGATTGGCTCGTCGGCAAGGATAAAGTCGAACGGCTGCACGAGAGACCTTATCATCGCCACCCTTTGCTGCTGTCCGAACGACATTAGCCCAGCTTTCGCGTTAACCTTGTCGGCAATGCCGAGCATGTCGAACCATTCAAGGATTTGCTTTTCAGACTTGAATCCTGTAAGCTTATTCTTTATTTGAACGTTCTCCATCGCCGTGAGCTCGGGGAAAAGCCTTAACTCTTGAAACAGATGACTTATGCTGTGACGGCGGGAGTCAACCCATTGTGACACGCTGAAATCAATGGTATCAGCATCATCGAAATACACGTGCCCCGTATAATCGTGACGATAGCCGACGATATAACTGCAGAATGTGCTCTTCCCTTTGCCAGAGTCTGCCTCGACAAGGTAGAGCTTGTCTTTCTCAAAAGTGATGTCGTTTGCCCAAACGTCTGAGTTTAACTCCTTACGCTCTGAAAAAACGTTTGGTACGACATTCTTAAAATGTATCCTGTTCATTTGTCCGTTGTATAAACAATTGTATTGATATTCCCAAACATCGGCATGAGAAGTGATGTTATCGCTGCAGCCTTACTGTTGCCCAATGCCTTGAAGTTGACAACCATAGCCAGTTTCTTACCCTTTATATTTTTTTGCAGGTCAGGGGAAAGAGGTTTTGGCGACGTTGTTATGCTGTGTTTGGCCTCTTCTGGCGAAGCACCACTCATATATTGCATATCTTGAGTTACCCCAAAGAAATATGTGGTGCCATTGCCTAAATAGTAGTAGCAGTTTTTACCCCAATCACCTATATGTCCACCCGCCGGGACGCTTTTCTTCCAATAGTCGATATCCGCAAGCCAAGGCGCTCCTGACAAGCGTGCGGCCATCATCATGCGAAAGTTGTCTTTTCCAAGAGATGAAGTGACAAGTGTCAAGTCACCGTTCACGCTCTTTATGATGTTGTCCATGTCTATTGCCGTATTGATGCCGGCAAGCATGGCTGTCGCAGCCCTATTCTGTATCATCAGGTTATGGAACTGTTTGCCGTCAACATTCAAAAAGAGTCCAAGCACGTCGTCTTGCGACATTGCCTTGATATACTCGCCCTTGATGGGACGATAAACGTTAGCGGCTTTGACAAGCGCTGAATTTATGCTTTTCTTGTAAGATAAAGTCTTGCCATGCATGAGCAAGTGTCCGTTTTTAACCTCCATGGCAGCCGCGAGAATGACATCCGCTGGGTCGGCATCCTTGGGTGCGCCCATTGTGAACGGTGCGACAAATTGCTGGGGCAAAGCGCATGTTTGGGCCACTATCGACATTGGGGCGTCAATGGAATCGGATGTGGCATACATAGGTGAAGACTTTATGCCTTGGTCCTCATCAGAACCAAGATAACGAGCCATTAGCGTTATAAGGTCGTCTTGCGCGGCAGGAACAACAGGTCCCATCAACAGGGCTGTGTTGTCTGAAAAACCAATTACCCAACCTGATGATAAAGCGGCAAACTTATAGTCACGGCGTTTGGTAAGCGACAAGCCTGCCTTCTGCAACGATTTTTCAAGCTTGCTGTCACTGCTAACTTTGGCGCAAAGTCCGAAGTTGCCTTGCCCATCCTCAAAAAAGAAAACATCTTTTGAAAGGTCAATACCAGACTCGTCTAAATCTTTCAGATGAAGCAATGTCTTCAAAATCAGTGGACTTTTAGTGCCGCTTAGTTTTGCTGGGTTCAGCCTAATAAGCATTTGGCTCTCAGATGGAATGGCATTTATGTATTCACTACCCGAACAAGACGATAAAATGCCAACTGTTGAAAGAAAGCTGAAAGCCCACAGGGCAAGGGTTATCCTAAAATGATTGTATATTTTCATCGTTTCTATCAAATTGCGTATATTCGTGAATATTACATTCGTTTTTGTATCTGGGCCATCGTCACTGCCATCAATCCTGCGGTCTCTGTCCTTAGGCGACTGTTACCCAACGTGATTGGCTCAAAACCGTTGGCACGCGCCAATTCGACCTCATCGAACGAAAAGTCTCCTTCAGGACCGATAAGCACGCATACAGCGGCGTCAACGGGAAGTGATTTCAACCTGTCAAAAAAATCTACGCGCTCTCTGTCGTTATAGCAATGAGCTATAAACTTGTAATCCGCATTACATGATGTCACGAAATCTTTGAAAGCCGTTAACTCGTTTACCACAGGCATGAAAGCCTTTCTGCTTTGTTTCATTGCCGAGACGACAATTCTTTCGATGCGATCAATCCTTATGACGTGGCGCTCGGAAAACTTACAATCAAGAAAGGTCAATTCGTCGAAGCCAATCTCGGTTGATTTCTCTGCCATCCATTCAATCCGCTCCATCATCTTTGTAGGAGCTATCGCAAGATGGATTTTTCCTGACCATGTCTTCTGTTGGGGCAATGTCTCAACAATATTGTATAAGCAACGCTTTTTCGTAACGATGCCAACGTCAGCACGATAGAAGTTGCCCACGCCATCCATAAGCCAAATGGTGTCACCTTCACTTAACCGCAGCACCCTTACAGCGTGTGTAGCTTCTTCTTCTGGCAACTCTTTACCCTCTGCGGCATTGGGGACATAAAAATACCTTTCCTCTTTCAAGACAACTTATTTTTATTATTGTTCAACTCCTTGTTTATTCCTTGATTTCATTGTTTATATGCTTGTCTGTCTTTTTTCGCCTGTTTATCTCATCCCTTAATTGCGACGCCAGCTCGTAATTCTCAGCTGCCACAGCCTTGCCAAGTGTTTTTTCGAGCATTGACACAGGCAATGCATTTACAGGGAGCGCAACACCTTCTGCTTGCATGTTGAATTTAGAGCTTTGCCTAAGAAACAGAGCCTCGTCTACATAGAGTGGTATCTTGTCGTTGCTAATCTTGTTTAGCAACACGGCCTCTACTCCACTTATGCTCATATGTTTCTGTGTGTCCTCATTGTTGATAACCGCATTGTAGGCACCTTTGTCAACATCCGTGATAATAAGCGAAAGCGACAATGATGTTTGATTATTAATAATGTCTAACAATATGTCTATCAAACCGGAATGATTCCGGTGCTTATCAAGTCGTGACTTAAACTCCTCCAGCAAATTACCATGGCAAGGCACAACAAGTTGGCGCTCCTGATAAGAATCAGTAAGGATGAGCAAACCTTCTTTATCAGCCCCAACGACTTCGGTCGCCTGTTGAAGAAACAATCTAATTCTTGACATTATCAATTATACAAACAATGAAATACATGGCTTGGCTTTGGACTTTCCCTTTGCCATTGTCCATATTTTAATTACTTTTTTGTCTTGGCAGGCTTAAATACGAATGCGAATGCCAAACCCACCATTAACGCGAAACCTGCGAATATGAACCAGCATGCCTGCCAGTCACCCATAAGGAATGAAGAGTCACCCTTTTGAGTCCACGAACAGAAGTGGTTTACAATAGCGCCTGCAGACAATGTGCCAACTGTTGCACCTATACCATTTGTCATCAACATGAACAAGCCTTGTGCTGATGCCTTAACAGACGGGTCACACTCCTTGTCAACGAATATGCCACCTGAGACATTGAAAAAGTCGAATGCCACGCCATAGACGATGCAAGAAAGGATGAACCAAATCACACCTGGCATTGTGGGGTTGCCTATTCCGAAGAAGGCAAAGCGCGCTACCCACGCAAACATAGCTATTAGCATTACGCTTTTTATGCCATACCGCTTGAGGAAGAAAGGTATCAGCAAGATGCAAAACGCTTCGCTGACTTGGGATATTGACGTAAGCAACGTGGCATTGCTTGCTGCGAAAGACGAAGCAATGGTTGCATCTGAACTGCCTTGGAAACTGGAGATGAAAGGTCCGGCAAAACTGTTGGTAACCTGAAGAGACATTCCCAACAATGCTGAGAATATGAAGAAATATGCCATGCGACGCTCTTTGAACAGCTTAAAAGCGTCAAGTCCAAGCAGCTGCGCTAACGATTTCTTTTCTGGGCTCGCTTTCCTCACAATCTTGCATTGAGGAAGTGTGAACACGTACAAGAACATGATTATACTCAACAATCCGGAAACAAGGAATTGGTTGTAAGTGTATTGGAACTTGTGTGCGTTTTGCGCGAGAGTCAATGAGAATGAGCCATTGTCCCATGTCGCGCAGTTTACGAACCACATTACAATGATAAAGCCAACCGTTCCACAAGAACGAATCGGTGGAAAATCGGTTACGGTATCACCTCCGTTATTTTTTAACACCGTAAAGGCCGTCGTGTTAGCCAATGCCAATGTAGGCATGTAGAAAGCGACACTTAACGTGTACAAGGCTATGAAAAGAGATTTATCAGTCACTTGATTTCCAAAGCCTGCGTTCATTCCCATGCTCCAAAGCAATAGCATGAATATGCCTGCTACCAAATGGCACAGGCCAAGGAGACGTTGTGGCTGAATCCATTTGTCAGCGACGATGCCTATCAATGTTGGCATGAATATGGAGACGATGCCTTGAATGGCGTAGAACCAAGAAATCTCAGAACCTAAGCCTGCAACGCCAAGATAATTTCCCATACAGGTAAGGTAAGCTCCCCAAACGCCAAACTCAAGGAACGTCAACACCGACAAACGTATTTTCAAGTTCATAAAAGTAAAAGTTTTCTATTTATAAGTTCGTTACAATGCTGCAAAAATACACATAATTATTGACATACAAGAACCAAGATGAAAAAGTTTAGCATAATTATTTTGCTAAATATTTGGTAAGAAAAATAAAAAGTCTTATTTTTGCAAATGGAAAATATTGGAAATATAACAATTTGGCCTATTGGATAGATTTTTACTTCATTAATACACAATAATTCAATGGAGAATAACACTAAGTCCCTTGCGGAAATGAGTGATGAGGAACTTGCGATTTGCTATATGAGAGGCAAGGATAAAGCGTTTGACCTTTTATTGGAGCACAACAAGTCCAAGCTTTTCTCATATATATATTATGTGGTTCATGATGAAGATTTGGCCAATGACCTGTTTCAAGATACATTCATCAAGATTATCACAAAGTTGCGTAATGGCATGTACACGCCGACTGGCAAATTCCATTCTTGGTGTTTGCGTATAGCGCACAATGTCATCATGGACAGTTTTCGCATTGGCAAGAACAGTAACATAGTTGAGCCAACCGAAGACAACGACCTTGCCAACATCCACAACTGTAATGTTGAAGAAATGAACATTGAACAGAAGTTTATAAACAATCAGATACTTGAAGACGCGAAAAGCATTATGAATAATCTTCCAGCGTCACAGCGAGAGGTCGTATATATGCGTTTCTTCCAACAGATGTCGTTCAAGGAAATTTCAGAAACGACAAATGTCAGTATCAATACGGCTTTGGGCAGAATGAGATACGCCTTGCTCAATATGCGAAAAATAGCACATGATCATAACATAAGCTTATATCTCTATTGATTGCAATTGTGATTATTTCGTTCAATGACATATAAAAAAGTGAAAGTGATTTACACTTCCACTTTTTATATGCATGATTTTTTTGATTTGTAAATTATAATCAATTCTCCTCAATATAATTTGCAATCCACTCACCCACTTCCTTGGTTCCAAAGTGTTTGCCACCTTCGACTTGAATCTCCGGTGTGCGAACATTGTTAAGCAGACTTGCGTCACATGCTTTGCGAATGGCGGCACCTTCCTCTTTGAGGCCGAAATGTTCAAGCATCATTGCCGCAGAAAGTATCTCGGCAAGAGGGTTGGCTATGTTCTTGCCAGCAGCTTGTGGCCAAGAACCATGTACAGGCTCAAACAGTGGAGTGTGCTCACCAAGCGACGCGGATGGCTGTAGGCCCATGGAGCCGGTAATTGCCGATGTCTCGTCGGTAAGGATATCACCAAAAGTGTTTTCCGTTACAATGACATCAAAGAAGCGTGGCTCTGTCAATACACGCATAGAGGCATTGTCAATGAACATATAGTCAACCGTTACTTCTGGATATTGTGGCTCCATCTCCTTGGCAATCTGCCTCCACAGGCGAGAGCTTGCAAGCACGTTAGCCTTGTCAACGACGGTCAAATGCTTGTTGCGGCGCATAGCAAACTGGAACGCCACCTTCAGTATGCGCTCAATCTCTGGGCGGTAATAGATGTCGGTGTCGAAGGCTTTCTCATTATCTTGATACTTCTCTCCGAAGTACATTCCACCCGTCAACTCACGTATGACAACGAAATCAGCACCCTTGATAAGCTCCTCTTTCAATGGGCTCTTATGCAACAAGCAATCGAATGTGGCAACAGGGCGAACGTTGGCAAAGAGGCCAAGTTTTTTGCGCATAGCAAGCAAGCCTGTCTCTGGGCGAACTTTCAATGTTGGATTGTTGTCGAAACGTGGGTCACCTACAGCGGCGAACAACACGGCATCGGCATCCATACAAACTTTGAAAGTCTCTTCAGGAAACGGATCGCCACATGCATCTATGGCATGAGCTCCGCAGAGAGCCTCCGTGTAAGTAAACTTATGGCCAAACTTCTTTGCCACGACATCCAGTACCTTAATGGCCTCTGGCATAATCTCCGGACCAATACCATCGCCCGGTAGAACTGCGATTTTCAAATTCATTGGTATATGTTTTTTTGTTTCTTTGTTTTTTTTACTTATGACAAGCAGTCAGATTCTTCCACCATATTCAGCATCTTTATTGTGGCTTGTATGGCAGCTTCTGTTTGGTCGGCGTCAAGTCCACGCGTTCGCCATTGCTTTTCCCCGTCATTCCATGTTATAACGGTCTGAACGAGGGCGTCGGTACGTCCGCCAGGAGGGATGGTCACGGCATAGTTTTGCAGCAATGGGAAGGTGCGGTTAAGTTTTTCCTTGTAAATCTTACGCAAAGCCCTCACGAAAGCATCATATTGACCATCGCCAGTAGAGTCGGCTTCGTAATCCTTACCATTAATGCTGACTTTAAGACTTGCTATAGGCTTTAGGCCATAACTTGTTGAGACCATGTAGCTCACAAGTTTTACCCTTTGTTCTGGCGAGGTGTGCTTAAGCACGTCGCTGACAATGTATGGTAAGTCATCTTGAGTTACGAGTTGCTTTCTGTCACCCAGCTCCGTAATTCGTTGAGTCACGGCTTTTGTCTGCTCCTTTGTTAGTTCCAAGCCAATGTCCTCAAGGTTTCTCACGATGTTTGCCTTGCCAGAATTCTTGCCCAATGCAAATTCACGATGCCTTCCAAAGCGTTCCGGCACCAAGGCGTTGCTATAAAGGTGGGCCTTGTTGTCGCCATCGGCATGGACCCCCGCTACTTGAGTAAACACGTTTTCGCCAATAACAGGCGTGTTTGGCGAATAAGCTATGCCACTGTAACCAGCGACAATGTTGCTTATCTCCATAAGCGTGGACTCATCAATATGTTCCTTCACATGCATTTGGTCTTTCAGCATGACGTGAATGCTGCTCAATGGCGCATTGCCACAACGCTCACCAAGTCCGTTCACGGTGACGTGCAAACCTGTACATCCAGCCTCAACCGCCATGAATGAGTTACCAACTGCCATGTCATAATCATTGTGGCCATGGAACTCAAACTTCACGCCAGGGTATCTAGTCGTGATTGCCTTTACATACTCATAGGTATTTACAGGATTAAGTATTCCAAGCGTGTCTGGCAGCAAAAATCTGACGATTCCTGCGTCTTTCAACGAATCCATCATCTTCCAGACATAATCGCGACTGTCTCTCATGCCTTGCGACCAATCCTCAAGGTAGAGGTTGACCGTCATTCCCTTGGAATGTGCGTAAGCAATTACCGACTTGATGTCGCTCACATGTTCTTCAAGCGTCTTCTTCAATTGGTATTGGCAATGCCTTAGAGAACCTTTTGCCAAGAGGTTTATAGTCTTGCAACCACATTCAGTAATCCAATCGACAGATTTCTTGCCATCAACGAAGCCCAACACTTCCACCCTATCGAGCATTCCATGTTGTTGCGCATAGTTGCATATCATGCGGACAGCATCTTTCTCGCCATCCGATACCCTCGCGGAAGCCACCTCTATACGGTCAACACCTACGTCCGACAAGAGGTAGCGAGCAATCATGAGCTTCTCGTGTGGCAAGAAGCTCACCCCATTGGTTTGCTCACCATCGCGAAGAGTAGAGTCCATTATCTCTATTTCGCGTTCTTGATTTGCCATTATCGCTTGTTTTTTTCTTCCCATGCCTCAACCCTGTCACGGTTCTGCACGAGGAAATCCACATCATCGAGACCATTCTCCAAGCAATGCTTCTTGTAGCCGTTTATCTCAAAATGCTCACTTCGACCCGTGGCGAGGTTGGTCACCGTTTGTTTTGGCAAGTCAACCTTTACCTGAATCGAATGGTCTTTGTTGATACTGGCAAACAGCTCACTGAGGAAATCTTCCGACACTACGACAGGAAGCACGAAGTTGTTAAGCTCATTGTTCTTGTGGATGTCAGCGAAAAATGAGCTGATTACCACACGGAAGCCATAACCGGCGATGGCCCACGCCGCGTGCTCACGCGATGAGCCCGAACCGAAATTCTTGCCGGCTACCAAGATGACGGCATCCTTGAAGTCTGGATTGTTCAGCACGAAGTCTTTCTTCTCAGAGCCATCAGCGTTGAAACGCCAATCATGGAAAAGAAATGGGCCGAAGCCGTCTTTTTGGGTCAGCTTGAGGTAACGTGCCGGTATTATTTGGTCTGTATCAACGTTCTCCAAAGGAAGTGGCACACACGTTGAGGTGATGATATTAAATTTCTGCTTCATGATTATAGAGTTCTGGGGTCTGTTATTTTACCTGTTAACGCCGCTGCCGCTGCCACGAGTGGGCTTGCGAGAATAGTACGGCTTCCAGGTCCTTGTCGTCCCTCAAAATTTCGATTGCTTGTAGATACGCTATATTTGCCCGCTGGCACCTTGTCGTCGTTCATGGCAAGGCAAGCCGAGCAACCTGGTTGGCGAATGGCGAATCCTGCTTCGGTGAGTATCTTGTCAAGACCCTCTTCCTTTATCTGCTTTGCCACGAGATGAGAGCCTGGCACAAGCCATGCCACTACATTCTCAGCCTTATGCTTTCCTTTTACGATTTCGGCAAAAGCGCGGAAATCCTCAATGCGTCCATTGGTACATGCGCCAAGGAAGACATAATCTATTGGATGGCCAAGTAACTTCTCTCCTGGCTTAAAGCCCATGTATTTCAAGCTCTTCTCAAAACCGGCTCGCTCTGCCTCAGGTATCTCGTCAAGAGCAGGAATCGAACCGTTGATGCCAATGCCCATGCCTGGATTTGTTCCATAGGTGATGCGAGGCTCAATGTCGTCGGCGTCAAATACCAACTCCTTGTCGAAGACGGCATCGTCACCGCTCTTCAATGTCTTCCAATAAGCCACGGCCTTGTCCCAATCAGCTCCCTTAGGAGCATATTCGCGACCCTTGATGTATTCTAATGTCGTCTCGTCTGGAGCCACGAAGCCACCACGTGCACCCATCTCTATCGAAAGGTTGCACAGGGTCAAGCGTCCGTCCATTGTCATGTCGCGAACCACGTCGCCCGCGTATTCCACGAAATAGCCCGTCGCGCCCGATGTGGTGAGCTTGCTCATGAGGTATAGAGCCACGTCTTTGGCTGTTACGCCCGGCTTCAGCTTGCCGTTGACGCTTATGCGCATCGACTTTGGCTTTTGCTGCAATATGCATTGTGAGGCGAGCACCATCTCCACCTCTGAAGTGCCAATGCCGAAGGCGACGGCTCCAACAGCTCCGTGGGTTGAGGTATGGCTGTCGCCACAGACAATCGTCATGCCAGGAAGTGAGAGACCTTTTTCGGGACCTATGACGTGAATGATACCATTGTCCTCGGTGTTCATCTTAAACTCTGTCAGGCCAAACTCCTCACAGTTCTTATCGAGAGTGTCAACCTGCTTCCTGCCGACAGGGTCTGCGATAGGCTTGTCTTGGTCATGGGTTTGGATATTGTGGTCGGGCATGAAGAAGTTCTGCTTTGGTCGGAACACCTTCAAGCCACGTTGACGAAGTCCGTCGAAAGCCTGTGGAGTGGTCACCTCGTGGCCATAGAGACGGTCTATGTAAAGTTGTGTGGGACCGTCCTTGACGATTTGGACTACATGGCTGTCCCAAATCTTATCGAAAAGTGTATTCATAATATTTTTGCTGGATCTAATGCCTTGTTATTTGCGAAATTTATTGATACAGTCGAGATAAGCCTCGACAGAAGCCGTCACGATGTCGGTGTTTGCGCCAAAGCCATAATAGACGTGACCGTCGTATTCCACCTGCATGTGAACCTTGCCCACGTCATCAGAGCCTTGGGTGATGGCCTGAATGGTAAACTCCTTCAATGTCATCTGCTTATGTATGATCCGTTTGAGTGCCTTTATAGCCGCGTCGACAGGACCATTGCCCGTTGCGCTCTCCTCAAACTTCTCGCCGGCGATGTCGAGCCCCACGCTTGCCACGTTGCGCACGCCCTTGCCTGCCGTAACCTGCAAATAGTCGAGCTTCACCGAGTGAGATGCGGCCTTGTCGGCTCCGGCGAGCATCAACACGTCGTCGTCAGTGATTTCCTTCTTGCGGTCGGCAAGCTTGAGGAAGTCCTCGTAAATCTTGTCCAAACGGTCTTGGTCCTTGATGTCAACACCGTTGGCTTCCAGCCTGTATTTCAGAGCAGCGCGGCCCGAACGTGCCGTAAGCACAATCTCGTTGTTCTCCAAGCCAATGTCCTTTGGATCGATGATTTCATAGGTCTGCACATTCTTGAGCACTCCATCCTGGTGGATGCCTGAAGAGTGGGCGAAGGCATTGCGACCCACGATAGCCTTGTTTGGCTGTACGGGCATGTTCATCAACGAAGACACCATGCGAGAGATGGGGTAAATCTTGCGAGTATTGATGTTCGTGTTAATGCCCACGTTCTTATGGCATTTCAGAATCATGGCAATTTCTTCCAATGAGGTATTGCCGGCGCGCTCACCAATGCCGTTGATTGTCACCTCGACCTGTCGGGCTCCGTTAATCACGCCCTCCAAGGTGTTGGCCGTGGCCATGCCAAGGTCGTTGTGACAGTGAGTGGATATTATGGCCTTGTCTATGTTGTCTACATGCTCCTTGAGATACTTTATTTTCGCGCCATACTCGTTTGGCAAGCAATAGCCAGTGGTATCAGGTATGTTTACCACTGTGGCACCAGCCTTGATGACGGCTTCCACCACTTGCGCGAGATACTCGTTGTCTGTGCGACCAGCGTCTTCGGCATAGAACTCCACGTCCTCGACATACTTCTTGGCGTAAGCCACTGAACGAACTGCACGTTCAAGAATGTCCTCCCGGTTGCTGTTGAACTTATACTTAATATGGTAATCGCTTGTGCCCAATCCGGTATGAATTCTCTTGTGCTTGGCATACTGCAAAGCCTCGGCCGCACAGTCGATGTCTTTTTCCACCGCACGGGTCAAGGCGCAAATCGTGGGCCATGTCACGGCCTTACTGATTTCCACCACCGAATTGAAGTCGCCGGGCGAGGATATTGGGAAGCCAGCCTCAATGACGTCAACGCCAAGAAGCTCAAGCTGCTTGGCCACTTGAATCTTCTCAACGGTGTTTAATTGGCATCCAGGCACCTGCTCGCCGTCGCGAAGCGTTGTGTCAAAAATATAAAGTCTCTCACTCATGATTAAATTGTGATTAACGTAATATGTAATTAAATGTTTTTATTCCCTTTGTTTTGAAAGCAAAAAGGCCTTCCCACTTATGGAAGTGGAAAGGCCTTGCTATCGTATGTTTTTCAAGCATGCACGCACGCCCATTCACTTCCAACCGTTACACGCAGTCGAATGCTTAGGATAATGCTAATTATGGCGATAAGTGCTGTCATTTCTTTTTATGCTTTTTTCTTTAACGGTTGCAAAGGTAAATATTTGCCGTGACATAGACAAATAATCTATTATTTTTTTGCGATGTTTTGTTATAATCTATCAGAAAGGAACGTTCATGTCTCCTCCAAGCGGGTCCTCGTTGCTACCCAGTCGCGAACCGATAATCTCGCCACCCATGTTATCGGCCAATGGCGAAAGCATGGTGTCCTCGGGATTGGCGAATCGTGTGTATTGCCCTTGGAAGGACAGCAGCACGTCGCCCGTGGCGCCCTTACGGTGCTTGGCTATTATGATTTGTGCCTTTCCATGCAGGTCGTTGCCCTTTTCGTCTTGGTAGAGATGGTAATATTCCGGGCGGTGCACGAACAGCACCATGTCGGCATCCTGCTCAATGGCACCAGACTCTCGCAGGTCGCTCAGCTGAGGTCGCTTGCCTTCCAGTCCCTCACGGTTCTCAACGGTACGGTTTAGCTGCGAGAGAGCTATCACCGGTATGTCAAGTTCCTTGGCAAGTCCTTTAAGCGAACGTGAGATGGTTGACACCTCTTCCTGGCGGTTGCCAAAGCGCGCGCCGCTTGCGTTCATGAGTTGCAGGTAGTCGATCATGATCAGCTTCACGCCCTTCTCACGCACGAGACGGCGTGCCTTGGTGCGAAGTTCGAAAATCGACATGCCTGGCGTGTCGTCGATATACAATGGCACGCCCGTGAGTTTTGACAGGCGCTTGTCGAATCTGTCCCATTCGTCACGGCTCAACTGTCCGTTCATGATTTTCTTGCCCTCAATCTCACACACATTACTTATAAGGCGGTCTACAAGCTGCACGTTGTTCATCTCAAGCGAGAAAAACGCCACCGGCTCACGATAGTCAACGGCAATGTTCTTGGCTATAGACAACGCAAACGAGGTCTTACCCATCGCAGGGCGACCGGCAATGATGACGAGGTCACTCTTCTGCCAACCAGATGTCATGTCGTCGAGCTTGGTAAAGCCGGAAGGCAATCCGGTGAGACCAGTGCTGTTTGACGATGCCTTCTGTATGATGTCAACGGCCTGGCGCACCACGGGATCAATCTGCGTATAGTCTTGCCGCATGTTTTTCCGCGAGATTTCGAAGAGCGCGCCCTCGGCTTCCTGCATCAGCTCGTCAGTGTCGACCATTGGGTCGAAAGCCGATGTCTCTATCTTGCTGGCGAAAGAGATTAGCTGGCGTGCCATGTATTTCTGATGGAGTATCTTGGCGTGATACTGTATGTTGGCCGCAGAACCGACATGTGAGGCGAGGTCCACGATATAAGTAGGTCCGCCAACACTCTCGAGTGTGCCTTCTTTCTCAAGTTCATTGGTCACCGTGAGGATATCCACGGGGTTCTCGTCGACGTTTAGATTTCGAATGGCCGCGAATATCTTTTGATGGCGAGGCTCATAGAATGTCTCGGGCACCAATGCCTCCGAGACGATGGAAAAAGCGTCCTTGTCTATCATCAAGGCGCCAAGCACTACCTTCTCTATATCAAGTGCTTGTGGCTGCAGGTGGCCATAGGTCTGGTCAATGGGTGACGATGCCTTGCGCCGTGTGTTCTTGTTAGGTTCTGCCATGTCTGTTTTGAATTTAGGCACAAATTTACAAAATTATCACAACAAAGCGTAGCCATTTCAATAAAATGATTTATATTTGCACTGATAAAACTATTAAGACTATGATTACATTTCCTTGCGCCAAAATCAATCTTGGATTAAACGTCGTGGCTGAACGCCAAGATGGATATCACGATATAGAAACCGTATTCTACCCCGTCAACCTGACAGACGCCCTTGAGATAAAGCTCATGTCTGACGAATTCCCGTCGGATGTCGACTGCGACTTGAAGGTTACGGGCAATGCCGTTGACTGCGACGAGCGTAGCAACCTTGTGGTGAAAGCCTATTCACTGCTCGCCGCCGATTATAAGTTGCCTCGCATCCATGCTCACCTCGTGAAACGCATACCCATGCAGGCCGGTCTCGGGGGAGGGTCTTCGGATGGAGCCTTCATGATAAGGCTGCTCGACGAGCGTTTTCGTCTCAACATTGGCATAGCGGAGATGGAACGCTACGCCGCTAAGTTGGGTTCCGACTGTGCGTTCTTCATCGAGGCGGCACCAGCTTACGCCAGCGGACGAGGTGAGATCCTTGAGCCTGCCGACGAGCCCAAAGGCAATCTCGATGGCTATTATATGGCGATTGTAAAGCCAGACATCGCCGTGTCTACAGGCCAAGCCTACAAGGAGATTGTTTGCCACAAGCCTGCCAAATGTTGCCGCGACGTGGTAAGGCAACCTATAGAAACGTGGAAGGACGACCTCTGCAACGACTTTGAGAAGCCCGTCTTCAAGGCTCACCCCGAGCTTTCCGACATAAAAGGCAAGCTCTACAAACTTGGTGCTTCCTACGCGCAGATGTCGGGCAGCGGAAGCGCGCTGTTCGGGATATTCAGGAATGAGCCTCTCGCGTTGGCCGAATCATTCCCGGAGTGTCAGACGTTTACCGTAAAACTCTGATTGATAACCAAAGCATGCATAGGAAAATATTTTTCTCTCATAAGGAGGAGCTGTGGAACTCATGGAGTCATGCCGCAGGCATCTTGCTTGGCGTTGTGATTGGTGTGATATTTCTCGTCTGGTGTTTCCGGTATCATAACGGTTGGGCAACGGCTGGAGTAATACTCTACCTTTTCGGCATGCTTTCGAGCTATGTGGCGTCAACCGTCTACCATGCCATGTCTGCCCGTTCGGTTTGGAAAGAGCGGTTGCGCAAGTGGGACCATGCCGCCATATATTGGCATATAGCCGGTTCTTACTCCCCTATCACCCTCGTTGCGCTTCGCGACCAAGGCTTTTGGGGCTGGACACTGTTCTGCTTTGTATGGCTATGCGCCATAGTTGGCACTATAATATCTTTCCACCGCCTCAAGGGTCATAGCAACATTGAGACTTTTGCCTACATAGGAATGGGACTATGTGTGCTTGTGGCTTTCAAACCATTAATAGACAGTGTATCGGCAAGTGCCGTGTCGTGGATCGTGGCCGAAGGCGTGGCTTATATCACTGGCGCGTTGTTTTACATGCGACACAATCGAAAATACATGCACACGGTGTTCCATTTCTTCGTGTTGCTTGGAAGCGCGTGCCACATAGTAGCTGTGTGGGATATCCTGCTGCAATATGTTTGATGGCTTATGCCAAACAATATTTTTAGACAATTGAATAATGAAAATTAGCAAACGTAAATTTACGATATATTTTTTCGGCACCGTAGCTTTTCTTGCCCTCGTAAGGCTCATCTTTCCAGGTGTGGCAATGAATGGCAAGAAATCTGTGGAAAAGGAACCCATCAAAGAGACCATTGCCGCCAACAGCAACCATAAAAACAAAGCCGCTTTTCCAATGCCCGTCGGCAAAGAAGACATGCGCACCATCTTCACCGGTAAAGACGGTAAGGAGGTGAAGAGCCGGATTTACAGCGTGCCTGGTTTCGAGGCATCTTTCCCCGACCAAAACGACGTGCAACTCTTGGCTGCCGAGAAATGGGGCGTGAGACCTGTTGCCGACAGTGCCGACGCCTCAAAGCACCTGTCATCATTGGTATATATAGGTGCTAATCCTTATTTCCACATCGACCGCCTTCGCGACAGTTCGCCGTTTCTCGTTCCGCGTGCTGCCGTTCTTCTACAGGACATTGGCCGCAATTTCTTCGACTCCCTTCACGTGAAGCACATTCCGCTGCACAAGATAATCGTTACGAGCGTGCTGCGCACCAAGGCTGACGTGGCCAAACTGCAAAAGAAGAACGCCAACGCCAAGCCTAACAGTTGCCACCTCTTCGGCACAACGTTCGACGTGGCTTACAACCGTTACAAGACCGTGGAAGCCCCTGGAGAACACAGGCGCGAGGTCAGGAACGACACGCTAAAGTGGGTTCTTGCGGAGGTGATGCGCGACATGAGGGAGAGAAACCGTTGCCTCATAAAATATGAGGTGAACCAGGGCTGTTGGCACATAACCGTGAAATAAAGACCTCCAGGCCTTTCTTGATAAAAGCGCCTGGAGGCTGAGCATATTGTAGATGATTAGAGTTTGAACAGTTTTGCAAAGGCTTCGGCTGCCTTGCCTTCGTAGACTCGCAAGTCAGTAACCGGCGTGTATGACAAGTTCTTGAAGCTTAGGAGCATCGCGGCGGCGAACTGACGGTCGCTTGAGACGCAAGCCTCAAGCCTGGCGTTTCCAAGTTCTTTCACCGAAACCGGATGCTTGCTGATTGCGTCTGCCATATCCTCTGGCTTAGAGGCGAGAATGGTCTCAAGTTTTTTACCGTCCTCGGCCGAGTACTCGTTTTCCTTGATTTTTACCTCACTGTTTGTTGGCTTGTAAATGAGCTTAGTGCTCAATCCCAAGAAGCCTTTTTTCACTTCTATATTGTCGAGCGCCATTACCTTGGTGCCCATTACGAAATGGTTTATCTTTGCCATTGTTGATTTTATCTCCTTTTTTAATTTAGCTGAATTCTTGTTTTTTAATTGATGCATGCCAGTAGCTCAGCAAAACACTATTGACCTTGTTTTGCCGGAATACAAAGACTTTCCTAAAAAAACGCGATATAGCTAACAAAGCAGATGCCGCAAGCAAATGACATAATACTTGCTGGCGACATCAAAGCATATTGGAGCCGTCTCTTCTCTCGACTGCTCGCAATGGCTTGAAATGGCTGATAGGGAATCTGACAAAAAACGGATCTTATTATACGTCAACCTGCTTGCTGATGGATTGGCATAGATGTTTCCAGATGGCGACAAGCGTTGTGGGCGATTGCCGCAAACGCCATAAGCAAGAAGCGACGCGTCGTTGACTTGGGCCTCAGGCTTGTCCTGCTTATGCTCAACCTTCTCTAACCTGTCCTTTGAGCAATGTGCCAACCTTGAGGCAGCCGACAACTCTCCATGACTCCCAAGAACCATGGCAAGCGCGAAAATGACGTAGAGTATCACCTGTCTCATTGCTTTAGCTGTATTTACGTATAAACAGACATCTTATGCAAAGTTAAGATAATAATTCGTCATTCACTCTTTTCAGACAGATTTTTTTCTATCTAATATTTTTTTTTCTGCGAGTTATAACATTTCAAGACGCATATAGTTTTAGTTATGCACAAGCATTTCAGCTTGCATGGTGTGGCCCCCGCATGTTCGTCTGGCTGCCCTGCAAAGCACACGATGCACACATGTTTAATCTGATAATAATATTTTACAAATGGTCGTCTGAGAATCGATTCTTTTCAACCAAGCCTTCGCATGGTTGGAAATAACGTAATTATGAGCTATTTTCGCAAATAGTTGATTATTAAGCAATTATGCTTTTGATGGTTTTTTGGCGTCGCAAATTCGCTAAAATGGCGTTGCCGTTACACTGTAATCGCATCACCGTTACGGTGTTATCGCGTCACCGTTACGGTGAAACCGCGCTGCCGTTACGGTGTAACGGCGACGCGATTACGCCGTAACGGCAAAAATTTTGGGCCAGAAACCCGCCAACGGTATTGTCAAACAGCATAAGGCTACCCTTTTCCCGCTCTATTTGGCCCTGTTTCCAAGTGTTAAATTTCAGCAATAATATTTTACAATTCGACGTGGTTATACTATGCCTGTCATGGATTAAAACAAGGTTTAGACAGTATTGTCTTCCTTACGACTCCAGCCAGCCATACGACGGAAAGGAGTTCACCGACGTGCTAAGGACGATGGAGAGTGCTCAAGTACGGCGCCGATGGCAAGGAGGTTCTTGCCATAGCGAGGGGCAAGCTCATGCAGAGTGGCATGGCTCACGCCTCACGGCTGAAGAAGGACATAAGGCTGAGGGTATACCCGAAAGGCGGCTTCATGATAACGGTGAAGCAACACGGCAAGCAGGGCTACCACGTGAACCGCTTTGGCTTGCAGAAGCCGGTGCTGATGTGGGCAGAGGAAGGCACGAAGGTGAGATACGTGAGGAAAGGCGGCGGACAGGTGGCGCAGACGGCCGACGGCAAGTGGCGCACGCTGGGGAGGCGCAGGGGGCAGATGCCGGCCTACCACTTCCTCGACGGCGTGGAGGCGCAAGGCGCGCCCATCGTAGAGAGGGACATAGGCACGATTCCAACATGTGAAATACTTCACATAGCGGTTTCCATCATACTTGTCAACCAAATGGCGAAACTTGTTATTGTCGAGAAATTCTATCAATTGGGCGAAAACGTATTTGTCTTTGTTCATCGTGCAGTATTATAGATAACTGCAAAAGTACAAATTCAAATCGTCGCACCATTAAAATCTCTTGCAAAAGACTGTATTTCAATTAATTCAAAGAGCGATTAGTCCACTTTAACGGGACAGTAGTGGCAAAAATATATAACAAAGCACAACATTTAACTATAATTTTTTATATTATGATTCCCAGTTTTACCCCCCCCCTATACCAGATAGGAGGTAAGAGAGTTTCTTTCTGTGTAGCTTTTCTCATGCTTCTTGCACTATTTCTGATTCCTGTCAAAACTTTTGCAAGGTACGAGATAATTGATGAGATGAGGTATAACATAATTGATGATTATACTGTCCTAGCTTCCAATACAGATTGGAAATACACAGGAGACATCGTAGTGCCTCAAAAAGTAACAGCAAGCGATGGTAAGAAATACCCTGTAACTGCTCTGGAAGAAGGCTGTTACCGTGATTGTAAAACTGTCACAAGTGTCTTACTTCCTTAATCTATTACAAAAATTGGTGAGTATTGTTTTTGTGGATGCATACATTTGCAGAGAGTAAATATACCCTCATCTGTCACATCACTAGGAAAATCCACTTTTTCTGGATGCTCAAGTCTAACAGAAATACATTTACCTCGTCATCTAACGAGCTTGGGATATGCCTGCTTCGCACGTTGTTGCAGTATTAAAAATATAGAACTTCCTCCTTATGTTGAGTATCTTGGTAAATTTTGCTTCTCTGGTTGCACAAGTTTGGAGGGCATCACCATACCCTCATCA